>JAKUUP010000001.1 GCA_022447095.1 Candidatus Thalassarchaeum betae
AATATGTTCTATATTTTCAATGTCCCATTATCAGTTCTGTAGAGTTCAAGTACTCTGAAGTATGGTTCACTGACATGGCAGAACTGTCAGAGCCGATACTCATTACTATTGCCGAGTTTGATATAGGGCCAGTCTCAGGGGGTCTACGATGGCTGAAATAGTAAGCATGGCGACAGCCATCGTCGGTATCGGAATCGGGGTTGCGTTCGGATGGTTGATTGCATCCCAGAAGATGACAGAAAGGGTGACGAGGGCCGAGGCCAAGATTGAGGCCCGCGAAGAGGCATTGGCTCAAGAGAAGGAGCTTATTCTGGCGCAGAGCAAAGCCATGGCTTCAGACACTGCCAAGGAGATTAATGACCAACTGATTAAGCCATTCGAGAAGCGAATGGACGATATGGCCAAATTACATACCAATCTAGAGAAGAGTCGTGAAGGTGCCTATCAAGGAGTGGTTCGACACCTCAAGTTACTTGAGGAGCAAACACAGAATCTAGGCACTCGTGCCACTGCTCTCACATCTGCCTTAACTTCGTCTTCGCAGGCGCGAGGAAACTGGGGTGAGGTCACACTCCGTAATCTGTTTGAAAAAGCCGGCTTAACGGAGCACGTAGATTTCTTTGAACAGGAGTCAATCGAAGAGGGTCGACCCGACTTCATCGTGCGGTTGCCGGGAGAGGCAGTCCTTCCAATTGATTCGAAGGCAACTGCGAAACATTTCTTGGAAGCTGCAGAATTAGACGCTGGTCCAGAACAGGACGATTTACTCGAGAAGCATGCAAAGGCCCTCAAGGGCCGAATCAAGGACTTGAGTACTAAGGCATATCAGGACAAGATTGAGGGCGATTTCGATCACGTGGTGCTCTTCATCCCATCCGAGGCATTGGCATCTGCCGCCTTCTCTGTGGATCCAGATTTGATGGAATACGCTTTGTCCAAGCGTGTTCTGCTTGCCAACCCTGTAACGATGTTCGGACTGCTTCGAACTATTGCTCTCTATTGGCAGCAGCACAGCCTGGCTGAAGGCGCCCTTGAAATCTACGAGGTCACCCGAGAGATGTACAAGAGAACGGTGACCATGATAACCCATACTCAGAAGGTTGGTGCACACTTGGATAAAGCCGGCAAGGCATACAACGAAGCAATGAGGTCCTATGAATCTCGAATTCTTCCCCACGGAAGGAAGTTAGAGGAACTGAAAGTGTCAGATACTCTGCAATCGTCACTTCCTGAGCCTAACGACGTGAAGAATCTACCAGAAGTATTCGTGGAATACGAGGAAGAAGAGGAGTGATTTAGTCCTCCTTCTTCGCCAATCCATGGTCGGATGGTCCACACAAGACTACCACCCCGTGGTCCATTTACCTGAGGAGTACACTATTCTCAATCTGAGTGGTGGCACATGGACGCCCCCCGAGACTGAGTACAGCGTTGGCAAGTACGACGAAGTTCGGCCCAACCTGTACAATACTAATCTATTCGGTGGGACTCGCAACATCCACATGGGAATCGACATCGGCGGCCCAATGGGAACTCCCTGTATGACATTCATGGACGGGGAGATCTCGCACTATGGATACAATCCGGAACCGGGCGACTACGGCAACGTCGTAATCACCAAGCACGACATAGGAGGGGCTCCGGTGTGGGCGCTCTATGGCCATTTGGACGCAGCCTCAATCCAAGGTAAGACAGTTGGTCAGAAGGTGAGTTCGGGAGAGGTGATCGCCCGGTTCGGCTCCTACGCGGAGAACGGTGGCTGGGAGCCTCACCTCCACTTCCAACTCTCTCTCATCGAGCCTGAGACTCACGACCTCCCAGGAGTAGTAGCGCCTGAAGACAGAGAGCAGGCCCTGCTCGACTACCCTGATCCGAGGCTCGTCCTCGGCCCGCTCTACTGAACAGTGGCCAAGTGCGCCTTGAGCGAGTCTATCGCAGCCATATCAGAAGGATCCACGCCTTTCACCAGCGCGAGCGCGATTGATATCCAGTCGGTCACGTGGGCTGTGTATAGAAGGCGCTCGAGCAGGTTCGCGCCCTCGCACTCGATTCGCCATACGACTTCGTTGTCGATGTTGTCCAGCACCCACTCCATACGCGCTTGCGCGCGGGGGTGCATACCATCCGACGTGAATGCGATGAGAGCCCGAGTTGATGCGTCCTCGGCAGACCATGCGACAATCTCGTTGTGGTTCATCTCGGGCACCTCTGCTGGGTGAGCGAAGGCCGCCGAGTTCTCGTTCAGCTGGCAGGCGAAGCGGTACGCGGCCGGGCTGAGCTCAGGCGAGGCCACGATTCCCACTTCGCGGCCTTGAATCGACCTCGCCATCGTCTCGGCCATGCCATCGCCCCCAATCAGATCGGCGTTGCCGCAAGAAGCTCTCAGGCGCTCGAGCATCGCACCCCTCTCGGCCTCATCAGGTGTAGGGAGCAGTCCGAGCGCCCAGCAGGCGGCGAGTTGAGTACCGAAGATATGGCCGAATGCCGAGCGTGGCATCTGGCCGCCGGGAACTGTGAGCAGGATACCGTCGTCGCTGCCATCGAGCATCTCGCTCAGTCGGCCACCTGAGGACACTCCCGCCACCGTGCCACCGGACTCGAGAGCATCGCGCACGCCGTCTAGGGTCTCCTCGGTGTTGCCAGAGTGTGAAGTGGCCAGAACCAGCCAATCTGGTCCCCACCAACTCGGTAGGCCGTAGTCGCTCCAGACCACGAAGGGGAGTCCTCCCTCGGCGTCGGCCAGTGCCTTGAGGAAGTGCCCTCCGGCTCCAGAGCCGCCCATGCCGAGGCAGAGCACGCCGCTCCAGTCGGAATCAGCCTCGATACCGACCTCGACGGCCATCGCGGCCTCGAGGTCGTCTGCGAAACTGCGGGTGAATCCTGCCATATCGCCAGTGTCAAGTTCGGCGAGCAAGGAGGCCATGTCACTCTCGCCCATGCTCACACCTCGTTGACTGCTCCCGGTAATGCCAGCCACGCTCCGTCTATGAAGCCGATGCGCAGGCGTGAGGCGGTGCCGTCATCGTCGTAGGGAAGGCCCACTGTGATCATGCTGTAGTCAGTCGGGTCCATCACTTCGACGGCGGAACTGTCGCGGTTCAGGATCTCCACATCGTGCTGCTCCCTCGTGGAGCACACCACTGTCGACTTCTCCATGTCTCGCCACGATGCCCCGGTTCGCTCGAACCGATCCAGAGCACGCAGGCTCGGGCCGTCCTTCTGCCACCCATCGATGATCCAGAACTGCCGTCTGAATCTGATGACGTCGCGCAGTCCGTAGGCGGGCTTGCGGTAACTGAGAGTGAGCCTCGTGACATCGATACCGTCGTTGGAGCCAACGACAGTGGATGTCTCCTTGATTGTCCCGCCGAACCTCCTGACCAGTCTGCGGCCCCAGTTCTTGGCCATCGCCTTCGAGCCGAGTTGCAGATCCCAGCCCCCAGTGACCGGCCCCTCATTGGTGACGAAGAACATGGGATCTGGTTCCATATTCTCGAGCATATCATCCAGCGTCGCCCTGAGTCCCTTGAGTTCGATATCGTCCAAGCGACGCCCTGCCGAGCGGAGTTGGACTGTTGCCTCGAAGTAAGAGCCGGCCTTGCGCGCGCAGGCCGGGCATACTGCGTTGCTAGTCTGTAGGAGGATTGAGTGCTGGTCCTCGAACTCATATCCCTCGATAGTCCCCTTGACATCTACATGGAGTCTGTTCGTCCTGTCATCGATGGATTCGGCGGCGAATCCGACATCGACCTGCTTGGCACGCTCCTCAGCGACTAGGTTCTCACGGATTCGCAAGTCGGCGAGAGTATCCAAATCCATCTCTGACCATCGCCCTCTGACTTCGTAAGAGTCGCACTTGGAACAGCGTGACTGCTGGATTGTATCGGGCATCTTGGACAGAATGGTGCGTTTCCTCAGGCACGCCTCGCACATCCTCTCGGAGGTGAGTGGAGGAGGTGCCCCACAGGTGATGCAGAAGGCTCCGGTTGACATGGTGCTCCCTGCTCTCCGCTCAGACCGCCCGTTTCAAGGGTTCCCGAAGGGAAAATCTAGGAAAATCACTCGTTCTCGTCGTCTGAGAGCACATCTTCGGCAGCCGCTAGGCGTGCATCGAGGTCAGCCATTCTGCTGAATAAACGGTAGACATAGGCGCCTAACAGACCGATGAGGGCGAAGTATACGACAGCAAGTTCGGTCAGACCGGTCAGTGTACCGCCTCCTCGTCTAGAAACCGCTGCAAGTGATTCAGTCTTGATTCCATCTGGTAGACAGTGTCGCTGAGTAGGGCGAAGCCGGAAAAGAGCACGAAGAACGAGACGAATCCGAGTAGCAGTACCGTCATAATCTCAGGTGCCAGCCCGGCCTCCTCGCTCTCGATAATCAAGACTCCCGGGTGTCGCTCCTGATACCAAGTCGTCGCCAGAGCAGTGATGGGAACCAGAGCGAAGCCGAACAACCCGACGGCTGCAATGGTATCTCTGGTGTCCTGACCGTCCGGTTGGGAGTTGCGAGCTAGCACCAAAAAGAGCGCGACTGCAGTGAGAAGCCCGTAGGTGTTCAATCTCAAATCCCCCCAATCCCAAGGAACGCCCCACTCTGCCGAACCCCAGATGGGTCCTGAGATCACCACGCCTAGCCCGAACAGCAGACCTAGGTCAGAGCCGGTGCAGATTAGCCTCCACCCTAAGTCCGAACGGCGAGAGTACCAAACCACAGAGCCGATGAAGAGTACGCAGAAGGCGAGGAAGGAGGACCAAGCAAAGGGCACGTGCCAGAACAGGATTCGGTATGCCTCAGGCGCGTTCCACGCCTCCGCGTCGACAGAAGGGGCCCAGAGGAAGCCCAGCAACACCGTAGTTGCTGCACCTGTCAGTCCGATGACGGTCAGAGCCGTGCCCCTCGCCCTAGCAGATGGCATGGTCGAGCGAATCTGCTCCTTATCATCAATGCTCGTCCTTAGGTCTCAGGCAAGAACACCGCGACAGCCCAGACCAAAGCCGAGGTCAGGCTCGCTATCAAGCAGGTCACCAACGGGTCACCCATACCTAGTCCGAATGACATGCCATCTGTCATGATGACGGCGAGTGCATCGGACAGTTCGAGGAACGGCCAAACCAGCACCAGAAGGAGTAGAGATGCTGCAGCAGCGCTGGCTCGACGGAGGTCCGCTACGAGAAGATGCAGAGCGGCCGCAGCGATGGCGACGTCGAGCATGGCAACTGCCGGCAGCCAAAGCCAGCGCAGTACCTCGGAAGAAGCATCGGCGTCGAACGAGCCTGCCAAAACAAGCCACGACAGGTAGGTCAGGGGGATTGGCAGGATTAGAGATGCCCCGGCCAATGAATTCACCGGGCGCGTCATAGGGCCTACGACTGCTGACCACCAACGTCCGCAGTCAGCCTCGGCTAGACGCCTGACCAGAGCGGGAGAGACCACAGCAGTGATGAAAGCGGGCATGAGGACTAGTGCGGCCAGCATGCCATTGCCAGCGTGGCCCATGTCGATCTCGCCTACAAGGGCGTATGCCAGCAGCAAGGCTACGAGTGCCGGAGTCGCGCGACCGATCGTGTCTATGGGGTTGCGGATCTCCATTCTGAAGGCCCACTTCAAAAGAGAGCCGAGTGTGCTTGGCTCGGCCGAGTCGCTGGGCTGAGGAAGTTGTGCAATAACGCCCACGGACTCACCAACTGTCTCAATCAGATTACTCTCTTCGACACTGACTACGCGGTCAGCACATCGGATTACCTCGGCGTCGTGAGTCGCGACAACGACCCCGTGACCGTTTGCCGCCAAAGCCCTCAGCCATCCGATTAGAAGGCCTCTGGCCGATTCATCGAGCCCCTCTGAGGGTTCGTCAAGCAAGGCGACTCGCGAGTCGCCGCAGAGCGCAGCAGGGGCGAGTCCGCACAGCACTGCGAGTCGGCGTCGCATGCCTCCGGACAACTGGGAAATCCTGTCCGCGCGTCTGTGCTCCAGCCCCCAAACGGACAGCATCTCTGCCATCCTCGTTTCGTCGGGAGATCTGCCTGCAACACGTAGGGAGATTGCGAGTCTCTCCTCGACCGTCTCCTCGCCGCACATCCCATCGCTCTGCAGGGTGAGTCCCATCGGCGGAAGCTCGCTCCTGCGGCCCTCCGAGTCACGCACGAGGCGGGAGGAGTCGGTCCCAGTACGCCAGTCGATGCTTCCGGACGTGAGAGGCAGAATTCCAGCGCAGGCCTCAAGCAGGGTGGTCTTGCCAGAGCCGTTGGGCCCGACTAGAGCAACTACCTCCGCTTCTCTCAGATGGAAATCAACGCTTTTCAGAACCGTTCGCGAGCCCCGATGGACTTCGATGCCTGATGCCTGCAGCAAAGTGCCTTGATCCACGTAAGCCCGAGGGTGGGCTATCGTTTGAGTAATTCCATCAAGGGTCGAAGCGGCTATTCGCTCGAGCCACACGGCTCAGAGGGGATGACATGGTAGTCGAGTGGGCTGACTTGGTGGGCAGCGACCTGATTGTGGTCGGGATATTGGTCGCTGCCGCGGTGGCCCCCTACGTCTCCGCAGCGCGCGGCGGAACCAGCCTCGCGCTGGCCACCGTGCTCTCGCTGATGCTCGTGACCTTCGTGCAGTTCGCACATTCGATATTGACCGGAATCCCGATGCACTTCGCATGGATGATCGACCTCTTCGGCATCAAGCCGGACCTCATGGGCGACCTTTCTGAGTCTTACAGAATGGTGTCTGCGGCGTGGCTCCACGCAGACTGGATCCATGTCCTCGGCAACGTACTGGTAATCGCTCTGGTTGGAATCCCACTAGAGCAGAGGCTCGGTGGACGTAGGTGGTTGGCGGTGTACTTCTTGGGGTTCATAGGAGGAAATGTGGCTTGGATACTTTCTCATCCAGAGTCGTCAGCTCCGGCTATCGGAGCCAGCGGGGCTGCATTCGGGCTTCTGGGGGCTTACATGGCCTGCTGGCCGGAGGATAAGGTGGAATTCCCTCTGCTGTTCTTAATCCGGGCTTGGCCGGTCTGGCTGATTGTCTTCATCAGGCTCGGCTTGGAGGTCTGGCAGATGTATGAACTCCAGGCCGGGACCGCTGGTGAATCGAACATAGCCCATATGGCCCATGTAGGTGGTTTCTTCCTAGCCTACATACTGGCGAGGCCGATTGCCAGAGGGGGGGCCAGCTCGCTCGACTCGCCACAGGAATCAGCCACCGGATCGGGGCGGGCGGAAGCCATCAGGGAACAGGCCAAGGAACGCATGGGAAGCCTCGATGACGATCCGTGGGCGTCAGCAGACAAACCACTGCAGGGTGGGGCTGCTCGCATACTCAGGAGGCTACGGGAAGAGGGGGATGAGCTGGAGACCCGCAGAGCCTGGCTCGAGGAGCTTTCGGAGCACACAATCTGCCCCGTCTGTGATGGCGAGATAATTACCGAGATGAGCGGAGGGAGCTGCAGGTTGCGCTGCGCTCTGGTCGGCTCTCACGTGAAATGGCCGTGAACGGGTGCGTCGGGCAATCCCGGACAGGTTGGGATTAAACCTCATCCGAGTTTGGCTCTCTAGGAGAGCCATGGTTAGAAGTCGGCACCCGGCAGTACCACTGATTGCTGTCGCACTACTGCTCGTCATGGACTTCTCGATAGGCGCGAGTGCTCTTGTCACCTCTCCCGACATCGCCGATAAGGAGGCTGATACCGAGGTCCGACCCGGTCTGAATCTCCCCCCTCCTCTGATGTGCGGCGAGCATGAATGCCCCCTGAAGGACCGCTCCCCAGGCTTTCCCTCCGGTGATGCCGGGTGGCCTGTGGAGGACCCGGGATGGTGGTTCGGCTACTGGTACGACCTCGACTCGGACGGTATGGACGACCGGTTGCAGCGAATCATCGCAGGAGAGAGAGAATCGGTGTCCACCACGTCGATAACCGGTGCTGACGGGCTTGCGACTGTAGCCATCGTGGTTGACTACTCCTGGCAACCAGGCCCTACTAGCATACTAGCCATCAAGGAGGTCCTGCACGATCACGGCTGGAGCGAAGATGGGTCGTGGTTTGACGTCCTGCACATCCTCGATTCGATAGTCATCGACCATGTTCCCGTAAGCTCGCTGATCGATATCTGGAACCTTGAGGGAGTGGTAATGATCGAAGAGCAGAACGTGTTAGTCCCACTGCTTGATAACGCCCCAAGAGGCTCCAAGGTCCGCGACTCGGACATCTTCGACGAGACGATGCGGGACTTTGGCTACGACGGTTCTGGCGTCGTCATCGCGATCCTCGACACCGGAGTGGACAACGAGCATTTCTCGCTGGACGACTTCTCGGACAACAACAACGACAACGAGAAGGAACCTGATGAACTCGCTGACCCGAAGTGGATAGGTGGTTGCGATGCGACCTCCTGGAACTCACAGGATTGCGATGACGGCAATACCGACCCCGACGATGGTGACGGTCACGGCACACACGTTGCTGGAATCGCTTTGGGCACCGGAGATGAACGCAGAATCAACCAAGGCTACGCACCAGGATCATATCTGGTCGATGTCAAGGTTATGAGTGATGCAGGAGCAACCAATTCCGCCGCTACCCTGAGAGGCATACAATGGGTGATAGATAACGTCGACCATGACTGGGGTAACAACGAGTCCAGCGAAGGCATCGACGTGATGTCGATGTCCTTCGGATCGGGCTCCGATCCACAAGGTGATGATCCAGGTGATAACGGCTCCAACGCGGAAGCCAGAGCCGTAGACGAAGCTGCGGATGCGGGAATCGTGCCGGTCGCTGCCATCGGCAACGACGGTAGGCGCAGGATTACCTCTGTAGGGGCTTCTGACAGCGCCATAACGGTAGGCGCGATTAACGACGAGAACACGATTGAACGTGGTGATGACATGATTGATTCCTACTCTAACTCGGGCCCGCGGGAGGATGACGGGGACGAAAATGAGTGGGAGGAACTGAAGCCCACCGTGGTCGCGCCCGGGTCCAACATCATGTCTGCCCAGCACGCTGCTTCCAGCAGCAGCATCCCAGGGGCACCCAAACCTCTGGCTGAGGATAGTTACACCCAGATGACAGGGACCAGCATGTCGGCTCCTGCTGTAGCGGGATTCGTCGCCGTCATGCTCCAGATAGACGATAGTGTCAATCCGCAAGAGGTCAAAGATCTGTTACAGAACAACTCGGAGACGCGCGGCTCAGCATCCCAACCCAGCATCACCGACAAGTGGAACGATCAGTACGGGTTCGGCATCGTCGACGGCAATATGATTCTCGAGGCGATGCTCGGAGGGGGGGTCGATCCACCCGATCCGGGCAATGGAACGGAGCCGCCCCCAGCTGGTTCGGGCGATTGGGTGGTCATCGAGAATCCCGAAGAGGAATCCTGGCTGATAGAGGGCGAGACCTACAGCGCCCGAGGCCATATCGACGAGGATGCCGAGACCAATGGCACTATCGAGGAGGTCGCTGTAAGGATCTCATATGCCCACAGGCCGGAAGGCGAGCCGAAGAGAGAGGTCATCCTGCTCGACTGGCACACGGCTCAAGGTACGGCCAACTGGAGCGCCCCCTTCACCCTGCCAGAGTTCACCGAGGATGAGATCAACATCCTTGAGGTAAGCATCGAGGCTCAGGCTAGGAATCAGTTTGACCAATGGAGCGATGTCGCGGAGCAGAAGCACGAGGTCGGCCTAGTCGAAGTCACTATGGGCGGTCCCAGTGGACAGGATCCAGTCACTGGCTCTATCAACGTCTACGGTACTTGGGAGTCGGTTAACGGCGGGACCGTGCAATGGCGACTCGGTACCGATTCATGGGGGACTGCCCAGACCTTCGGCGGCAGCGGCAGTGGGAATGGCGACTGGTCAGTCACTTGGAATACCGAGGAAGTCGATGACGGCTTCTACCGGCTCTCGGTCAGGATAATCAGCGGTGACGGAGTGCACTCTGAGGAAATCCGCAGAACCGTTGAGGTCGACAACGACCCGCCGGCACCAGACCTGATATTCAGAACCGGCCTGTCGGTCGAGGAATACGGCATCCCGCTCTCGGAGACCTACGTCAACACATTCCTCGAAGTTCGCTGCGAGATACGTAACGACGGGGACTTAGCGGCCTCTAACCTCGCAATCGCGCTCTACGAAGACGGGGCCCGTAAGGATGAGATGGTGTTGCCGAGCATAGACAGTGGCGACATCGTCGAGATAGTGCTGTACTGGAACCCGACGACAGTCGGTGACAAGATAATCATGGTCTCTCTAGATCCAGCTGACAATATCGAGGAGAACGACGAGACCGACAACGAACAGTCACTTACATTCCCGGTCATCCAGAGGCCTCAGGGCATCGACCTAGCCTTCCGCGAGGGCGCTGTTCGCACAGAGCCCACCATCCCACACCCGGATGAGCAGTTCCTAATCACAGCTAGAGTGGACAATTTAGGCTCAAGCGATGCGACCGGTGTGGAGGCGATGCTCGAGATCATGACCGATAAGGGTTGGGAACTGGTCTCATCGACCGCAATAACACTAGTGGTAGGACAGGGTGCTTCGCAGATATCGTTCGCCCACAGGGTGAACGAGTCGGGGCCACTGGAAGTCAGGATTACGCTCTCTGGCTCGACCTTGGCAGACCTTGACTGGACCAACAACCAGGTCGAGGCAACCATCCTAGTCGACGAATCGACTCTCTCCGGAGCGAGATCGATGAGTTTCGAATCTGGTGAGGTACCAATCGAAGTCGTCGACCTCGATGACGAAGGCCTCGTCATCACCGAGAAGAATGGCCAGTTAAGGCTTTACAGACTGAATTCAAATCTAGGAATTACAGCATGCACCAATATCTTGGACGACATGTGGTCGGGCGACATCGCAATCTGGAGCAACGAAGACGAGGTGGCCCATGTGGTCTGGACAAGGAGATTTCTAGATTCAAGTGGCTACTTCCAGCAGACGCTGAGCTACTCTACAATCGATGCGACCTGCCAGATAACTCCTATTCAGGACCTGCTGGAGCCGATTCTGCTGTCTGACGGCAAGTACTGGGGGGTCGACATCGACGTCGAAGACTCAGAGGTCTTAGTTGCAGGATACTATCGAGACCTTTTCACCGGAGGTACTTACGAGGATCTTACCAGCGTCTTCCTGCTCCACGCAGATGCTCCGACCAAATCCTCTGACTGGGAGTTGACACCTCATGTGGTGAGTGAGATTGACCTCATCCCGGGCACGGCAGACCCGGTGGACGTGGAGATCGGAGATGACGATGGTGCTCACCTCCTCTACCAGTCGATTAGAAGCGACTCAACCGGAATCGAGAGACTGGGGCTGTGGTATGCACACGGCCTCGTTGAGCAGGCATCCTGGACCTTCAAGAAGGCCATCGGTGACGAGGCTTCGCTCGGTTGCATGAAGGTTCTAATTGTCGACGATGAGGAGCGAATCGTAGCAGCCTGGAGAGAGGGAGAAGAACACGAGGCTGAATTGGTGGCGATTGTGTCAGACTCGTCATTCGAAGCCGTCGATAACCTCAGTCAGAGATACCCTGCACGGGGCGTTAGTACAATCGATATGATTGAGGTGGAGAGGGGCGTTCAACTCTTCTTCGACATGGTCGGACCTACCGGCCCGCAGGTCCAGTACGGGATAATAGATGCTGAAGACGGTTGGCTGGGTATCTCCAACCGGCTGAATTTGGGTTTCCTCTACCTCGTCGACCGTTCCCCTACCAGTAGCGAGACCATCATCATCCACACCTCAGCCAGCGGATGGCAGATCAGGGCCCTGATAGATGATAACGATCCTAACAATCGAGACGGTTCGCTATTGGAGCAGGTAAGACACGCGCTGGGGCTTGATGAACAGAACTTCAATATCCTGCTCGGAGGCTTCGCCATCACCATCCTCCTTCTGTGCACCATCGTCCTGACTACCCTCTCCGCCAGAGCAATCAGATGGATGAGGGGTCGCAGGATGACCGAGGCGTCCGGATCCGTGCTTCTGGAGGATGATGTGGTAGATGTCATCGACGAGGATGACATATCGGTCACCGCCAGTGAGCCTGACGACGCGCAGATAGTTGAGTTGGTTGACATCAACGAGGGAGCTGGTGAACGCAGGGAGCGCAGGGAGTTTAGGAGTAGTGTGACAACCACTCCCGAGGTCCTGCCGCCACTTCCAGAGCCCGAAACTTCCTCCACTCATGAGGCGTTGCCGGAGGGGGCGCCCGCTCCGCCTGAAATGCCGCCTCTGAATCGTCAGGTGATGTGCCCCAGTTGCTCCAGCAGATTCGAGACGTCGGCCGATGTGAAGACCACGAAGTGCCCGGTGTGCGACGAGCTCATCGCCCTCTGAGGTGCTTGGATGGCACTGCTTCTTCTCGCCTCGGCCTCCCAACGACGGCACTCGTGGCTGAATGACTGGGTGGACGGAACCGGTACGGACATAGAAGTCCGGCCACTGATATCTGCAGAGTCCAGACCGGGAGTTGGCTTGGAGGTCGGCTTACAGGCCGAAACCATATGCCTAGCCAAGGCAGAGGCGGCCGCTAGGGAGATTTTTCTCTCTGGTAACTCGGATTTCAAACTCGTAGTGGTTGCAGACACCCTCGTAGAGGATCCCGAGGACCCGCTAGTTGCAATGGGTAAGCCGGATGATGCGATAGCCGCCGCGGCGATGCTCTTGAGGCTCTCAGGGCGCAGACATCGTGTATGGTCCTCTACGGCACTCCTGTACCCGCCGGATGAGGAGCAAGAAGGGACTGAGGTACTCCATGGAGGATGGAGCGCAAACATCTGGACAGATTCAGCGGTGGTCGAGTTTGAGGATCTGAGTGAGGACCGGTTGGTCGAATTGGTTCGCAACGAGTCGTGGCACGGCAAAGCAGGGGCTTACGACCTAGGGGGCCATGCTGGCAGGAACGCCGTGCTCATAGATGGTTTTGAGGTCACTGTTCTAGGCTTCGCTCACACAGCGATGGATGCGCTGCTAGAGTCCCTTGATTAGACGAATATGACGCCACCGTGCTTGAGCACGAAATCGCGCTGGAGCTCGTCGAACCATTCCAACATTGCCACGCTGAAGCGCACCGCGATGATCTCGGAGTCCATCAGAAGATCGTCTTGGATACCCTTGAGTGTGCCCGGAGCGGCTCCGCAGGACACACAAGCCCCATCCAAGTCGAGAACCAGCGACAGTGCCGAGATTCCGCTGTGCATCTCCTCGATTTTCGCCTCGGTGACCACCAAACCTCCGCCGTGACCGTCCAGAGCGGCCCTTACGGGACCCAGTCTTGCCATCAGTGCTGGTATCAAGTCAGAGTCTTCGCCCTTGACCAGTTCAACGAGGGAGAGAGTCTCGAGACGAGCGATCTCAACCGGGTCGTGGGCCTCTGTCACCCTCCTCTCAGACTCCTTCTGAATCGCTGCCTCGATCTGAGCCCGATACGCCTCCTCGAGACTGTCAGATAGAGGATGATGGTCGTCTTCACCAGACTTCATCGTCCCACCGAGTGTGTAATCTGTTTTTAGGGTGACCTAAACATTAGAGAGACATTGAAAAGGGGCCTAGTCGGCGTACCAGCAAGGGGAACAGCATGGGCCGAGGCACGCCGCTACTAGAGATTCGAAATCTGCATGCTGGAATCGATGATATATCAATCCTCAAAGGCATTGACCTCGTCATAAAACCGGGAGAAATCCACGCCATTATGGGGCGTAACGGCAGTGGCAAGACTACAGCTGCAAACATCATCATGGGACACCCTGACTTCGAGGTCGAACAGGGGGATGTGCTCCTTTCTGGAGAGGATCTTTTGGAGCTCGAGACGTGGGAGAGAGCGCGGGCGGGTGTATTCCTCTCCTTCCAGTATCCACAAGCGGTCCCGGGCCTGCAAGTTGGTAACTTCCTCAGGAAGTCGGTCGCAAGCATCAGAGGGGAGGAAGCTGCCAAGGGCGCGGAATTCGGGAGTTCTCTGAAGGGTGCCATGGAGACCCTTGACATTCCTCGCAGTTTCCTATCGAGGTACGTCAATGACGGGTTCAGTGGAGGAGAGAAGAAGCGTTTCGAGATCCTCCAACTGCTGCTCCTGCGACCTAAGTTCGCTATACTCGACGAAACCGACAGCGGCCTCGACATAGATGGTATCAAAACTGTCGCTGCCGGCGTCAACTCGGCAGTCAGAGGTACTGACTCAGGGGCTTTGATAATCACTCACTATTCGAGAATCCTTGAATACGTCCAGCCGGACAAGGTCCACGTTCTGATGGATGGACGGATAGTTGCCACAGGTGGCCCTGAACTCGCCACGCAACTAGAGGAGCGGGGTTACGAGTGGCTGGACACAAAGGCCGAAGCGGAGGGACTAGCATAATGCCAGTCAACCAGGTAGCACGGGAGGCCGTCGGAGACTACAAGGCCGGATGGCACGATCCGGAGAACTCAACCATCCGCTTCGACTTCGGGCTCTCTGAGCAGGTCGTCAGAGATATCTCGGCCATTAAGGGAGAGCCGCAGTGGATGACCGATATCCGTGTCAATGCCTTCCACCACTTCATAGAGCGCCCGATGCCCACATGGGGTTCCACTGAGTTGCTCAACTCGATCGAGTTCGACGAGATCTGCTACTTCCTACGCTCTGGCGAAGGCACGGAGGATGACTGGGATGATGTTCCCGCGGACATCCGGAACACCTTCGACAGGTTGGGCATACCCGAGGCCGAGCAGAAGTGGCTCTCAGGAGTGACAGCACAGTACGAGTCGGAGGCTGTCTACCACAGTATCCGCGAGGACCTCGAGAAGCAGGGCGTCATCTTCCTCGATATGGATAGTGGCCTCCGCGAGCATGAAGACATCGTAAAGAAATATTTCTGCAGCATCATCCCCTACCAAGACAACAAGTTCAGCGCACTCAACACCGCCGTATGGTCGGGAGGCTCGTTCATCTACGTTCCCAAGGGAGTTCACGTCGAGATGCCGGTGCAGGCCTACTTCCGTATCAACGCCAAGAATATGGGTCAGTTCGAACGCACGCTGATAATCGCCGACGAAGGCTCGTCGATCCACTACGTCGAGGGCTGCACTGCCCCGACCTACTCGACCGATTCGCTACACAGCGCCGTCGTTGAGCTTGTTGCGCTACCCGGCTCATATATCCGCTACACCACAATCCAGAACTGGTCGAACAATGTCTACAATCTGGTCACCAAGCGTGGCATCGCACACGAGAACTCAACTATCGAATGGGTCGACGGCAATATCGGATCGAAGTTGACGATGAAGTACCCAGCAGTGATTCTCAAGGGAGAGGGTTCGCACGCAGAAGTCATCTCCGTAGCCTACGCAGGCGAAGGAATGCATCAGGACGCCGGGGCGAAAGTGCATCACCTAGCGTCGAACACCACCAGCAAGATTCTCTCCAAGAGCATCAGCAAGAATGGTGGCCGCGGGAGTTACCGGGGCATGGTGTCGGTTAGCAAGAAGGCAGAAAACTGCAAGGTGAACGTCGTCTGTGACGCACTTATTCTCGACGAGCAAAGCCAATCAGACACCTATCCCACGATGGAGATCAAAAACCCCTCTTGCCGTTGCGAACACGAAGCATCGGTTAGCAAGGTGAGCGACGACCAGTTGTTCTACCTGATGAGTCGAGGTCACTCAGAAGACAAGGCGCTTGCACTGATCGTCAATGGGTTCTTCGAGCCGTTCGTCCGCGAACTACCGATGGAATACGCAGTCGAGCTCAACCAACTGATGGCCCTCGAGATGGAAGGCAGCATAGGCTGATTTGGGGTGAGCCATTGGACGCCGCCGCAGAGTACCTGTCCCTCGACGAGCCTGATAGGTCCAACCATCTCTGGAAATATACACCATGGCGCAGGGTTCACCCCACCGGTGACATAACCAGCATCCCTGATGTTGGAACACCACAACTCAAACTCGTCGGCCTCGATGGAAGCGATGCTCCAGAGGGGATATGCTTGGAGGAGGGAGTGGTGTCTGTATCGGGACTTCCGGAGGGCGATGTAGTCACTGGTTCGTTCCTGCAGGCAGCCTCAGTAAGTTCACAGTGGATCCTTCGCATCGAGCCAGGCTTCTCCTCGCAACACCCTGTGGTTCTGGACATCGATTTGAAGGGTCCGTCAAAGATATTGCATCTCTCACTCGATGTGGGGCGATTGTCTGAGTTGGAACTAATTACGCGGGTGAGAGGTTCTGGCGAGTGGTTCGGTCTTCTGCGTACCGGGGAAATCGGAGCCGGAGCCGTCCTCAATGACGTGGTCGTCTGCCTGCAGGACGAGGGTACTTTGCTCCGTGTCGATTCGATTGCAATCGGCAGGGACGCGCAGGTGCGCGTAGGGACTGTCTCTTCTGGCTCCGAGCGGACCAAGGCGGACCTGCGTTACAGGATGGGGGAGCCGGGAGGCAACCTCAGGGTTCTCGGCTCGGTTCTCTCTGCAGACTCGATGCACATAGACCACCACGTGGAGATACACCACGATGCCCCCGAAACTTTCAGCCGGCTCACATGGAACTCAGCATGCGGGGGTGATAGCAGAACCGTCGGGACGGGGATGCTCAGGGTCGCCGATGGCTCACGTGGAGCGGATGCCGCTCAGATCTTCCACAACCTACTCCTTTCCGTGGACGCCGAGGCAGACTCTATCCCAGAATTGGAGGTGCTCGAGCACGAGGTTGTTGGATGCGGTCATGGGACCGCCAACGGACCCATCGATGAAAACCAGTTGTTCTACCTCGAGTGTAGAGGCTTCGACCCATCTGATGCCAGAGGCGCGCTAATCGCCGCATTCCTCAACTCAACACTTTCCGAGATGGGGAGTGATGTTCTGCACGACTGGCTCGTCAGGCTGCTCACCGTGGAACTGGAATCTCATGATCCATGACAGCAGCAAGCGATTAGAGCCTTGATGCTGGCCGACGCCCGTGGATGTCGACCACTGCGAGGATGTAGACTGCGAATGCGGGTTCAGAGGCCAAGCCATCCTAGTGCGTCAGCACATGGAGTGTCCTCGTTGCCGCAGAGTCGTGGAAGCGTGCTGCGAGGGGGTCCCGGACTACTCCTAAGCTGAGCGGTCCCTGTAACTGGACAGGAGTGCAGTCATCAGAAGTCCTGAAGCCCCGCCGAACATCATGCCCTGCTCCTCCATCCCCGATCCGGCGAGATCCCGAAATGCGAGCGCCATGGCCCCCGTCATCGGTACCACGAAGACAATGAAACGGCCGAACCACTCCTTTGGGGTGGGGGCCCTGCCCATCGGCCTTAGGGTCACAGAACTCGATTTCTGAATGACCTGCCACTCTGCCTTCTGGGCATCCACCTTGAGTCTCTGCAGAACAGCGGGTCTGATACCGGGATCGGCCGAGCCTGCATGCAGAACCTCGCCTCGGCCAGTAACCAGCTTCAGCCTGCTCAAGTCCGCCCTTCGTTCGAGCAGCCTGTCCGTCAGAGCGGCCGCAGAAGGGGCGTCAAGTCCATGCAGGTCCACCACCAATACGCCCCTGTCCCTTCTTACCTTCTCCTCAACTGACCAAGACTGCTTAGCCCAAATGGACTCTCTTTCCCCTATCGGCGCAAGTATTGCTCTGACCCTCATGACTTCCTGTTCCTTGACGGCCGTGACATCCCTACCCGAGCGAGTCACCTCACGCATCCTGTAGTAGGCAAATGTGGCGATAATGACAGCGCCAGCAAGGCCAGCCACAATGCCCGAGCGAAGAGACCCAATCACATCCGGACTGTCCAAGCCGCTGACGAAGATGCCGATGAAGGTGGTCATGACCGCGACCATCGAGCCAACTACTCCTCCGAGCCATGCAGCATCGCGTAATCCGAGGTCGGCCATGGTGGCCGGAGCATGGGGTTGCTCAAGAGACCGAAGGGTGGAATCTGAGGTGATGAGCCAGCATTCATCAAGTGTGGACCGTTAGAGAGGACGTGGGAACACTGGCCAATGGACTTGAAGACCGATCCAGAGAAATCAAAATCGGCAGAATCCTAGCAACCGTCGCTGGAGGGTACTTGCTTCTGTCATTCATAGCTCCCCTGGCGATGCCTGAGGGAACAGTTCCGGAGCTCTCCGGGCGCGCCAACGCATTAGACTACGCCACCGAGAGCGGGTGGGGGAATCAGAATCATGACGAGGATGCGGATTTGGGGCATGACCAATCGGCTCACGGCGGTACATTCGCTTGGACCGAACTAAACCCCCTATGGGCGTTCGCGTACGCTTTCGGCGACTTCAACTGCCACCAGAAGCACGAGCGCTCATGGGAGATCAACGGCAATCAGATGCCGATGTGCACCCGTGACGTTGGAATCTTTTTCGGGTTCGTGATCGGTGCCGCCCTGTTCGGGCGGCGTGGGCTGAACCGGTGGACGGTTCGCGACACCTTCCTCTCGATAATTCCGGACCAGAGGCTGGAGCCCATTTACCTTACAGACAAGAGAATGCTGGCGATGCTGGCCGTCATCGGCATCGGACTCGCACCGATGGCTGTCGACGGCTTCACGCAGATGCTCACTGACTACGAATCCAACAACCCTCTCAGGGTGGTCACCGGATTCGCGGCCGGTATTGTCGTTGGGTGGTGGTTCTCAGCCGCGCTGTGTGCCAGAACGGTGTACTTCGAGGATGATCCCGAACTGGTGGCCCTACCTGCGAATGCTAGGCTGATGACCAAGTGACTACTCGGTCTTCCCCTGCCACCAAGAGACCAACCCGCTGGCGCCGGCCGGGTTAGAGACTCCCTCCATCCCACACCCGAGCAGCGCTATGCGCTCCAGAGTGTCGCGCACGGCAGCGGGGTGCTGACCGGATCTGACTATCTGACCCATAGCGAAGCGCGGGTGGGTTTCGGGATTGGCTTCTATCCACTTCAAAATGGCTTGCCTGAGCGGCCATATCACCAATACCAGTATCCCGAGGGTGCGATATCGCCCCCTTAACTGCGAGCGGGGGGCATCACGCCCGAGCAAGGTCTTGTGCTTGTGAACCCAGTCCGTTCTTTCATGGAGGAACTTGACGAGTCTCTGAGTGTGGCGCTCGGACACGGCCCTGACTGGCCCGAGCGCTCGACGTAGTTCCCTCACATCTGCTGATTGCATCAGAGAGAGGGTCCCGCAGATGGCCGACATCGAATGCGAGAGGATGCTCTTAGGAACGTCCACTCTGGCATCTTCGCTAACTTCTTCCAAAGCGGCATCGTGTTCTGACTGAGCATCGTTGAGTACCTTCCAAGGCGAATTGCCGCTCAACCAGTCGCCCTTGGTGCGTGCGGGCTCGACGCCCAGTCCGGTCAGTGTGGTCTGGCCCTTTGAAATGTGGAGAAGTCGCCTTAGGAGGTGCCTCTCAACGACTTCGGTGTCGACATTTATTGGAAGTGGTTTGGAGTGCACGAACTTCCGGACGCTACTAATCAGAGTCCGGCAGAACTCGGCCTCAGTACCCTCATTCAGAATAGGCCCGATGACGGCACCCATATCGAAGGGAGTGGGCATCTCCAGTTCGCCTGACAACAGTGAGGTGTAGCCTGCTCTGATACGCTGCTGCAGCTCCGTCGTCTCGAAGTATTCCCCTTTCTCAGTCAGCGCTCTCAGGCTCCCGCTCTTGATCCTCTTCAATGCGACCTCGGGATCGCAATCAACCCAGATACAGAGGTCAGGGACCAGTGCAGCTGAGTTCATGTGGGCGACCCTGTCGATTCCGAGGTCGCCGACGAGTCCCTGATAGACGATTGAGGAGTGTATATTGCGCTCGCTGACTACAACCTTGCCCTCTTCGAGACGAGGTAGTATCCAACCGTGAGAGTGATCTACCCTGTCGGCTGCAAAAAGGCCAGCCTCCTGTTCTGGGGTCATGGTCTTCCTGCGTACGGCCTCGATTGCCAGTCGTCCCAGAGGGTGTTTTCTCCTAGGCTCCCCGGTAATCTCTACGGCAGCGAACGAGAACTCCTTGCTCAGGAGTTCAGAGACGACCTTTGTCGCCAGTCCCTTGCCGCTCCCATCGCCGCCTTCTATGGTAATCAGGTACACGGGCAAACCTCAAACTAATCCTCTGTATGGTCTGTGAACTGATCCCTAGCCAAATGCGTCATTCCCATACCGAGGAGGATGAACATAGGACCTATGAAAAGCATGCCTCGGCTCCAAAGTCCGAAGAAAGAGAGCCACCATGTGCGACGGTAGTGGTCGCCCCGGTAAGCCTCCAAGCCGCCCACCATCCCGGCGAGTCCGGCCAATAACGTCAGTCCGGCGATGGTGGTGCCGATTAGCACCGACTCGGCGAGATGGCTCTCGCCGGTCATGTCGGACTCGTAAAGCCCGTCACCCTGGGTGAGAGTGATAGATATCTGGGCGTGATCTCCCGGAATAAGCAGTATCCTGACCGTAACGTTCTCAGGGTGGTCGACAAGTAGTGTCGAAGCGCGTCTGGGAACATCCTCGACCGAGAATCTCCCTCCTGAGTCAGTGAAATCGTGGCCTATCTCAAGTTCGTCCGAATCGAGGATACTGACCTTAACGCCCTCGACAGGGTCGCCTCCAGTAGTGTTGTCCTCCAACGCCGTGTTCACCATTCCATTGACATCGGCGACACCATCGGAACTGTCGAGTTGGCCGGTAAGAATCTCGCCGACGTCGGCAGATATCAGAGCGACTCCGAGTATTGCCCCTAGCAGACTACCGATGAATATCATCAGCGCCCCGGCGACTCTGGTCGCAGAGTCTATCGAGAGGTCGTGCAGCCATAGTTCCATGGCACTGTAATCGTCGAACTCGTCGTCGCTCATCGGGCTTCACCTCCTTCTTGCTTCTCCTCGCTGGGAGCCGGCGGCTGTTCAGTTTGCCGCCTAGCGAACATCAGGACAAAGAATTGTACGATTGCGCTCAGAACACGCATAGAACTCAGGATAATGACCAATGCTGCAATCAGGAGGACCGGTAATATTCCCTCCAGGATACTCAACGGCAGAGGTTCCGAGGTGTTATTGTCGGATGGTGTCTGAGAGTTCTCGAACGAAACCAAGTGCATCGAGGTCCAGTACTTGCCGGTAATCATGAATGCATCCCGATCTGGGAAGTAGGCTATCCCGTTCAACACGTCAGATTCGTTCTCAGCCAGAATCGAGGCGTCTATGGAGGACTCGACCTCGCCGGTGGTCTTGTCGATGGCGATGATAGAATCGCTGCCCCATACGTTCGCATATACCGTCTGACCGACGCACTCAAGCTCGTTGAGCAAGTCCACCTCGGTGCCTTGATTAGTTACGGTGAGCGTTGCTTCAATGGAAAAGTTGGATGGATTCCTGAAAGCCAGATCTGAAGTTCCGTTAGACATAATCAGATGGTTCCCGTCGTAGCACAGCCCCCAGCCCTCGCCGGAGTACGTGTGATTAGCAATGACCTCGAGTGTCCCGATATCGAAAACCAACGCAATCTCCTCCTTCCAAGTGAGCATCACGATAGTGTTCCCAACAACGGTGATACCCTCGCCGAACAAGCTCTGGTCGAGTCGTGTCTGGCGAAGCACCTCTCCGCTCGAAGGATCCACCTCTCTAAGGCTGGAGTTGCCGTAAAGACCAGTGCTCTCGTATAGTGAGCCGTCGTACATTTCCAATCCCTGAGTGAACGCCTCATCGTCGTGGGAATGAGACGATATGACGTGCAATTCGATCGCTTCTGGGCCACCTTCAGCAGCGACAGGTGCGAATGTCAGAAGCAGTGCGACCAGTAGAGCCGGGAAGCCTCGTGGTGCAGGGTCGGGCCGAATCATGTACGAACGATGCTCCATCGATGTTAAAATAGGTCTTTGAGCAGATTGAACCTGAATACAACACGGAGTGTTGAACATGGAAGGAACCAGAACAGCGGTCTCATACAGAACGCCTCTGCTGCTCATCGTGACCATGCTACTCGCTAGCCTCGCCCCTATGGCTCTGGCAGAGCCTGAGTCAGATGAACTGTTTCTTGAAGTCATGTCAGGTGACCTGACGGACTTCACTCCCTCTATTGAGGGCAAGCAGTACATGTTCACCAAGGATGCCGAGCCAGTCTTCTCAGCCACTGGCTTCCTGAAGATGGAATGGAAGAACTCAGGCTATCCTGGGCTGGTCCTTCCATTCTCGCCCGGTTATCTCAACTCGAGATCCTCGGCCCGCTCTTGCGAGGATGCTTGGAGCCACGGTGACACGGGGAACATCTCAACTGCCAGCGGGACGGTGGCTGTGACAGTACAGAAGATATCGGCCAACTCGGCCATACTGGTGGAGGACGGGCAGATCATCTCCTCAACCACCCTCAACGACATTGCCTCGACCTGGGAATCAACCATCTATCCGACAGACACCACATATTTCGGCACACCTCCGGACGTAGACAACAACTGTCAAATCGAGATCGCCCTAATCTCGATTGATGGAGCCGGGGGTACGGGCGGTTACTTCTCCCCTGGAATCTCATCCGTCAGAGAGTCCGTTTTCGTCGACGTCGACGATCTGAGTTGGAGGAATACCATCCTAGCACACGAGTTTCAGCACCTGCTGCACAGCGCTCGTGACCCCTACGAGTTTCTGTGGATTGACGAAGGCGCGGCCGACATGGCCGCATACCTCTGCTTCGGAGTCACAGACACGTTGACCGGCCACGCCAACGCATGGTCGCAGGACAGCAGCCTCAGCGTGCGGTGGTGGAACGGGAGGATAGCCGACTACGGTGCTGGTTTCATGTTCCTGATGTACCTCGCTGACAAGCTCGGTGGCGGGGCCGCGATTCAACGCCTCGTAGCTGACACCGCCACAGGAGGGGCTGCTATCGAGAACCTCGCGCAGAATCCCGAGACTGGCGCTACTGCCATCGGGGTCACGATGAGCGAGATTTACGCCAACTTCAGTGCCGCCGTCTCCCTAGACAGTGCGCAGGGAGCATTCGGATTCTCAAACCTTGACCTAACCTCGGGGTGTATAGCCGCATATGTCTGCAAAGCCCAGATGAGCGGTTACAACGACCACTGGGTGAACGACTGGAACAGTTCCAGCCAGAGCATCGAGGGCTGGGGAATGAGAGCCTACAAGTTCGCTCAAGGCTCCGGAGCCCCTCTCAATTTGATGGTACAACCAACTCAATTCGGCTTCGATGGTGCCATCATGGCCAAGGATGCTGACACCGGAACTTGGTCAATGAGCAGCCTGAGAATGGACTCTGGGACAGGGGCCGGAACGGGACTCGTTCACGGTTTTGGTAACACCACTGATGAGGTCTGGCTGCTGACATGGTATGAGTCGATGGTCAGCGACTGTGATTACAACTACGCCAGCTGTGGCATCACCACCGGCGCCTACCCCACCGCGTCGCTGACTGTCTATGCCGGTCTTATCACGGACCCGGCTGAGGTGTCGATCGATGCCATAACTCCCTTTGACAGAGACGGAAACAACCTCGATGACAGCGTACAAATTGATCTCGATGTGCTATCGAACGCGTTCTTCGAGATACTCGAGGTCACGGCCGTGGCCTATGTCAACAACACACTGACTGACTCTGTTGTGTTCGACATTACCGCCGGCAACAACGTACCTTCTCCGAGGAGTGTCTGGTTCACACCGCCATCCTCGGGAGAATGGACATTCGGAATCAGTATCCGCGATGTTACCGGGGAGGTCGTCGACCAAGCATTCGCCTTACCAATGACCATTGCTAACATGGAACCAACCACCTCAGGGTCGATGTCCACCTCGATAACTCAGACATGGCTCCCCATAAGCATGTTCGGCTCTGGCTATGACTCATGGGGCTTCGGCCAAATTAACGGTACTTTCAGCCACAACGAGACACCGACAGGGTACGTCTGGGATCTCGGTGACAACAATTCTTCTGGTCTGAAGAACCCCGTCCATTCCTACCTCAATCCAGGGGATTACCAGATTATCTTGGTGGTACAGGACCAAGGGGGGTACTACTCCGAACCACAATCTTGGAACATCTCGGTCAATGACACCTCCGACCCAGTCCCGGAAATCTCTGTCGATGGAGTGGTGATAACCGACGAACTTGTGCTACTGACGGACCAGAGGGTGCAATTCTCTGCGAGAGGTACCACGGACAACGTCCCTCTAGAGCAACTCGGTTTCACCTGGAACTGGGGTGATGGTCAGTCTGAGTCGGGGCAAGGTCTCACTGAGTCCGGGCACTCTTGGGTCGACGGTAGTGCCGATGGGATCGTCTATACGCTCATCCTGACCGTTGATGACGGTAACCACATCGTCGAGCATTCGCTGTACATCAGAGTACTGAACCGCCTGCCTAAGCAAATCTTCGACGAGCCGCTACAAACCTACACACTGACACCGCTGACAATGCCAACCGTCTTCGAGGACTCCGATGGGATGATTGTGGAGTATTCTTGGTACTTTGAGGGCGGCGTCAATCTCGGTGGCTCGGGAATGAGTCTGACCTCCAACTTCTCCGAAACCGAGTCAATACTCCAAAACCCGAGCGTCGGATGGCTGGAACCGGGGATGAAGAACGTCACAATCGAAGTCACCGATGACGATGGAAACTCGTCTGTCACTATCCTCCAAGTGCAAGTGCTGAACCAGCGTCCAGTGGCCGTCTTCTCGAGACCTGTAGACGGCACTGTAGAAACCACTTACACCTTTGAGAGCGAGTCATTCGATCCTGACGGCGACACCTCCCTGCTTCAGACAATTTGGGAGATATCGGGGCTCAACGAGCCAGTGTACAATGTCTCTTCGGTCAGTCACACCTTCCTTGAGCCAGGTCTGTACGTAATTGCCCTAACCGTAATCGACGACAGGGGTCTGTCTTCGGCTACTAAGTCATACTCCATCAGGATAGAGAACCCTCTGCCGGTACCCGAACTCACCTTCAGTTGCCCCAGCGTCAACGGGACCGTTCTGGATGGCATTCCTGAGGATATGGGGATCGTGGTCTGGCAGGTTCCGCATACTCACGATGGCAGCGCATTCGTTGCACCTGGCGACCCGATAAGGTTCGACGGTTCCGATAGTTACGACGCCGACCCTTTGTTCATCGGCAGGACATCGACCGACCCAAGCGACTCTGAATGGAATGGAATCGTTTCATGGATCTGGGACTTCGGTGACGCCAGTCCACCAATACACGGCCCCGTGGTCTGGCACGCTTACGAGATACCGGGAACCTATACTGTCACTCTAACCGTAGTAGACGGTTTCGAGGGGGGCGAGACCAACACCACCTCGCTGACCGTGCACGTCTCCGTGGCACCGACTATCCTGACGAGCGATCCGATTTCAGCCGATTACGTTACTCTTGGAGACTTGGTTCTATTGAATGCCAGTGCCACCGACGCCGACCTGACGAACGGCATAGTGGCGTGGCTTGATGTCGATGCTTCTGACGACAGCGATGGAGATGGCGATCCATCGAACGACCGAGACAGGTCTCTGACCGGACCCCTGACCGTCAGATGGGACCTCAACGCAATGGATGACACCAATCTGGACGGCGACTATCGCAATGACTGGCTCTGGGGGAATCAGACTTGGAACCAGCCTGGTGAAATCAGAGTAGTGATGCAGGTATGCGACGGAGTCAATGTCTGCTCCTCCGAGGACTACGTCATCACCGTGCTAGCCATTCAAGAGGATGATAGTCCTATGTCCCTAGCTGACCTCACTTGGAGTGATCTCGTGCCCGACAGGAAGAGTGGGGGGTTGCTGGCCCTCGTTGCAACCGTCCTCTTGCTCGGGTGGATAATTATGAGGCAGAAGGACGAGGACGAGTTAGACGCCGAAGAGATGCTGGAGACCTACGATGTCGCTGAGGTGGAGGTCGAAGGAGGTCTGCCGGGAATGGACCAGCACAATCCTCCGCCTCAACCGAAGTACTTGACTGTCGAAGAGCGAAGAAACAAGGAGTCCGGATACATCCGACCTATCCGGACGAGGAGGCGCTGAGCGTGAGGAACGGCCCTAGGAAACTCACTGCGACCCTGATTAACCTCTGTCTGCTCCTGCCTACGGTTGCCGTGTTCATCGCCGTCATTGCAGCCCCAATCGCATCGGCGGAGGCTTCCTGCGATGTGCCACCGAGTGGCATACCCTCAATCGACCAATACTTTGAGGAACACAGCGTCGAGGACGGCTGGGGCATTTGGTGGGAGGGCGGTAGCGAAGATCTAAGATCACTCGATGTGAGTTTCAGCACTGAGATGGAGATAGAAAATGACAGCGCCAACGCCATCAGCATGGAACTGGTACCTGGCTACCGGTACACCTTCTGCATCAACCTCGTAGCCGACTCTGCCTCCCCTCCCAGCATGGGGGCGATAGGTGACGTCTACCTGATGACTGAGAGCAACTGGAACCGCTATACTAACAGTTACGCCGACAGAGAGTGGGAGGACCTTGAAGAGGTGATCGACACAATGCCGGTGGAGTGGCGAGACATGTTCGTCTGGCTCCCTTTCAGAGACGTCCACTTCTACGAGAGCGTTTCCAGCGAGGTCTTCTCAGTGGCGATCGACTCCAGCGGCTCGTTGTGGTCGTCAGTCGACTGGTTTGATAGTGGTGATGCGAAGTACTACCTCGTTGTCGATGGATGGGACAACGGCAGGCCCGCCGACCGAGGTGCGGCCGGAGGGACCATGCAAGTGGAGATTCTCGTAGATGTTGAGGAGCGGACGACTCTTCCTAGTTTCATCGCATACATCCTCATAGCAGCTCTGCCACTGGCCTGCATCATAGCTCCTCTGATAATTCACAGCAGGTACATGAGTGCGGGCCTTGGTGACAATGAGGAAGAGTTTCGCCATGTACCCTATCTGGAAGACGAGAGCGACGAACGCGATGGCGCCGGCTAAGCGACTTCATATTCAAGCAACTGCCACGCAGTCCGTAGGTCTGATGCATTGATTCGTCCTTGCCTAGATAGATGCCATCCCGTCTCCATTGTCGTGTAGACCATGGCCTGCCCCAGCAAGGGGGCGTGTATTCGAGTCCAGTCACCGCCCGAGCCCGAGCCCATGATCGCGTTGGGAGTGTCTGAGCCGTTTAGAGACCAAGCGGCCTCAAAGAGGCGCAGACCGTCGTGCCGGCCCAAGGTACGGTAGCACATCTTCACTATCTCGCCGGCATCAGAGTTGTCCTCAACATCCTGAATGATCTCCGATGCCGATGGAGGTTGCTCCGATGTGTGGTGAGAGGCGATTATTCTGGTCTTGCCCCCTGCTGAATCAACCAGTGACTTGCGAGACTTACGCTCTATGTCCAACTCAAGGTCGACCCAACTTACGCCACTTTCAATTGCAGCAGACAGAATCTCGATGCGCTGTTCCTCGGTGCCGGGATAATGCCCTCCCTGGCGATTTGGACGGCAGGTGAGCACCACGGGCAACTCGATACCCTGCTTGAGGGAAGCGAGCGCTGTATGGACATCTACCGAGTCCAATGGCTGTGGTATCATCTCTGGCTCTACGAACTTGGGACGAACGTACTCGCCCCTGCCTTCCTCCGTCTCTTCCTCACGAGGTTCTGGCTCAGGAATCTGCTCGACTACCCATAGTTTGTCCAGTCTGATCTCCACAAGGTCGGCCCCCGTGGCTGTGGCCATCGCAGCGTCCTTCAGCATCTCATCGACAGTGCACCCACTCAGAGTCACACAGATGAGGGGTCGAGCCATTCGCCCGCTCCACCTTGGCGTTCTGTTTAACCGTGTCGTGGAGGCAGGAGACAGGCCTTTAGGCCTGAAATCGGTCGAAAATAGGCAATTTTCTCTGTTTTGGGGGTCCCTTTCAGGAGGGTTGAAGAACCCCCCAAGCACACGATTGTAGTGATATGCTGAGGGTTCCCTAAGGGAACCCTCAAAAAAAGAGTTGGAACCATGGCTGACGAGTACGGTGCAGACAGCATTCAGGTCCTTGAGGGACTGGAGGCAGTGAGGAAGCGCCCGGGCATGTATCTGGGTGACCCACATGATGGCTCCGCCCTACACCACTGCATCTGGGAAGTGGTTGACAATGCCGTCGACGAGCATCTTGCTGGGTACAATCCCACCGTCGAAGTGAGCCTCGAGAAGGACGGTTCTGTGACCGTCATCGACCACGGCAGGGGAATCCCGGTGGACAAGCACCCCGAGGAGGGCGTCAGCGCTGCCGAGGTCATCATGACCAAGTTACATGCCGGCGCTAAGTTCGACAACGAGTCCTACAAGGTAGCAGGCGGACTGCACGGCGTTGGCGTGAGTGCTGTCAACGCAGTGTCCGAAAAGTTGACAATGACCATCTATAGAGATGGCAAGGTATGGTCCCAGAAATATGTCAAAGGTGAAAAGAAGGCAGCACTGAAAGCCACCGGGAAGTCCGATACCACGGGGACGGAGATAAATTTCAAACCCGACCCGTCTATCTTCAAAGATGTCACAGATTTCGATTTCGATCAAATCAATATCAGACTGCGCCGTACGGCCTTCCTCAACGCCGGCCTGCAAATCTGGCTGCGCGACTTCCGCAGCGAAGACGCGGTCGAGATCGAGCACAAGTACGACGGCGGCCTGAAGGAGTACGTACAGGCGATGAACGAGAAAAAGGAGGTCATTCACGACGAGGTCTTGCACATCCTCGGAACCAAAAACGGCGACAAGGGCGAGGTCCAGGTTGAGGTCGCCATGCAGTGGACCAATGCGTACTCGGAGGCGATTCACTGCTTCACCAACATCATCCACAACACCGACGGAGGCACTCACCTGTCCGGGCTGAAGAGTTCCCTGACCCGGACGGTGAACGCATATGCCCAGTCCAGAAAACTGCTGAAGAACGTAAGCGGCCTGTCCGGCGACGACATCCGAGAAGGATTGTCGGCGGTCGTCTCGATCAAACATCCCGACCCTTCCTTCAACGCCCAGACCAAGTCCAAACTGGTGACCAGCGAGGTCGCCGGGATCGTTGAGCAGATCGTTAACGACAAACTGGGCGACTACTTTGAGGAGAATCCTTCAGTTGCCCGCTCCATCGTCGACAAGGCCGTCCTCGCCAGCAAGGCGAGGGATGCTGCACGCAAGGCCCGCGATCTTACACGGAGAAAGGGCGTGCTGGAAGGCGGAGGCCTGCCCGGGCAACTGGCCGACTGCCAGTCACGGGACCCTGAGGAATGCGAGCTCTACATCGTCGAGGGCGAGAGTGCGGGGGGCTCTGCGAAAACCGCTCGAGACAGACGCACGCAGGCCGTGCTCCCTCTGCGTGGCAAGATTCTCAACGTCGAACGGCAGCAGCGTAACCTGACCAAGGTCTTCTCAAACGAGCAAATCCAGCGGATGATTCGGGCCCTTGGCGCTGGAGTTGGCAATGAAGAGGAGGACGAAGGCGCGTTCGACCCGGAGAAACTGCGTTATGGTAAAATCATCATCATGACCGATGCAGATATCGACGGAGCCCACATCCGCACCCTCATCCTAACTTTCATGTGGCGCTTCATGAGGCGCGCCATAGTCAATGGCAACGTGTTCATCGCAGCTCCACCACTGTTCTCAGTATCGCGTGGTAAGCACACTGAGTGGGTGCACAGCGAGAAGGATCGAGTCGCGGCGGTCAGACGTCTACGGAAGGAGGCGCCTTCAGCCAAGATCGACGTCCAACGCTACAAGGGACTGGGCGAGATGAACCCCGAACAGTTGTGGGAGACCACGATGGACCCGGAAGCTCGCACGATGATGAAGGTCGAAATAAAGGACGCCGAGGAGGCCGACGAATTGTTCGCCGTGCTGATGGGGGAGGACGTGCCGGACAGGAGGGCGTTCATCGAGAAGAACGCTTCCAAGGTGACGTCGTTGGACGTGTGAGGTAACAGTATGGCTGAGGATTTGCTTCGTAGAGACATCTCAGACGAGATGAAGGAGAGTTACATCAACTACGCGATGAGCGTAATCATCGGCAGAGCGCTGCCCGATGTCAGAGACGGGCTCAAGCCTGTCCATCGCAGAATCCTGTGGGGCATGCACCAAGCCGGGCACACCCACGAGAAGGGATACAGCAAGTCCGCCCGCTCGGTCGGCGAGGTGATGGGGAAGTACCACCCCCACGGCGACCAGGCCCTGTACGACACCATGGTCAGGATGGCCCAGGACTTCTCGTTGAGGTACCCACTGATAGACGGCCAGGGTAACTTCGGCTCGATAGACGGCGACCCACCTGCCGCAATGCGCTACACGGAGAGCAGGCTCGACAGACTGTCGCAGCACATGCTCGACGACATCAACAAGGCCACCATCGACATGGAACCAAACTTCGACGACACCGAGAGCGAGCCAACTGTGCTGCCCTCGCGCCTTCCGAATCTCCTGCTGAACGGCAGTGATGGTATCGCCGTCGGGATGGCAACCAAGATCCCCCCTCACAACCTGAACGAAGTCGCCGCAGCCATCAAGTTCCACGTGGAGAGGGTAATCGAGCAGAATCGGAAAATCGGGCTCGACAACCCTCCAAAAATCGATGCTGCCGAGTACATGGAGTACCTCAAGGGGCCGGACTTCCCCACGGGGGCCACCATTCACGGCATCGACGGTATACTGGACATGTACCGCACCGGGCACGGCCGCTTCCACATCCGCTCTGACGTCGAGGTCCAAGAGGATTCGCGTAGCAAGAGGTTGGTCGTGCACTCCATCCCCTATCAGGTGAAGAAAGCGGGGATGCTGCAAGGCATAGCCGAACTTGTCCAGAAGGAGGCGATCAAGGGGATACGCGACATCAGAGACGAGTCGAGCAAGGAGGGAATTAGAGTCGTCATCGAGATTAAGCAGAACGCCGACCCCCATGCCGTCCTAAACCAGCTCTACCAGTCCAGCAGACTACAGGAGTCCTACTCGGCCAACATGATGGGTATCCTCAAAGGAGAGCCGGTCCAACTCGACTTGCGGACAATCCTCCACACTCACGTTCGCCATCGGGAATCAGTAATCGAGCGGAGAACTCAGTTCGATCTCGACAAGGCTGATGCCAGAGCACACATCCTCGACGGACTGATACGCGCGCAGAAGAGGATGAGCGAGATAATCGAGGTCGGCAGGAACTCCAATTCTCGCGACCAGTTCGAGCAGTACCTGCGCGGAGACGAGAAGTACCCGAAGATCAAGCGCTTCGGCTTCTCGGAGAAACAAGCCAAGGCAATCGCTGAGAGGCGCCTATACCAACTCACCAAACTGAATGTCCAAGAGGTCGCTGACGAACTCAAGAAACTGAAGGACGCCATCAAGGACTACAAGGATATCCTCGGCAGCAGAATCCGGCGCCTGAACATCGTGATCTCCGAACTGGACGAGGTCGTAGACAGACATGGAGACGAGCGCAGATCTCAAATCGACCCCATGCCATTGTCGATGGACAGAGAGGATCTGGTTGCCGAGCAAGCGATTGTTATCTCGCTGACTCAGGACAACTACATCCGGCACCTACCCGTCGAGTCGTTCCGACTGCAGAACAGAGGTGGCAAGGGCCTGAAGGGAGTGGCGACCAAAGAGGAAGATACGCCCTCTAAGATTGTGACTTGTTTCTCCAAGGACAGACTCCTCATCTTCACCGACATGGGTCGCGTCTACGGCCTCAGGGCTTGGGAGACACCTTCCGCTAGCCGCTACGGCAGGGGCTCGCATATCCGCAACCTGCTGACTCGGATCCGTGACGACGAGAAAGTCGTCTCCATCCTCCCGATGAACCGGAGTCTCATCGAGGACCCAGAGGGGCACTACCTGATATTCGCCACAGCCAACGGCCGAATCAAGAAGAGTAGGCTCTCGGAGTACGTCAAGATCAACCGCAACGGGAAGTACGCCCTTCGATTTGCGGAGGGAGAGGGAGATGCTCTGGTCACCGTCAGGCCCGCGACGGACGCCGACCACGTCGTTCTGGTGTCGTCCCAGGGCAACGCCTGTAGGTTCATGCCGGCCCAGGAGAAATCCAGGGTCGACCCAAACTCCGGCGAGACCGTGACCACGCACGTGGTCAGGGTGCAGGGAAGGGTCAGCCAAGGGGTGTCCGGCATGAAACTCAGGAAGGGCGACCAAGTAATCGGGATGATCGTCACCGACGACTTCGAAACCAGCGTTCTGACCATCTCGAAGTACGGGATGGCGAAGCGCAGCCGTCTGGGCTCGGGCGAGATGAAACCGGTCTCGGGCGATGATGGCGAGACGCTCCTCGACGAGGACGGAGGCGCCATTCAGGGGAGGGACGGCTACAGACGCACCAACAGAGGCACCAAGGGAGTTCGGACCATGTCCCTACGGGACGACGACCACATCGTCAGTGTCCGTCAGATTCCCGATCTCGACGACCAGCTGTTCATGCTCACCGGAACCGGGATGATGATCAGGATGGTGTCCGGTCAGACCAAGGAGACTCTCGGCAAGGTGACCAAGGGGACCCGCATTATGGAGCTGCGAAACGCCGACCGGACGGGATACGTCGACGAGATTATCTTCGTAGCGAGGCTCCCAGCCGACCTAGTCGACTCCTCGGACGCCGACGACACTTCGCTTGAGGAAGAGTGAGTGAAACCGCTCGGCTTAAGCGATTAACGCGGGTGGCTAGAGCGCTGCGGCAGTCGCATAGCCTGGCCATTGCGCTGGATTGCTAATCCAGTGGTGTTTCACCTCGGGAGTTCGAATCTCCCCTGCCGCGCCACCCTATACGGTGGTGTTCATGCGGGCAGGGCAGTGTTCATGCGGTTGACCGACTCGCACCCAGCATGGATTTGCTTGCGATGCTCAGGCTCGCCAAGCCCTCCAACGAACGCGATTGGGTGCCGGATAACGAGAGGATGGCGCATGCCGAGTTCGACGGGGACGAAGTCAGACTGAGGAATGTCAGGGACTTCGGCTGGCGCACCACCAGAGACTACGACGAGCGCTGGACCGAGATGAGTTTTCGACTGAGCGAAGTCTGTAAGATTTGGCTGGTCCTGGAGTACTTCGACCCCAAGCACCGGCCGATTGCCCACACCTTGATCAGTTTCGAGTTCGAGGATGGTAGGAGGCTGGCCTGCTCCATCGAAGTGCGCCGCGAGTTAGGAGAGGTGTACCATCCGCTCAAGGGTATGCTCAGGCAGTACGAGTTGCTCTATGTCTGGGCAACAGAGAGTGATGTGATAGGAGTGAGGGCAAGGTGCCGTAGGAAATCTAAGACGCATCTGTTCGAAGGAGTCGTGCTGGGGGAGGACAGTCACAGGAGGTTGCTGAAGTCGTTCCTCCTGAGGACAAACAAACTCCACGACGAGCCGGAGTGGTATCACAGCATCACCAACGCCTGCACGACCAACATAGTCAGGCACGTCAACGAGGTCTATCCCGGAAGGGTCCCGAGAGCGATAGCAGTTCTGCTCCCAGGACTCAGCCCGAAGATGCTGGAGAGGAATAACCTGATCAGACTGGATGGTTCACTTGAGCAGACCATGGAGTCTAGTCTGATTGACCAGCGCTCGCTGGACTGGGACGGGGATTCGGACTACGGCAACTGGATCAGAGGATAGTCACATACGAGGTTTCAACAGATTGTCGCCCATGGCGGTGCCATGCTGACCATCGAGCCGATGGAGCTGGACGGCCCCATTGACTGGGCGCTGCCTCCATCCAAGAGCCACATGATTCGCTGGCTCGCCCTAGCCGCACAGGCCGAGGGAGAGACCGTTCTGAGTTTCGACGGTGAGCCGGGCGAGGACATACTCTCGATGGCCGAGTGCCTGCGGCAACTGGGTGCTGATATCGATCAGAGTGCCTCACAATGGAGCGTTATCGGTGTCGGCGCTGGTGGATTCAGCGAGCCGAAAGGGGTGCTGGACTGCGGCAACTCTGGCACTGCTGTCCGCTTCCTGACCGCGATTGCGGCTGGAATCGAATCAGAAGTGATGCTGGACGGTGACGCCTCCCTGAGAAGACGTGATCTGTCAGCTCTGAACAGCGCTCTCCGTGAACTCGGCTGCAAGATATCATCGGACGCCGTGCCGCTGTCGGTGAAAGGCCCGATCGGCCCCGGAGGAACCCATCTCGACATACGCTCATCCAGCCAGCCACTCTCCGCACTCCTAATCGCCTCTCCTGGGTACTCGAGACCCCTGCACCTTGGGCTGGCTGAGGGGTCTGTGAGTCGCGGCTACTCCCGACTCTCTTTCAAACTGGCAGAACTCTGCGGCTCGCCGAACCGACTCGACAGCGACATATTGGTGATCGAACCGTGGCGCGTCTCGGCACCGGCTGCAGTTGACATCCCGGATGAGACGAGCTTGCTCCCGATGGCGATGCTGATGTCCGAACTGCATTGCGTCGAGGTGGAGATTCGCGGCTGGGACAACGAGCTCCCTCCCGCATTGATGGCCTTGTCAGAACAAGCGAGTGAACTAGACCTGCGTGACGAGAGCGATGTCATCACGCCTGCGGCGGCACTGCTCGCTCTGGTTCGAGGAGGTCGGATTACAGGTGCCGCCCACGCCAGAGGCAAGGAGTCAGACAGGATTCTCAGGACGGTCGAGATGCTTGCCTCCTTCGGCATGGCGTCGAGCGCGACGAATGATGGCATCGTGATTCCAGGCGGGCAGGTCCCGACGAGGCCGGAGTCACCTGTCGAGACACATGGTGACCACCGCATAGCGATGACGTCGATGGTGTTGGCCAGCAAGGTCGGGGGCACTATCGTCAACCCGGAAATAAGCGCCGTCACTGATCCGGGGTTCATCGAGAGATTGACCGGTTTGGGAGGGTAGTATGTCGAAGTTCAAGGAGAATTTGGGGACTCACCTGCTGCTCCTATTGGTGGCTGTGATATGGGGATCAACTTGGGCCGTAGGCAGATTCCTCAGCTATGGATTGGATGGATCAACTGGGGCCAATCTTGAGCCGGCCACCGCCGCTTGGCTGAGGTATACAGTAGCCGTAATCGCCTTCGTAGTCTGGTGCTGGGCATACAGGAATCGCAATGGTCCGAGGATGCTCCCTCACGACTCGCAATCATGGCGCTACACGATCTGGCTCGGACTGCTCGGAACGATGGCGTACCAACTTCTCTTCATGCATGGAATGAAGTGGACTGCGGCTGGCGACGCTTCCCTAATCATCCCCATCAATCCGGTCTTCACCGTCCTCCTAGCAGCACCCATGCTGGGCCAGAAAGTGACGAGGAGGATGGCCTTCGGGCTGATACTCGGTATAATCGGAGTTAGTGCTGTGGTGGGCTGGAGTCCGAACACCGACATCCCGTTCGAACATCGATTACTAGGAGATGCGATGATTGTTCTCGCTGCCCTCGCTTGGGCGACAAATAGCAACCTGACCAAGATAGCGCTCGGAAAAGAGGGCATGGGCACTACCGAGGAGTTGGTAATTTGGTACTCGATTGTCGGTTGGGTGATGCTCACCCCCTGGATGTTGATTGAGATCTGGAACTCGGGCATACCCAGCCCCAGTACAACGGAGTGGGGTTCGATTGCTTATCTAGGTCTATTCTCTACCGTTCTGACCTATGTCTGGTTTGCAAGAGGAATTGACAGGCTTGGCCCGACAACAGCAGCCTCCTACGTCTTCCTAGTACCTGTTTTCGGGGTCCTGAGTGGATGGGCATTGCTGGACGAGAGCATCGGGGCCTCGATGCTCGTCGGCTTCGTCCTGATAGTTCTAGGCGTAAAAGAGGTCCAGAGGGAGAGCGAGAGACTCAGGGCCGATTGAGGGAACGCCTACGGCGTTGCCTCATCGTTATATAGAGAGGGTCGGTGGCCCGCCAACGAGGTAGACATATGGCACGCAAGCCTGGCAGCATGTACCGTCAGATCAAGGGTCAGGCGTACACTCGCCGAGAGTACTCCGGCGGAGTGCCGAACAACCGCATACTGCGCTACTTCATGGGGAACCGAAAGATGGCCGAGGCGGGTCAGTTCGAAGTCGTAGTAGAGTTGTCTGCTGACGACGCATGCCAAGTTCGCGACACGGCTCTGGAGGCCGCACGGCAAGTAGCAAACGCGACCATCAGGAATAGTGCGGGAGAAATGGGCTACGCTCTACGCATGCACACCTATCCTCATCAGATCCTGCGCGAGAACAAACAAGCGACTGGGGCGGGCGCGGACCGTGTCTCTCTGGGTATGCGCCAGTCATTCGGCAAGAACGTCGGAACTGCCGCCCGGGTCAAGCCCGGTCAGACACTCGTCTCGATACAAACCAGCCCGGAGCATTACTTGGTTGCTCGGGATGCACTACGGAAAGCAAGTTGCAAGCTCCCTACGTCCTGCACCGCCAAGATTGTGAAGGGTGCCGAGCATTTGAAGGGCCTAGTGTGAGGTTGGTGGGCCATGTCGCCCTCTGACCCCCTGACAGTACTGCAGGAGTCTCTGCGCGGAGCGCCTATCATCTGGAAGGGAGAATACCCTTACTTCATCCACCCCATCTCCGATGGCATCCCACGTATGGACGCCGATGTGCTGCGCGCCACCTGCGACCTCATCGTCGAGATGGTCGACTGGTCCAAGATCGATTTGATCGTCAGTGTCGAGGCCATGGGGCTGCCTCTCCTAGCTACTGTCGGAGACGCCACGGGCAAGCCCACCGTGGTGATTCGTAAGCGCTCGTACGGAATGGAGGGTGAAGTGAGGGTGGATGTCTCGACTGGTTACTCTGAGTCTAAGACCTACATCAACGACATCAAATCTGGAGAGAGGATACTGATTGTCGATGATGTCATCTCCACAGGCGGCACTCTAGAGCCTATCCTCGAGACACTTGAGGGAATGGGCGTAGTATTGCAGGACATCGTAGTGGCCATCGAGAAAGGCGAGGGTCGAGAGAGATTGGCCCGAGAGCGTCCGAACTGGCCGATCAGGACGCTGGCCAGAATTGACATAATCGACGGAGCGGTTCAGATAATCGAGTGATCCCATGGACTTAGACCGACACGATTTCCAGTTAGATGAGCTCGTAGAGCGCATCAAGTCGAACGACAACAGGTTGGTGGCGCTGCAGGTCCCTGAGGGACTCAAGATGCAGGCCCTTGAGATGATGGACTCGATTGAGGACGGGTCTTCAGCGAAGGTGATTCTGGCCGCTGACCCGTGCTACGGCGCTTGTGACCTGGTGCACGACAAGATGCGCTCGATGGGGGTTGAGTTGGTGGCCCACATGGGGCACAGCCAGATGAATATCGACTCTGGCATGCCTACTCACTTCATCCCCGTCACCTACGACGGCGACCCAGAGTTGGCACCGGCCGTTCCCTTTCTGGAACGGCACCGGGCAATCGCCCAATCTCGTTTGGACTCGTCGGACGGAGAAGAGTTGGATGAGGACGCTGCAAAGCAGCGCTTCTTGGATGCCGTTGGACGTGTGGCTCCCCTGACTGGTACAAAACTAGGGCTGGTGGGCTCGATACAGCACCTCCACCTCCTGCCTGATTTCAAAGAGAGGCTCGAGAAGGCGGGTTTCGAGGTGGAGATCCCAGTAGGAGGGGACAGGCTTACTTTCCCCGGACAGGTTCTCGGGTGTAACTACTCGGGCGATACGCCGTCGATAGGTCACTACCTCTTCCTCGGCTCGGGTGACTTCCACCCCATCGGCCTAGTTCTCCACACCGGCAAGCCGCTAACTATGCTCGATCCCTACACCGGGGATTCAACTGAGATGTCATTAGAACGCGTCGAGCGCATACTGCGCCAGCGCTTCGGTCTAATCATGGCCGTCGGTGACGCCAAGACGTTTGGCATCCTCATCGGCGAGAAGCCCGGGCAGATGCGTCGCAATTTGGCCATCCGGATGAAGCGGCTCCTCGAAGAGCACGGACGCAAGGGCTACCTCCTCGCTCTAGATCACATTGGACCTGAACTGATTGATTTTTACCCCGTTGACGCCTTCGTCAATACTGCCTGCCCTCGAATCGCCATCGACGACTCGGTGAAGTACGCCAAACCGCTCATCACCCCCTACGAACTAGAGGTCGCTCTCGGCGAGAAGGAATGGCAGAGCGGATACCAGTTCGATGAGATTCCATGAACGCCCGTGCGTCACAGACGGGTGTATGCGAGTTCGCTGCTCCAAATATGTCTAATAACGATGTGAGCACGAGTCACATGATGGCCGACTACCTCAATAGAATAGGAGCGGGGAAAGTCCTGCTGGACAGAGCGCCGTTCTCATTCGACTGGACACCGCCCGCATTGGTTGGTCGGGATTCGGAGCTTCGGGAACTGGCTTCCATGTTCATCGGTATGGAAAGCCACGGAGTTGGGGGAAGAGCAGTAATCACAGGTCCTGTCGGCTCTGGGAAGACTGTCATAACGCGCCGCTTCGGAGAAGACCTACAGCGCCTGCTGGACGGGCGCAGGAAGATCGTTCTGGCACATGTCAACTGCCGCAACCACCCAACCACCTCGCAGGTCCTACAGCAGATTGCGCTCTCCCTCGACTCCGGTCACCCTGAGCGAGGTTTTAGTTCAGGCGAGATCGTCCAGTCCATCCGTCGCAACTTGAATTCACATGAGAGTCATCTGCTTCTGGTCCTCGACGAGGTAGATGTCCTGATCAGGAGAGAGAAGTCCGACCTCATCTACAAACTGCTGAGGATCGACGAAGGACAGGATCAGCAAGGCTCCCTATCACTGATACTGGTGAGTCAAGATGCCTCCATGCTGAAGTTGTTCGAAGCCGCTATCATCTCTCGCCTCGGAGAGAGTAATATCCTAGATTTACAACCCTACGACGAGCCTGAATTGGTGGGCATCGCCAGACAACGCTACGAAGAGGCTTGCAGGCCGGGATCAGTAGGCGACGAAACCCTAGCTAAGATTGGTAGGTTCGCCTCTGACTCCGGAGACGCGCGCCTCGCGATCGAGTTGCTAGAGGCCGCGGTCCGCCGTGCGGAGAAGGATGGTAGGGGCGATGTCCTAGTGGAGGACGTACGCCCCAGCACACTGCGGGCAGCCTCTGTCGAGCCGAGTCAGGTCGACAACCTAGGAAGGCATCAGAAACTAGTCCTCCTCGGAATCTGCAGGCGCCTGAAGAAGGTCGATGAGATATCCAGCGGCGATGCACAGAAACTGTACAACCTAGTTTGCGAGGAGTTTGGAGCCCGACCCCGTAGTTATACGACATTCTGGAAGCACCTCAAGGTGCTCGAGACCCAAGGGCTGATTGAGACTAGGACGGCCAATGCATCGGTCGGAAGGGGCAGGACCCAACACATCACGATGACCAACACCGCACCTGCTGTCCTCGAGAGTCGGATAGAGAAGGAATTCCAATGATTCGAAAAGCGCCGTAGGCGCTTGCGAACCGCTCTTATAGGCGCCTCATGTCGGGAGGCCGTCCGAGGTGATGGAAGTGGCAGCAGAGCAGGCCTTCAAGGCAGTAATCAATGACACCGCGCCATCTTCTGGCGGACGAGCCTTTGGTATCGAAATCACCGGCTCGAACTACAATCACTTCCTCGGTAAGAGAATCGGAGACACCGTCGATGGCATGTTCGTCGGCGAGGGTGACAAGTCGCTCTCCGGCTACAAGTTGCAGATCACTGGCGGGTCTGACCTCACAGGACGCCCCATGCGCCCCGAACTCGCTGGCGGCGGAATCAAGTCAGTGCTCATTACCGCTGGAACTGGATACAAAGGGAAGCGCTACGTCAACAAGAGAGGCAAGGTCTACCGGTACAAGTACGATGGGATTCGTAGGCGAAGAAATCTTCGTGGCAACGTGGTCAGTCAGGACACCCGACAGATCAACCTGAAAATCACCGAGGTGGGCAATCGCTCCCTCGACGCCATCTTCGGCCTCGTCGATGAGGCAGTACCTGTCGAGGCGCCCTCTGGAGAAGAGGAGTGAATCGACGGGGGGGATGAGAACTGGGACAGAGCCTCCCCCGTCAACCCGAAGTCAACATAGGCATGGTCGGTCACGTCGACCACGGTAAGACTACCCTTACTCAGGCTCTTTCCGGAGTCTGGACAGACACTCACTCCGAGGAGAGGAAGAGGGGCATTAGCATCAAACTGGGGTATGCGGACACAGCATTCTACAAGACCGTTGACGGAAGGTTCTACGCCAAGGGCAAGCACCCCGAAGACAGGGATGATTCAGACGGTGAACTGCTTCGCGTGGTATCCTTCGTCGACGCCCCGGGTCACGAGACTTTGATGGCGGTGATGATCTCTGGAGCCTCGATAATGGACGGTGCCATGCTGCTCATCGCGGCTACCGAGAAGTGCCCTCAGCCTCAGACTCGCGAACATCTGGCCGCGTTGCAGATTGCCGGTATCGAGAACATCGTAGTAGTGCAGAACAAAATCGACATCGTGACTCGCGAGAGAGCCGTGGAGTCTTATGGCGAAATCAAGGAATTTCTCAGTGGGACGATAGCCGAGGGTGCCCCGATCATCCCGGTCTCAGCCCACCACGATGTCAACCTCGACATCCTGATCCAAGCGATCGAGGATGTAATCCCGACGCCTGACCGCTCCTCTGACGAGACTGGTTTGATGTACGTAGCGCGCTCGTTCGACACCAATCGTCCGGGTTCGAGACCCGTTGAACTACAGGGTGGCATCATCGGAGGAAGCATAGTCGAGGGTTCGTTCAGAATCGGCGACTCGATCCTAATCGCTCCAGGGCGCAGGGTGCAAGGAGACGACGGTTGGGAACCAATCCGTACTACTATCGAGAGCGTCAAGGGTGGTGGGATCGACCTTGAATCGGTCCACGCAGGGGGGCTTTGCGGCATCGCCACTCCGATGGATCCAGTCTCGACCAAAGCTGACGAGCTCTCTGGGCAAGTGATGGCTCGTGAAGGAGAATTACCTCCTGTATGGAGGGATTTGGATTTGAATCTAGAACTTCTGGATAACATGGTCTCAGGAGGCGGGGACTCGCCGGAGAAGATCAGGCCCCTACAGCCCAACGAGATGCTGATGGTTAACTCGGCCACTGCAACTAGCGTGGGCACTGTATCATCAATCAAGGGCAGTAAGGCGACTCTGCAACTGCGTCTGCCAATCTGTGCTAAGTCCGGCAGCAGAATCACTCTCTCACGACGCGTCGGCTCCCGCTGGAGACTCATCGGACATGGCTCGATATCAGGGTGATTAGATGGTCAGCGTCCTAGTCGACGCATGCGGATGGGTCGCGATGATGGACGCTGGATTGAACCTAGACGAAGCGATGAAGAACGTCGTCGGCAAGGCCGATCTCCTTGTCCTAGATAGCGTTCAGAATGAACTTGAACTGCTGTCGCAGCGGAGGAAGGGGCTTCTGCTAGAACTCCTTGTGAATCGGTCCGACAGGGTTCCGGACATCGAAGGGATGAGCCATCCGGACGAAATGCTCGTTCAGATGTCAACTGCTAACGGGTGGCCGGTGCTGACTGTAGATCGTCAGTTGAAAGAGCGGCTGATAGGTTCTGGGGGCTCATACATCGAAGTCACTTCGGGACGTTCCCTGCGACTGTTCGGCGCCTAGGGCAGAGTGAATAGCCGGTCGTCGCCGTGGCCGTTCAGAAGGCCGATTCGAACCGCGGCGTCGAGCCATGCATGAGAGTAATTGATGGCCCCGAAGGCGCGGAGAAGATCGCCTGACTCCATAAAATGACGAGCATCGGCAGCATAGTCATCACACATCCTCATCATGGTTTCCAGGCGCGCTTCGTCCTCACTACCCTGCGCGCATGGTGTGGCTTTTGCTCTGGCCTCACTAGTCAGAGCGAGGTACTCTTCGACCTTCTCCTTAGTCACTATGGCATCGTCGGACATCAGAGCACCTACGCCGGTTTGAATTCCAGTGATGCCTCGTGGCTGAGTTTGAACAGCCTCGTTCTACCCTGCTTGCGCACCGAAAGCAGCCCCGCCTTGCGCAAACTGTTGTAGATCTGAGACAGTCGGGGTCGACCCACTTCTAGAAGCGCCTGTAACTCGGAGTCGGATGGTGAAATCTCGCGCTTTCCCGCCGCAGACAGGATCAATCGCTCAGCGTCCGACAGGCTTGCTGAGCGAGTGCGGTCCAGTGGCTCGTCATCGTCCCACTTAGGCCCCATAGTAATCGGTATCTTGGGCGGCACCGGTGTGGGCTCGGGCTCAGCGAAAACAGATTCCAACTCGGCCGGGGGAGGAGGGATGTGTTCGATATCAAACACTGGTGCGAGGGGTTCCTCCTGCTCTGCATCTAAGTCGGGCAGCGACGATCCTAGGCTGGGGTCCATCGTCCAAAGAGCGCCTTCATCAGTCATCACAGGCATCTCCTCGGGCGAACTGATCGAGATGTCGGGTTTGGCTTCGGTGACAAAAGCAGGCAGTGGTTCTGGCTTAGGAGGTGCCTTGAGGGGGATAGGTGGAAGGTGAGGTCTCTTCTCAGCATAGGTGATTGGGGTATTGTCAGGACCCTCTGGCATAGAATCACTGACTCTGACTGACCTGTTTAGAAGCCCGCCAAATCCGCGTACTTGCGGCTGCTCAGGTGGCTCAGTACCCTCCTGCATGAGAACAAATGAGTCCAGAGTATCCTGGTCGCCCTGTGTGACAATGGTTTCCTCGTCCTCAGACTCCTCGCCCCACATGTCGTCCGGTTCAGGGAGTTCCTCCTCCCAAGACTCTTCAATATCTTCCTCTGGCTCGGCCTCGTCTTCCCACATGTCGTCCGGTTCGTTGTCCCAATCATCTTCTTCAGCGGATGGTTCTGTTTCGGGCTCTGGGATTTCCTCAACCTCTAGCGGGGCGGTTGGGGGCTCATCCTCATCTATGACTGTCGGCTTCTGCCACCCCATCAGTCGCTGGAGTGTGCCTTTGGAGCCTGTATCACGCCTCTCGTCGACGAGATCTCGGAGCAAGCGGACTACTTCTCGTGGATTTCCCCCGGTATTACTGTGGATTGCCCTGAGAAGTTCAGATTTGATGTTCCATCTCTCTCTTGCCTTCCTGCGTACCAGATTATCGCTCATTTTCTGTATCTGGGGGGCAGAAAGGCCGCTCAGGTATTCAGGAGGGTCGAATATATCGAGAGTTTCTTCGTCTAGAGAAGTCAACTGAGCGGGTGTTAGGGTGACTACTACCAGTGCCCTGAGTCGCTGCAACAGCGGTGCCATTCGCATCAGGAAATCATTGATTTGGACATTGGAGGGATAGTCTAGGGCAATCAGAGGGAGAGTGCCTGTCCCTTGCTCAAGAGTCTCGATAAGTTGCTCGCATAGCTGTCCCATCGAAGGAGGGACTTCGTATCCAAGGAAATGAATGGCAATCTCATGCATTACCGCATTCACCGGATCGTCTTCCGGCCAGTACTGACCGACGAACTTCTTGTTCACCTGGGAAGACAGCGCGTTAATCAGAGATGTCCGGCCGCTTCCCCTCTCACCTACCAGAAAAATCAACCGAGGAGATTCGGAGATGGCGTGCTCGCGCAATCTGGTGAGCGTGGAGTCGCGTCCGACTATGTCCTGAGCGCGCAACGACTCGATTGGCCGGAGTTCGAACGGGTTTCCCCTCAAGGGAGGTAGGTCAAGCAGCGAAATCTCTGCTACGTCCATTGCTCAAGCAGTGGTTTTTCTCATTATTAATATTCACGCATCCTCACGCTTCACAGAGGGCGATTTAACGTGTTTGAGAGGTTCTCCGAGTGGCTTTACCAGGTGTTAATCCCCCCAGTGCATCGATTATGGAACAGTTACGTTAACGCGTTTCTAACGCATTATTGATACGTTAACGATGCGTTAATGGGCAAATTAACGCTTTTTCCTGGGTCATTTTGCGAGTTTCTCGGGCCCTCCATGAGAGGTTCAGGCATGAAATCACAAAATGTTAGAAGCCACGCTCGCCGGGCTTCAACTGATACAGATGCCAGTAGACAGCAGTCGCCTCGAGGGATTCTACAAGCTCTCGGTTTCCGAACGTAGAGAGAAGTTGGCGGAGATCGCAGGCCTGACCCCGGAGCAAGTGGAAGCATGGTCCTCCTCCGGAGAGTTGTCTGATGACGCGGCGGACAGGATGATTGAGAATGTCGTCGGGACCTATTCTCTGCCCATCGGTATCGCGACGAACTTCGTCATAGACGGGGAGCACTACCTGATTCCTTTCGTCCTGGAGGAGCCTAGCGTCGTGGCAGCTGCCAGTAACATGGCAAAGCGCTGCCATGTCAAAGGCGGATTCACGTCAAACAACGACGAGCCAGTGATGATTGGCCAGATCCAGATTGTCGGATGCGATGATCCAGAGGCTGCTAGAGGCTCAATTATGGCTGCTAAGGCGGAATTAGTGGATTCTTGTAACGAAGTTGACCCAATTCTGGTGAAATTCGGTGGTGGTTGCAGAGATATTCAGGCTAGAATCATAGAAACTGAGTCAGGATCCATGGTAATCGTCCATATCCTCGTCGACTGCAGGGATGCGATGGGTGCAAATGCTGTCAATACGATGGCCGAGACGATAGCCCCGAAGGTAGAGGAGATGACGGGAGGGACGGTCATATTGCGCATAATCAGCAACCTCGCTGTTCACAGACTTGCGCGCGTGAGCGCAGTCTTCACCCCGGCCGAAATGGTGAACAGCGGTGACGTCGGACAAGGCTCAGATGTCATCGACGGTGTTCTGCAAGCCTATCACTTCGCCAAAGCCGACCCGTTTCGCGCTACTACTCATAACAAAGGAATAATGAATGCGATTTCACCCATAGCTATCGCCTGCGGGCAGGATTGGAGGGCTATCGAATCCGGTGCCCACAGTTTTGCCGCGCACGATAGGATCTACGGTTCATTGACTCATTGGGAGAAGGACTCCGAAGGCAATCTGGTTGGCTCGATTGAGTTGCCAATGGCAGTGGGACTCGTGGGCGGGGCAGTTCGCGTGCATCCAGCAGCGCAGGCCAATGTTGCCCTATTGGGCATCTCATCGGCAGATGACCTTGCGAAAGTCATGGCCGCTGCCGGCCTGGCTCAGAACCTTGGTGCCCTGCGCGCTCTCGCCACCGTGGGCATCCAAGCTGGCCACATGAAACTCCACGTGCGCAACATGGCAGTCACGGCGGGGGCCGATGGAGAAGAGGTCGACATCGTCGCAGCAAGGATGCGAGCTCATGATGGCAGAATAACCCAGAAGGCGGTAGAAGAGGAGCTTGAGAAACTCAGGTCGGAGTGACTACTCCTCGGCTTCGAGGGTTTCGCTCTCCGCTACTTCCTCATCGGAGAATTCGCTAATCGTCAACTGCTCATCCGGTGCCAGCGAAGCGGCCAACTGAGCACTGGTCAGACCCATCTTAGCAGCCTCCTCCCTGAACCAGGTGCGGACCTTGCGATACTCGACTTCGGGACAGCCGAAGTACTCTGCGAAGCGGCGTGTGGTGGTCAGTCTGCGGGTCAATCCGTCTCGCCGGCGGTCAATGAGACCAGTTCGGGCCAAGTCGCGGACGTGATCGTACGCCCTCTGACCGAGCATGTCGACCAATTGAGACTGAGCCATAGGCTGGTGATATGCTATGAGGGCGGCTGCGGGGAGTAGACGCTGAGGGATGTCGGCCCTGAACGACTCCGGCAGATGAGGTGAGAGGGAGGGGCGGACTTCGAATATCCAGCGTCCCGCTACGTCGCTCAACTGGAGTGCGGAGTCGCGTCGCCTGCGAATAGTCGCTTGTAGGTCCTGCAGTGCGGATTGGACTTCGGTCTGTGATTTCTCTAGCAACTCAGCCAGTTCCTCCACGGACATCGAGCGCCCGGCACCAAACAGTATGGCTTCGAGAACGGTTGGTAAATGTACATCAGACATCGGCGAAACCCTCCATGTTCAACGTCTTGGGGTTGAGTCTCTCTGTCAGAGCAGTGAAGTCGTCATCGTTCTTCCAGAGATCCTTCAGGAGAATCTTGCCATTGCGGCCCTTCTCTTGAGTGAGATTAGCATAGCCGCGGTGCGTCAGAAACAATGCTGAGACTAGGGCGGTGACTTGGGCCTCCGCCTCCGCCTCATCGTGATTGAGTCCAGACTCAATCGATTTTTTCGTCATCTCATCAACGAGTGTTCTCAGTTCCACGGGCTTTCCACTACTCTCGGAACGTGCCCTCAGAGCCTCCCATGTCCTACGGAGGTCCCCCTCAAGATCCTCGACGTGTAGACTGCCGCTGAATCTCTCCCTCGCACGGGTGTGTGCCTCGCGGCGCTCCTTGGCTATCTGCTCGCGAAGGCGCTGCTCTTCTGCTAGCCTGCCTGCAGCCTGAAGTCCCATGAGAAGTTCGCCCAGAGTTACTGGTCGGCTCTCGTCACGGTGGATCCTGCCCTCAAACATCTGAGGCAGCACCTCGTCAGCAGCCCCGGTGAGGACCCCCACTGAGAAGTTGTAGTCGGCGTCGTCGAAATCAGCTTCCCAGCCGCCATCGAAGTCCCATATCTCCTCCTCTTCGTAGTCGAAGGCACGCTCCTGTCGCTCCATCAATGTGGATGCCTGTCCGCGCAGAATGCACCATGCCATTCGGACGAGCCTGCCGCAGGTCGGTAGGTCTATGTTCTCGGACTTCTTGATTCTCTCATTGAACATCTCAAGGAAACTCGAAAGGTCGACGTCCCAGGGGTCGAGGTCGCTCGATTGGAAGAGTTGGAAGACAAGTGCGACCGAGCGGTCGAAGGGGTCGATGAGGAACTGGTGCTCGGCCTCCTCTAAAGTAGCGAGTTCGACCAGTCTGTCCAAATAGCGACTCGTCTCAAGATCAGCCTCACCGCCAAGCAATCGCACCACTATATCGTCGCGCATCGCCTGCCCGTCGAACACAGCCATCACTCAGCCTCCTTCTGCTCGGCTTCGGACTCAGCAACAGCAGACTCCTCTGAGGTCTGCTCGATTGTCTCGCGCTCTTCCATGTCCTCGGTCCAATCCTCGGTTCGGTCACGGAGTGACTCTAGGGTGCCACCGTCGGCTTCAATCTCCTCGTCCGCATCGCCTTCGACGACTTCCACTCCGGCTCGCTCGGCTATGCCTCCGAGGCTCTTGGGTGTGCCGAGAGGCTCGGGAGTTCGGAGCATGCCCTCTGGATCGGGCAACTCCGGCATTGCTTCGCGCTCGACCTTGGCCTCAGCCTGGGCCTTCTCCTCCGCCTCTATCTCCTCGCTCATCTCAAGGGCAGCAGCCCTGTCGAAGTCTGTGATCAGGCGGCTGCATCCATCGCCGGCATGGGTGATTCCAACGTGGTGGTCAGCGAGAGTAAGGCTGACCTTCCTCAGAGTGACCATCAGGAACTGGGCTCGCTGACTGCGCATCCTGCACAGGGCCGCAATTCGCTCTGCGTTGAACGGGTCGAGATTCTGGTCGACTTCGTCGAGATAGTAGAACGGACTCGGTTCGTAGTCTTGTATGGCGAAGATGAGGGCGAGGGCGGCCATCGACTTCTCGCCGCCGGAAAGCATGCTCCTCTTGGTGTGCTTGCTCTTGCCGGGAGGGACGCAATCCATCTCCAACCCTCCCTCGAAGGGTTTCTTCGGATTCTCCATCCGGAGGCGGCCGCTCCCCAAGGGCTGCAGTTGCTCGTAGACCCTTCCGAAGTTGTTGCTCACGTGCTCAAAGACAGTCATCAGGCGAGTTCGGCGCTCGTCCTCCAACTGCTCCGCTATGGATACCAGTTGGGTGCGTCGGTCACGGAGCAGATTTCCGTCCTCAACGAGGCCGGCGATTCGCTCGACAGCGGTGTCGTAGTGCTCGATGGCGAGCATGTTGACATCGCCGAGATGACCGAGGCGGCGCTCAAGCCCCTGCACGCTCTTCTCCGCCTCGGCCACAGTCGGCAGTTGCACATCCGACGATGGAATGGAGACCTCAGCGGCCTCTAATTCGACCTCGATCTCATCCACCGCCTCGCGCTTCTGCTGGATTTGTATGTTCAGTTCTTCTATGCGAGCTTTCAGGGTCTCCCTCTTCTGAGAGAGAATCTCTACCGAGGCGCGCAGACTGGCCCGCTCCTCTATGATCTCTTCTCGACGGTCCTGGAGTGCGTTCTGCTCCTCGTTGAACTGGGAGGCCTGCTCCTTGAGGTCGACGAGTTTAGTCTCGGCCTCGTTCATGTCTTCCTCTAATTTTGTGATGGCTGCTTCGGCCTCTGAGATGAGTCTTTGTTTCTTGTCGATCTGTCGCTGGATCTCCTTAACTCGGGCCGCTAGTATCGCTGTGCGCTCGTTGCCGCTGGAAATCGCTGCCTCAGAGGCGAGTCTCGTTCGCTCGGCCTCAGTCATGGTGCGCTCAGCGACACGTAACTTCTGAGATAGGTGGTCTGGTGCGTGATCCTGCAAGTCCTGCGCGGCTGCAGATCTCTTTGATACAGTCCGTTCATAGGCCTCCCTAGCCTCGTCTGCATCAGCCCTCAGTTCGGCTTCCGCGGAGTCGCATCCTTCGAACTCCTTGGTCGCATCGACGACCTTCTTGCGAATCTCTTGAACACCCTTCTGCGCTCGCTCAAGATCCGCCTTCCAGTTACGCACTCGTAGAGAGTGGTCACTGTCGTCTAGGCCGTGGATCCTGTCACGCAGTTTCTGCTGGTTCATCCGCACCTCCTTCAGTGCGGCCTCGACTGTGGAGTGGACTAAGTTGGCTTCTTCGACAGCTGCCTCTAGCCTGTCGAGACTGGAAGATATCGAGCCGCCTCCGAAGGCATTGCGGTTAGTCCTAGAGGCTGAGCCGCCGGTCATGGCGCCGGAACTCTCGATGACTGAGCCGTCGAGGGTGACTAATCGGACCCCTCCCATGTTGCGTCGGGCGGTGTCCATAGATTGGACGATGAGGGTGTTGCGGCCTGCGTATCTGACCGCGGTGTCAATCTCCGAGTCGTAGTCGAGCAGATCATGTGCGAAACCGATGACGCCTGGATTGTTGGAGACTATCAGAGAACGGCCTTGGGGTCGACCGATACTGAGCTTGCTCAAGGGCAGGAAGGTGGCCCTACCTCCTCCGTTCTTCCTCAACCACGAGATGCATTTGGCAGCGACATCGTCATCAGTGACTACGATACTCCTCAAGCCGCCTCCAAGTGCGTTGGATAGTGCCTCCTCGTGCACCGGGTCCTTGGGAGCAGTGAGCTCTCCCAAGGAGCCCATAATGCCGTGAATCTCGCCGCTCTGGCGAAGTCTGGTGAGTGCGGCTAGGGTGACTGCTGAACCAGGAGTGTTTGCTCGCTCCTCTTGACGGGCGCGGGCCTTGTTCAGTTCCCTCTCTGCATCTCGAACCTTGATCTCGTAGCGATCCCGATCCTCGGCCAGTTCCACCTCCTGCTTCTGTAGTCTGCGAAGCTCGCCGGCCAAGGAACCACGATCTGTCTGGGGCTCGTCGCTCTGCAGATCCTCGCCGACGAGTTCGAGGTCGTCGCGGACGATTGTAGCCTCCTCAAACTCTCCTTCGAGATCGGCGAGATTGCTTGAAGCGATTTGAGCAGTCTGCTCCGCTCGGTCAGCCTGAAGCCTAACTTGGGAATGGGTGGAATGTGCTTTGTCGACCGCTTCTGTGGCCTTACCGAGGATGCGTTTCAAATCGCGTCCGTGCTTATCCCCTGACTCGATGGCATCACGGGCGCTCTCCTCGTCTTTGGCTGCCTGCTTGAGTGACTGGTTGGCAGACACAAGAGCTTCGCTGGCATCCTTGAGAGAGCCTTCGGCGTCTACGCGGGCCTTTTCAGCCCGTTCGAGTTCGCCCCCGAACTCCTCTATCTCTCCCTCAGCAGTCTCGATGATTCGCCGCTGGTCGCCTATCCTGTCGCCACCTGTCTCGATATCGATATCATACTGGCGGATCTGTTCCAGCAAATTACGGGCATCACCGCTCATAATCTCATTGATGTCGGAATCAACCTTGACTATCTCTTCCTCGAGCGTCAGCAGTCCCTTGTTACCTTCGGTGATTTCCCTCCCGATTTTGTCTATATCGCCGAGGTAGCGCGAGCGTTCCTCGCCCAGAAGCCGCACCTCATCGAGACGATTTCTGTGCCTAGACTGATGCAGGACTACCTTGGAGATATCCAACTCGTCCTTCAGCTCCTTGAATTTCAGGGCCTGCTCGCGTTCCTTGGCGAGGCCCTTGAGACGTCCCTTCTGCTCTTCCTCGAACAAATCGATGGTCTCGATGTTATTCTCGACGTGCTTGCGCTGAGTGGTGGCTCGGCGAATCTCGTCATCGTAGGCAGTCACTCCCGCGACGTCCTCCAAGATGGCACGCCTCTTGTGAGGGGTCATCGTGGCCAGATTCGTCACGTCTCCCTGCTGGACTATATTGTAGCCATTGGCGCGCAGACCGGCCTCAGCGAGGATGCGCCTCATATCGGTTGCCGAGGAGGGGTCGTCATTGATCCTGTAGGCAGAAATCGGGTCGCCCTTCCTGCCGAGCCTGACCGAGCGGGTGAAACTGACCTCGTCGGTGTCGATCCTTAGTCTCCTGCGTCCATCAAGTTCCGGAGTGTTGGAGAAAACGAGCGTGGCAGACATGTGCTTGGCTGGCCTGCCACGCTTTCCGCCGTTGAATATCAACTGGGTCACATTTGCGGCTCTGAGGGACTTGGTTGATTTGGGGCCGAGGACGAATTGCATGGCATCTAGGGAGTTGGACTTACCAGATCCGTTTGGCCCGGTTATGGCCGTGAATCCCTCTTCGAGGGGGATTGTGACTTCTCCTGCGAATGACTTGAAGTTCTCCAGTTCAATACGTAACAGATGCATCCCATCCCCCCTACGCCGTACGAAACATCGCCGACGTCGTTCACGTGCTCCCCTTCTGTTTGCCTATGAATGTTGAGGATTCCATAGGCGCAGCACAACGATTTCAGAAGGGGCGAAAAAACGCCGTATGAGGTCAATCGAAGTGAGGAGATATCTGGATGCCCTTGACAAGCGCGTGAAGCATCGCATTGCGAGGCGTCGGGACTCCGGCTGACTCACCTTGCGATACCACCGCTCCGCACAGTGCATCAATCTCGGTCAAGCGTCCTGCCATGACGTCTTGCAGCATCGAACACCGGTTCTCCGCGGTGGCTCCGGCGACCTGTCTGAGATGGTCATCGAGGACCATGTCGCCGAGGTCCACACCACTGGCCTCTGCGACCGTCGCCGCCTCCTGCATAGCGCCCAGCGCCTGCTCCCAGAGCTCGGGCACCTCCAGCAGTGCACCGTTGCGCACACCGGCAATCGAGCAGACCGGGTTGATCGCGACATTGACCAAGAGTTTGGTCCAGACGATGCGCTGCATGTTCTCGCTCCATTCCGGCTCGAGACCTGCGGCTGCGAGTGCGGAGAGCAGTTCCGCAGCGGCGCCTGAAGGGGCACCCCCCTCAATCCAGCCGAGATGGATGGTTCCACGTCCGACCCAGTGGACGGTTCCCTCGTCGCTCCTCCAAGCACCGTGTGTGATCGAGCCGCCGAGAACCCTCGAGCGGCCCAGCCGATGTGCTAACGCCTCGGCGTGTCCGAGTCCGTTCTGTACGCTGATGGCGACCCCCTGAGGCGTTAGGACATCTTCTGCAAGTTGGACGAGCATGGGAGTCGAGTCGGCCTTGCCGCAGAGTATCGCGGCGTCGCAGGATCCATGAATTTCATCGGGCACCGGCCCTACGGCGCTGTCGAAGGTGGAGAATGCATCCGGAGGGATGACTTCGATTGAGCCCTCTGGCATGTGCATCACGAGACCCATGTCTGAGAGTTCGGTGGCGGTGGTGCCCCGAGCCACCGCCACCATCTCGGCATCGGTGTCGGACAGCGCACCCAGCAAGATGCCTCCTATCGAGCCGACTCCGATGATGGCGATGCGCATCATGCGCCCTCCATCGTTCGTGCCGCGAAGTGCAGCGTGATGCCGTCTTCGTCTGCGGTCACCCATGCTGCCCACCAAGCGAGAGGAGAGCCATGTACTGAGGCGTTGGCGGTGGTCGAGGACATCGCATCCACCTCTGATGGCGCCCACGCTTCCCAATTGTCCCATGCGACTGCGTCCCCGGTCCAATCGAGGTTAATGGGCATCGAGGCGTTGTCTCGGTTCACGATACTGAACTCCCCGTTCGGCAGCCTCGACGCTAGTGTACCGGGGTCGACCATGACATCCGGCCCCTCGGTCACCCTGTATGAAGCGAGTATAGTAGTGTCATTGCATAGCGCCAGCCAGCCCGACTCGCTGAACCTGAGGGTTCCATTGCCTACATCACCGGACGGCATGAGTATTGCCGAGCGGTCTGCGAGGTCCCTGTCCCAGTCACCACTGGCGTTGACCTCTGCAATCACATCAGTGGGCGGGCAGAAGGCCGAGCCGGACTCACCGCGGGTTATCACATACTCAAAGTCCGACTCAAACCACTCTGGAATTCGCCACTCACCGTCGGAGACCTGCAAACTCGGCTGGGTCTCTTCGACGGGCATGAACAGGATGTCATTGGATATACTGGCGCGTGAGAGTGTAATCGTCGGACCTATCCTGCGGAACTGGTCGTCCTGCATGGGCAGCGACTGGATGGCCCCCTGGTGGCCTCGCATACACAGATTGTGCGTTCCGGGGCCCAGAGAAGTCTCGTTCTCAAAGGACCAGAACGGGTTGTGGTTGCTCAGGTTGACGTAATCGCCCTTGACGACCAGGAGTTCGATGCATATCCTCGGAGTATCGGTGTCCTCTACCATTACCCAGAGCGGGTCGAACGATGAGGTAATCCCAGTTGGCTGGAACACTATGGCATGCTCGGTGACGTGGTCGGCGACATCGATCAGGATTAGAAGTCTGAACGTTTGCTCACTGGCCTCCATCTGATTTCTTGCCAGATTGATGGTGATACTGCCCGGAGAGGCCTGAGTGACGTCGTCGAACCTGCACACGCCACTGTCGTCCAAGCACTCGGAATATATCTGCCAGCTCCCCGTTGTGGCGCCCTCAACGCGCATCTGCAACCAGCCCGATACGGGCATGATCCCGGCCGGCTCAAGCGTCAGTTCGACCTCGGCCTGTCCGTCTTCGAACCCCATGAACGCTGGCCACGTATCCGTGGACAGGCCTTCGTCCCAGCCCTCCAACTCATGACTGGGCTCAAGGCCGGGATATCCGAGTACCAATATCGCCAGCAGAAGTGCGCCGATCTGCCTCATCGAGGCCTCATCGAGCCCGGCATACTCGTCCACAACGAACGGAGATGGAGTCTGTTCGGGGCTGAACCTGCGCCAAGCTGCTATGGCGACTACTAGCAGCCATGGCCAGTACTCAGTGCTGATGAATATCAGGAGCATGCAAGCGAGGGTGGAGATGAACAGAGAGGTCTGATTTCTTTCGTGGGTCATCTCGATAGGTCCGATGAGCGCATGCAGTATCCTGTCCCCAGGGAACCCTGGAATCGGAAGTAGAAGGCCCCAGCCAACTATCGACAGTCCAATGCCTGCAAGGCCGGTCGGATGGATCCACTGCAATTTCAGAGCGAGGTCGGTGCCGAATCCCATGGAGATGAGAGTCTCAATCAGGAAATTCGTGTCCAAGATTATCGGAGTGGCTTCGTATGCAGGCGGCTGATTGGTAGTCAGACTGAGTCCCACGAGCGTCAGCACGGTGCCACAGAAAAACAGGACGGTTGGTACGACCAGTTCGATGAACCCGAGCGAGCGGCGGTCGGGCACCGGCTGCAGGTCCGGACGCAGTTGACCGAGTGTGGCTACGATGCCGAAGGGCCAGACCGGAGACAGCACCGGGAGAGCGAGTGGGATGAGATGCCCGGCGTCAATCTCAAATCGAGTCGCCAAGAGTAGTCGGGCATAACTCGCCAGCAGAACCGAGCCGATTACCGGAAGCGTGAAGGTGAGCAGAGCCGATTGAATGACGGATGAGCCCAGTGTAGCGCTGCTAGGGTCAAGATGGGTCGCCCAAAGGGAGCCTGCAATGGTCACGAAGCCGGAGACGAGTGCCCAGACGAGTGCCTGCTGCCATGATGGCATAACCATTGGCAGGATGGGTAGGCGCCCGATGCTCAGAACCGGTGGGTCGCCTTCGTCGAGGACCCCGATCAGGCTCAGTTGCTTCAGATGGCGGTTCAACGAGCGCAAGCAGGCGCTCGGGTTCCTGCCGTCTCTGCCGTTGACGTGCCACGAGAGTTCCAGCAGCCCTTGGTTGCCGAGGACGAAGTGCCTCCTACAGATGACCTCGAGCAGCTCTCGCTGACTCCATGCCTCCTTGTCTATCAGGTACTGTTCTCCCTCAGACATCGTCGCACCGTAGTATGCGGCCGGGTAGGTCCGATTTGACCTCTCGCACGTGCGGGCGGCGAACTATGTTCGCCGAATCACTTGTTCTTGAAGCGCTTCAGACGGAATGTCTCCTCGCGCTCCATCTCCTCCAAACGGAGCTGAATGAAGTTGCGAGCCTCCTCCATCTGGGGTATGACCACGTACTCGAGGGCGTTGACCCTGCGCTTGGTCGCCTCGATCTCTACGAGCAGTCGCTTGAGGGTCGCCTCCATCTCTGCTGCTTTGACTATCTTCTCAACTAGCGTGGAGTAGGAATCCGAGGCCTCATCGATGTACGCCGAGCCGCCTATCAGGCCAGTTCCACGCTCGTCGATAGACGTAGTAAGATTGGTCCCAACGACGCTCGGCACGACGACGCCCATGATGTTGCGGCGGGTTACCTCGACGTCGGGGTGACGCGAGATGGCGATTGCGGCGCTCTTGACTGCGAGGCCGCCCTCGATGGCACTTGCAAGGCCGATCGATTGGACCGCTTCCCGGTAGGTCCCGACGAGCTCTTCCCTGGCTGCGATCATATCGGACAGCAGGGTCCTGAACTCGTGGAACAGTCCGTCACGCTTCATCTTCAACAGATTGTATCCGTTCTCGGTCTGCTTGATGCGCCGCTTGAGGTTGATCAACTCGCTGCGGGTCGGCTTGATGTCGAGTGCCATCATGTCACCTCCAGCGAAAGTTCCACCTCAGGACTTCTTCTCCGTCGGGTGGTACTTGTCGATCCACTTTTGGTCGAGTCTCACGAGGAACTTTGTGTCGATGTTCGTCAGCAGGTTCCAAGCGAGGTCGAGTGTGCCCTCAGTAATCGAGCGGTCGTCATCGCGGCTCTGGCGCAAGAACTGGTCCTCGAAGATGTCCGCGAACTTCAGCATCTGAAGGTCACGCTCGTTCAGCGCGTCCTCACCGACGATAGCCACCAGGCCACGCAGTTCGCGCCCTTGGGCGTAGGCAGCGTACAACTGGTCGGAGACCGACTTGTGATCCTCGCGGGTCTTGCCCTCGCCGATGCCAGCGTTCATCAGCCGGGACAGCGAAGGAAGCACGTTGATAGGAGGGTAGATTCCCTTCTGGTGCAGCTCACGTGAAATCACGATTTGCCCCTCGGTGATGTATCCCGAGAGGTCGGGTATCGGGTGGGTGATGTCGTCACCAGGCATGGTGAGAATCGGGAACTGCGTGATGCTCCCCTTCTTTCCTTTGATAATTCCAGCACGCTCGTACAGCATAGCCAGATCTGTGTACATGTAACCAGGGTAGCCACGTCGACCGGGAACTTCCTCGCGAGCAGCTCCAATCTGCCTGAGTGACTCGCAGTAATTGGTCATGTCAGTGTAGATGACGAGCACGTGGTAGTCGTGCTCGAAGGCCAGATACTCAGCGGCCGTCAGAGCAAGACGCGGTGTGATCAGTCGCTCAACAGCTGGGTCGTCGGCTAGATTGACGAACAGCACGGCGTTCTCCATGGCGCCGGTGCGCTCAAGGTCGTGAACGAAGAAATTGTACTCCTCAGCGGTGATACCCATCGCGCAGAACACGACGACGAAGTCATCGTCGCTGTCGACAAGTTTGGCCTGTCGGGCGATCTGCAAGGCGATGTCGTTGTGCGGCAGACCGGACGCCGAGAAGATTGGTAACTTCTGGCCGCGGACCAGAGTGGTGCAGGCGTCGATTGCAGAGATGCCGGTCTGGATGAATTGCTCGGGGCTCTCTCGGCTGTATGGGTTGATGGCCGCTCCGATGATGTCTGCCATCTCTTCGGCCACAATCTCAGGGCCTCCGTCTCTGGGCTTGCCGTTACCCGCGAGGATCCGTCCGACGAGGTCCTTGCTTACGGGTAGACGAAATACATCGCCGAGGAATCTCACTCCAGTTTGTCGGTCAACGGAAGCGGTTCCCTCGAAGACCTGTACGATGACTTGGTCGTCGCTGGTGTCCAGCACCTGTCCGTTCTTCATCGAGCCGTCGGATAGTCGAAGTTGCACTATCTCTCCGAAGGCCACAGGCTCGGTCTTCTCGAGGAAGACCAAAGGCCCCTTCACGTCAGTAATTGTCCTGTATTCTTTTCCGCTCATTCATGGCACCCCCTTAGTTGTCCCCCATAGTCCCGGCGATCTGTTTCGACATCTCCCCGAGCAACTCATCGATGCGTTCACCGTAGCCCTGCTCGAATCGGCCTCTCATGAGGTCGGTGCGTGCGGGCACGTTGACGACCTCCTCAAGACCAGCGCCTCCGGCGATGGCTTTCTCCGATTCTTCCTGGAAGGTCAAGATGGCCTTGGCCATAGTGTACTGCAGGTCGAGTGTGCTGAATGTGTCGACATCGTGGAATGCATTCTGCTGGAGGAAGTACTCGCGAATCATACGCGCCACTTCCAGAGTCAGTTGCTGGTCTATCGGCAGTGCGTCGGAGCCAACCAACTGGACAATCTCCTGGAGTTCCGCCTCGACTTGCAGCAGACTGCTGATTTTGGTCCGGACCTCGGGGTAGTCGCTGGCGATGTTGTCGCGGTACCACTGGTCGAGGGCCTGTGGGTACAGGCTGTACGAACTGAGCCAGTTGATTGATGGGAAGTGTCGCTGTCGGGCGAGTCCGGCGTCCAGCCCCCAGTACACCTTGACGATTCGCAGGGTCCCCTGGCTGACCGGCTCGGAGATGTCACCACCCGGTGGTGACACGGCTCCGATGACTGATATCGAGCCGTCGTCGCCGGCTAGGGTCTCCACACGCCCGGCGCGCTCGTAGAACTCCGCCAGTCGGCTCGACAGGTATGCAGGGTAGCCCTCCTCACCGGGCATCTCCTCCAATCTGGATGAGATCTCGCGCATGGCCTCGGCCCATCGGCTGGTGGAGTCAGCCATCAGAGCGACGTCGTAGCCCATATCGCGGAAGTACTCGGCGATGGTGATCCCAGTGTAAACCGAAGCTTCGCGTGCAGCCACTGGCATGTTGGATGTGTTGGCAATCATCGTGGTCCTGTTCATCAGAGGCTTGCCGGTGTTGGGATCGATCAGGTGCGGGAACTCGCTGAGGACCTCGGTCATCTCGTTTCCTCGCTCGCCGCAGCCGATGTAGACCACGATCTGCGCGTCCGACCACTTGGCCAGCTGCTGCTGGGTGACCGTCTTGCCGGACCCGAAGGGTCCGGGAATACCGGCGGTGCCGCCCTTGGCTAGGGGGAAGAGGAAGTCGAGTATCCTCTGGCCGGTCACTAGAGGGACACCGGGAGCGTACTTCTGGACGAAGGGGCGCGGGGTCCTGACTGGCCATTCCTGCATCATTGCGATCTCAGTGCCGTCGTCGAGCGTGCACACCGTCGTGGTGATGTTGAACTTGCCCGACTGGATGCTGGCTACCTTGCCGCTGTTGCCAGGGGGCACCATGACTCTGTGCTCGACGGTCTCTGTCTCTTGGACGGTACCGATCACAGTACCTCCAGAGACCTCGTCGCCGACCGAGGCTGTCGCGTTGAACTCCCACTTCTTCTTCATATCGAGTCCGTCGGCGTCGACGCCTCGCCTGATGAACACACCCATCGTCGCCTCTAGGTCCTCGAGGGGACGCTGGATCCCGTCGTAGATCTGGGTCAGAAGACCCGGTCCCAGCTTGACGGACAAGGTCTGTCCCGTCCTGATGACTGGTTCGCCCGGTTTGACGCCGGATGTCTCCTCGTACACCTGAATGACCGATTGGTCGCCGTGCAATTCGATTACTTCTCCCATCAGTCCCTCGTCGCCTACTCGCACCACTTCATACATTCTCGGCGTAATGCCAACTGCAGTAACGACCGGTCCGGAGATTCTGTAAATTAATCCACTATCTTCACTCATTTTTCCACTTCCTTTTCTTTATTGATGAATCATTTCCAAAGGTCGACGCCTAGCGCCGACTTGATGGACTCTCGGAGGGTGTTGTCCTCCTCGGTCCCGATGCCCAGAACTGTGGGCGAGATGCTGTCGGAAAGCCGCTGACGCAGCTTGCCCGGCAGACGGGTGAGTTCGGCCGCATCGATGACGATGATGCCGACCTCGTCCTCCTCGAGCATCGTGCGCAGGACCTTGCCTGTATCCTCGATGCTCTCGGGGTTGTGCAGGCGCATGATGCCCGCGAGTTGGAAACCGAGGGTGAACTCGGGAGTGCCGACTATTGCGATCTCCATCCTCTATCCTCCCTCATAGCCCCATGTGTGCCTCGATGACGTCGTCTGAAAGGCCAACCGCCTTCCCGCGCACGAGCAAGCGCAGATTCTGCACTTCGAGGACTTTGCTTTCGATGTAGTAAATCAGAGGGAACGCCGACAGCGGATTGAGGCTGTTCATCCTGTTCAGCAAGTCTAGTCTCTGAGTGTTTAGGAGGTTCACTATCGGATCGAGTGTCCCTCTTTCTTTCGACTCTATCAGCGCCTCGTCGAAGCCGCTGTCATCGAATCCAGGGGCCCTTCTGAGTATTTCGAGCAGTGCTTCTTCATTCTCCGCCTCGGCCGCTTGGCGCAGGAACGTCGATGTGATTGCCCTGCCGCCAGTGATCATCAACTCGCTACGCCTCTCGGCTGGCATTTCCTGCTTGAGCGCACGGAACAGGTTGATCACGTTCCGGTGGTCGATTTCCGTACGCAGGTAGCGGAGAAGCATCGGGTGGCGAGTCGTTCCTTCACGCAGCTTCTTCGTGGCAGATGAGTAGTAGTGGCGGTCGAGAGCGTCTTCGAAGGCCATCAGGTCGTCGTTTCCGTCGAGATCTGTGAGTGCTCGTTCGAACTGTGTTCCTTCGAGCGCCGAAACAGCATCCTGCAGTGTTTCGGAGTCGTTGACCAGTTCCAACCAAGGGCGGTTCGCTTCATTCTGCTCAGGTAGTACCTGACTAGACACGATCTCCAGCGAAACGCCACTGCGAATCGCTCTGAGAGCAGTCTTCAACTTCTGATAGGTGAATCTCTCGACGTAGATAGATACTAGGCCCTTCAGGTGACCTTGGCAGAAACCAAGCACCTGATTCAGGTCCCGGTCCATATTGTGGTTCAGTGCGGCTTCGACTAAGTCGACGCCACTCAATTTGTCGGCATACTCGTCGAGTTCGTCACGATAGCCAAACTCGGCGATACTGGCAGCGATTGAGTCGGGGGACTGTTGAAGCAACTGGCGCATGCGGGTATCATCGATGAGCGCAGCCTTCCGAGCCTTGCCACGCGCTGATGCGTTGGCCCAATTGGACTGCCCCTTAGATATCGTCGCCATTACCATCACTCCGTTCTCAATTCTCTCCGAATAATGCCGATGTCACAGCAGGGAGAGCCGTAATCCAAGACTTCTCGAATAAGCCGTCGAAGCGATAGTCGAGTATCATCGAACCATCCGGTGCCTCCAAGACGAAGCCACCTAGGCCATCGACGTCTTCACCCAATGCAAAGCCGCTTCCGGCACTCTCTAATGCCGAGCGATCGATGCCCACGGGCCTCAGTACCATATTCGCTTCCGCATCGCCCTTCGCTTCACTGATGAGTGACTGAAGCAAGGTGGAGCGCCCCTTCAGATTAGTTGACCCTACCATCTCCATCGCTGATTCTTTGGTCGCATCGAGTTCCTCCCTTCGTGCGATGAGCATCGATTTCTGATTGGCCTGTCTGGCCGAAGCAACCGTCTCGGTCATGATCTGAGAGCACTCTTTCATGGCCTTAGATACGATGTCACTGTGTAGAGACTTGAGTTCGAGTTTGGCTTCTGAGATAGTGTCCTTGGCTTTCGCCTTGGCAGCGTCGGTGATGGCTTTCGCCTCTTCCCCCGCCGCATTGTCAATATCACTAGCAAGTGCGTCTAACGTCATGTGTAATTCTCCTTGTCCTGTTCATCATCCCGAACGTTCACAATAGGAACATTGCGAGGAATCCGAATATCAGGATGGTCTCAGGGAGCACGGTGAATAGCATGGCAAGCCCCAACTTGGAGCCGTCTTCAGCTACCCAACCAACTGCTGCTGCACCTATCTGGCCTTGTCCGAGGCCAGTGCCTATGCCGCAACCCGCAAGCGCGATACCTGCGGCCAGTTTGGCCATCGTGTCCTTCTCGGCTAGTTCTTCCGCGCTCAACTGAGCGCTCACCACACCAGCTATCAGGGTCAATCCCCAAAGCACCAGCAGCAGTCTTATACTCAATCTCGTCAATTTCATATTCTTCATTTTCTAATTCTCCTTTTCTCCATGCATAGCATTGGAATCTGATGTATCACTCTACCTCCACTACTCGGGCAGTGAACCCGAATGGCTCGAACTTGTCGCCGACGGCCTCGTAGAACTGTCTCATCCACTCGACGAGGTGGAGTCGTGCCGTGTGGATGTTCGGGCTGACTAGTCCCAGTATCCACGCGAAGACCTGTACGACTAGCCATCCGAAGAATAGCGTCAGCAGCATGAACACGCTGCCACCCATTCCGAGTGCGAAACCGAGCCCGCCGGAGATTAGGAAGCCGAAGAGGAACTGCCTACCGAAGGAGTTCAGGCCGAGAGGCAACTCAGGCAGGCTCACCTTGAGCAGAATCAGGGCGAATGGCAGAATCACTGGCAGCAGTACGGCTAGGAGCGTCAAGCCACTGACATCGTGATGAGCGAGGTCTTCGACAATCCCCATCATACCTGCATCGTGGCCGCCATAGAGCATGTCATTGCCCGTCTCCGCTATCTTGACCCCAGCGACACCCACAGCGAACAGACGCACGTAGGAGATGACTGACGGCATCAAACCGATTCCCTCAATGAGACCGAGCAGCCCGGCGATGAGCAGGGGCATCCCGTGATACTTGTAACTCGCATAACAGAGCATGAGTATGCCAACGGCGACGAAAATCAGGCCGTAGGTCTGCATCATTGTTAGTGTCTCATCACCTGGATTGGCTTTCAGCCCTAGGTAGCCAGTAGCGAAGAAGTAGCCGGCGATGAGGATGGTTATCCACGAGCCGCGATCGAAAAACGCGACAATCGGGCCCGTGTTGCCATGGCTGTCGCCGTAAAGCCAGATGTCGCGGAATCCGATTAGTAGGCCCATCAGAACGTGAACTGCGCCCATGTAGATTGTTATCAATACCAGATCATCGAGGTTGTGCCCGACCCTGTGGAATGGGAATGCCAGAACCAGTTTGCCAAATTCCCATGACCAATCCCACTGGAATTCTCCGCCGTAGGGGTATAGGGCCGTGAGCCACGTGGCCCAGTCAGGGGCGTGAGAAGCCTCCCAGCCATGGTCCACGTGATGCGGCAGTATCTCAAAGCCGGCGAACTCGCCGTAGATGTAGCCGAATATCACAGCGGCGATACCGATGTAGACGATGAATTTGGAGGCGAGCAGGCCTGTCTCGGTGTGCCCTATCCTCGTGTACAGGAAATAGCCGAAGAACATCGTTGCGGCACCATAGAGGATGTCGCCGAGGATTAGTCCGAAGAACAGAGGGTAGGTGAAGAACATGAACAGGGTCGGGTCGACCTTTCCGTAGCGAGGTCGCCCCATCATATCGGTGAGCAGTTCCATCGGCTTGCTCTTGTGCCGGTCTACGAACTTGATTGGTGGCAGTTTGAGTTCGGGCCCATGGTGACCATGTCCACCGCCTCCTGGAACCACTTTGAACGGCCCGATGTCGACGACTCGGCATGTCTCGGAAAGCACTGCGCTGACCTCCTCTGAGCGAGAGGTCTCGATCCACCCGTCAATCACGAAGGCGTGACCACTGACTGCGACCCTGATCGGCCCCAGTGCCAGTGCCATGTCTCTCTCCAGAAGCTCGATCCCACCAAGTAAGGTCGCTCCGTTGGCTTCGGCCCAGACATCCAACTCGCCCTGCAGCGTCGAGCGCTCTTCCAGAAGCTCGCCGCGTCTCGCAGCGAGTACTTCCTGACGGACCCCCACAGGACCCTTTTCATCAGGAATCGGGATAGCGGCGAATCCCGCCTCGGCCAACTCAGACTGGACTGCGGATGAGGAGTCGTTCTTGCAGAACACGGCGACAACAGAAGGCTTGACTCCCTCGATGATTACGAGACCGTCGGGGGCACATGACTCAGCTCGGGAGGCATCCTTCACTGTACCGACGAAGGCGGTCAGGGAGCCGTATCCAGAAAGCAGGTCGAGGTCGAGGTCCAGCGGTAGCAGCAGTTCTAGGGTGTCTCCCTCTTCGGCCATGCTGGAGAGTTCGCTGTCGATGACATCGAGTCGATCCAAGTGGCCGAGCATCATCTCGACACGGGAAGGAAGTTCCCCGTCCAGATGACCGCGAATAGGTTCGGACTCGAGCAGGGTCTTCGGGTCGATGAGGTCGAGTTGGGAAGAGGCGCTGCGGTAGCGGTTGAGGTCGCGCCCGATCTCCTCGGATTCATCGGTTGGACTGCCGAGTTCGAAGCCCTCCTCGTCCCCGGGGTAATCTAGGAGGTGGACCGCCTTCAGATCAGCGAGCGCGCGGACAGCTTCATCGACTCTGGATAGCGAGCCAGCAGCAGTCAAGCGCGACATTCCTTGAGTTGTCAAACTGCCCATGAACACAAACTCCGATTTATCAGTCAACTCTGTTGGATTTCTAGGATTGGAGGAACGCATCTAGTACTGCATCGACCGCAGACGAGCGGTTCTTCACACCGTGCTCGTGAATCGCCGTCAGGGAGGCTTCGCCATCGGCTCGGGCGGAATCGGCCCGCTTGTTCGCAGCTTCTCTCGCCTCATCGACCATAGACTGCGCCTCGGCCTCTGCGTCCTGTAGTCCGGAGGAGATTAGGTCAGTCACCTTGCCGCGGGCTTTGCTGGTTATGTTCGAGGCGTCCGTGCGGGCCTTCTCCAACTTGGCGCCTGTCTTCTCTTCGGCCTCCTTGATTGATCTCAGAACTTCGTCCCTAGCCACTTGTTCACCCTCTGGGTGAAGTTCCTAAAGTTGGCGAGTTTATCATATTGACCGTTTGGCCCCTTCGTGGGCTCTGAGGCTGGTCACGGGATTCAACCAAATAGAGGATGGACGGAGGAGTCTGCATGGATGCCGAGCGCATCGATGCCGAGGAGTGGAACGAGCTCCAGCGCAATCTTGAGATGAGCATCCCGGCGTATGACAGGATCAACAGGTTCGCCACCCTCGGACAGGTCTCCAAGTGGCGCAGGATGGTTCAGGACAGGCTGCCTGCAAAGGGGCGGATTCTCGAGGTGGGGTGCGGCCCGGGAAGCTTCGCTGAGGAGGTCGTCGGCAGGGACTTGGTATGCCTCGACCCGATTCCGGAGATGCTGCGCTCCGCGGAGTCTCGCGTCAACCCCAAGCGGGCCGCTCGCGGCGACTCCGCTGTCGAGTTCGTAGAAGCCACAGCAGAGGACTTGCCATTCGACGACAACTCGTTCGACGCGGTCTGCTCCTTGTTCTCGTTCAGAGACTGGTACGACAAACGTGTGGGCCTGTCCGAGGCGCTCAGAGTCCTCAAGCCAGGTGGAATCATCGTAATCGTCGACCCAGCCAAGATCAACCGGCTCCATGGAGTACTCGGTTGGCTCTGGATGAGAATCTGGGTCGGGACCTACGCCAGACTCGTCTACAGTAAAAGTGACCACCCTTGGAGATGGCTGACTAGGACCTACTCTAGCTTCGGCACCACACGTGATTACGTGCGAATGCTGGAGGAGGTCGGATTCACTGATGTCCGAGCCAAAGTCGTATTCCCGGGCATGGCCACCATCTGGCAGGGCGCCTCACCCTAGGCCAAGCAGCGGGCGGCAGGTCACAGCCCTCCAGATGAACGGTTTGGTCAACCTGTTGAAAGCCAGATTGAGCAGCCAATCGGGAGAGCGGAACAGCAGGCTTCCGAACCTGAAGGCTCGCTTCGAGTTGCGCATCACCTTGCCCATCTGGGCATCCCACCTCCTCTCGTACTCGCTGAGCGATGTGCCGTCCCGCAGGTGCTCTGCGACTACCTGTCCTGCAATCCTGCCGCCGATCATCGCAATCGTGATGCCGGCGCCATTGGAGGGCAGGACCATTCCGGCGGCGTCACCAACGAGGAGGTGTTTGCCCTTGACGAGGGGGCGGATGGAGCCGGACATCGGCAGGGAGCCGGCCCCGTTGTAAGTGATCTGTCCTCGATACCTCGAGATGAAATCCTCGGCGTAGTCGTTCAGGCTCCTGCCCTTGGACAGGCTCCTCTGGATACCGAGACCGATGTTCGCTCCTCCGTTCTTCGGGAACATCCAGGCGTAGCCGCCGGGTGCTACTGAGCCGAAGTGCAACTCCACCGCATCGGTGAACTCACCGGACATGAGAACGAACTTCACAGGGATGTCGAGCGATTCCTCTTTCCACTGTGACTTGCGGATCGGGTCGTTGTGCCCAGCGGCTCCGATGATGACTCTCGCAGTGTATTCGGAACCGTCCCTGAGGTAGACGGTCTCGCCATTGACTCTATCGACTCGACTGTTGACTAGATACTCGGCCCCTGTTGACTGAGCCAATTCTACCAAAGCCTCGTCGTGAGTTACACGATTGAGTACCAGTCCCTCGAAATCATATCTCAGCGGCTTGCCGGAAGGAGGGACTAGATGCATCTCCCGTATCCTCTTCGAGATGGCTGCCTCCGGTGTCTTGAGGAGGTCGTCCATATCTGGGACGTCTGGGCACAACCTGCGCATCTCGTTGTTGGTGGGAACGAGTTCCCCACACTGTAGCGGTGGGCCTATCGGGTCTCTGCCGTCGATGACCAGAACGTCCGCGCCGCCCTCTGCGATATATCGCGCCGTCGTACTTCCAGCGGGACCTCCGCCGATGACTATCGCATCCCAGTCGGTGCGGGTGCCGGGCATGTCCTCAAGTCCGGCGCGACTGTGAGCGTCTGGCGACCACTCCCAAGAGGTCGCGCGCTGTGCTCTGTGGAAGCAGACTTATCGCCTCGATAGCACGGTCGACGTGATTCTCGATGAGTTGGGTGACGTAATCGAATGAGCCTGCCTCCTCAAGGAGATAGGTCAGTTCACCCCAGCGATTGTCACTGAAATTCTGCAGCACGTCGGCAAGTTGTTCGCGCTCAACACCATGTAGCATAGTGAGCGCGTGAATAATTGGTAGTGTCATCTTGCCATCGTGAACGTCGGTACCTCTGGGCTTACCCATCGAAGTTTCACCGGTCAAGTCCAGCATATCATCAACGAGTTGGAATGCACGTCCGACCTCCATCCCGAAGACCTCGAGGGACTCAACTACCGAAACGGGTGCATTGGCAATGATTGCCGCGCACGAGCACGTGGTAGCGAAGGGGGCTGCGGTCTTGCCGTCGATTATGGCGTAGTAGTCCTCGGGAGTGGTTGCGAGGTCGCCAATGTGCTCTAACTGCAGCAGCTCACCAGTGGCTAAGCCCGCGGAGGTTCGGGCCATCCGCTCTACTATTTGAGCATCGTAACGCCCCCCCAGGCCGAAGCCGAGGACGAACAGGTAGTCACCTGCTATGATGGCGTGTGGGATACTGTACAATGAGTGGAGTGTCGGCTTGCCGCGGCGGGTCTTGGATTGGTCGTAGATGTCGTCGTGCACGAGAGTGGCGGTGTGAACAATCTCGGAGGCGAGCGCGAGATCCATGACCTCGGACTGGTCCTCACCACCTGAGGCTTCGAATGCGAGAAGCGCGAGAACGGGTCGAAACCTCTTGCCGCCATCTAAGAGGATGTGTCGTGCCAATGCCATAGGAGGGGCATCGGAGCCGGCCATCCCCTCCTGCACGAAGTCCTCCAGAGCCTCCTCGACGATGTCGTGCCTATTGGCGAGTTTCTCATTATTCGAAAGCATCGAAACCATGCTGATTCGAACCTTCTTGGCAGGGGTCGCCTATATCAACAGGTGTGCGCGCCGGCCGAACGGGCACAAGGCGTGCCCCCCCCTTGAGGTGGATGCGACGATGGACCTAATTACACTGGCTACCATAGATTCGCCCGACTGTCCCGTATCCGAGCACATAGCGATCTTCTCCGCCTCCGGCGATGCTCCTGAACTCGTTATAGAAAGCCTCGCAGTAGAGGGATTCTCAGAAGGTCTGGCTATGCTGGGAAGCGGCAAGTTGGACATGCTCGCCATACCGGCGCGGATACTGCACGGAAGGCAGTTGGAAATGCTGGAGGCGGGATGTGAGGTGGTGGGTGCGAGGACCCCACGCCGGCCTAACTTAGTACTGGTGTCGGAGAACAAAATCGCATACCAGCCGAAGTCGGCGGTGATACTGTCGGATTCCAAACTGGTCCGCAGGCAACTGCGGCGAGCCAGACGAGGATTGCGCGTCCTGAGGCCAGGTGCCTACGCATCAATCAACGAGTTGGGCAAGGTCCCAGAGGAGCCCGTGGCTATGGCGGAATGGATGGAGGCCATGAGACAAAGCGGGGCTATCGATGGTTACATCACCTCTCGTCCGGTGTATGACGAACTCGAACTTGGCGTTCGCAGGCATGCCTTGCTTCCAGACCCGAAGGATAGGGGAGACCCGCACTTCCTGCCTCTACCATACGCCGACCTCGTAGTGTTACTCGCGAGAAAGCGGTTTCCCCTTAGCATCTCGGCGCAGATCTCCGAGCGAGAGGGCAACACGGTCTGGTGGATTCAAAACCACCTGATTGCCGGTCTGAATGAGGAGATGCTGGAGAGGACTGGTGTTCTTGTCAGGCACAGGCAAATCAGTTCCCTGATGAAGCAGGCCGAGGAGACCAAGGACATCACCCTGCTGCAGTCTTGTCATGACACAGAGGGAGATGTGCTCGATGATGACGTGCACGTCGAAGTCAGGCTTGAGTTGCTCTCGAAGAATGGGCACAGGACGCTGAGTCTCGAACGGGTCATCACATACTCCCAGCACCAGTATGCAATCATCTCACTGTTGAGGGATTGGGAGGTCCTCCTCCTCGAGGCCTCTAGAGAGGTTCCCAAGGACTTCTACACCGACGTCGAGGCTCCTGCCTACATCGACCCGTCTGATTAAACGGTGGCTGACCCTAACAGCTGCTAACACCGCCACAGCACCTGTGGTGCTGCGTAAGCGATATGACGGGTTAGGGGGCAGGGGGTACCCGAGAAGGTGCTGAGGATGGGTATCGACAGGGTGCTGCTCGACGCGCTTTACAGAGGTCGGCTGCGTGGACTTCGGAACAGGGCTGAGGAGGCGGGGCTGAGCAAGAGCGGTTCGGTTGAAGTGGTACGCGCCAGACTGATTCAGCATCACATTTTAGGTGATGACGATCTATCATGGGAAGGTATCCAATCGATGACCCACAAGGAGATTGGCGAGGTACTCAAGGTCTTCGGAATCAAGTCATCTGGCTCACATAAAGAGAGGCGGCAGAGGCTGTGGCTTCACCTCAACTTCGACTCACGCAGACTGACCGTGGAGCGACTGGTCGAGATGGATCGCGACACTCTCCAAGAACTATGTCAGAAACTGGAATTGAGAGTCACAGGCAATCGGACGGTATTGATGGCTCAAGTCGGAAGTGTCCTGACCAATCAAGCGAACGGCTGGGGCAGGATCAAGCGCAGCCTGTGGCGCTCAGGAATTCCCGATGTCTCTGCGGGTGTAACTGAGGTGGAGTCTGAGGATGTCGTTGAAGAGGTCGAATTCGGAGAGCCGCCCGCCGAGCCTGAGGAGGAGGTCGACTTCCAAAGGACGGCTTCGGAGGCAGTGCTGGAGGATGCCAGCGACGCGCTGGTGTTCGATCTAGACAAGGCTGAATCATCTGTCCAAGGGGCGCTGCTGACCATCCAAGCCAGGGTCGAAGACCTCGAGAGGATGGTTGGGACCATCCTTAGAGGGCACGGTGGCCGATGGGGAGAGGAAGAGCAGATTCTCCTAATCAAACTTGCAAAACGCAGGGGCTGGCCGCTCGATGAGGAGGAGGTGCGCTCGAGGGTGATGCGTGTTGCCACCGATATCGCTGAGATCAAGGGTGGGTCCCTCGGCGAGGGAGAATCTCACAGCAGAATCAACTCCGACGCTACGCTGGAGAGGGTCAAGGAGAAGATGCGTCACGCTGAGACGCTGCTCTCAGAGAGTCCCGAAGACTGATCACTCTGGCACTAGTTGGAAGAATCCAAAGCGGGGCTCCATCACCTCGCCCTGAGTACGAGCGTCATCCAAGGCATCCTCGGCGGACTCGCGCGAGTGCCCGGTTTGGACGAGCGCCTCGACGATATTGCCGTACTCGACGCCTTCGCCTGCGTCCTGTGAACGAATGGTCTCAATGACTAGAGTGAGTGCGTCGCCGAGTGGCTCGGACGGCGTCAGTGGCTCCCCCTGTGCTTGAGAGGTCGTCGCATCTAGGGTCGGAGTGGGCGCTGCCGGCTGTGGCTCCTCCATGACGCTGGTTCTGCCTATCGCCATCGAGAGCGCTTGCAGAACCCCGACCCGGTAGTTCTCCAGGTCGAGTTCGCCATAGTGCCCTCGGGCGAGAATCAGGCCGTCGACGAGGTCACTCGGCACGCCAGCTGCCTCAAGTGCTGCAGGAGTCAACTCGCTCTCCAGCGAAGCTGAATACGCGTCGATGCGTCGCAGAGTCGCCTCGGCTGTCTCAACCAACCAGCTAGTGTAGCACTCCTTGTCTATGACAGTGAACTCCTCAGCACGCAACGAGGTGAAGACTCCACCGTCTTCGGACTCGAACCATCGGGCCTTGCCTACCAAGGCCAGTAGGAACCTGTCACCGGACTCGAAGCGGGCCAACAACTCCTCGAAGTCCGGATGCAATTCGGGTTGGAATGGCGCGACGCCGAACATGTGGCTTCCAGTCGGGTCTCTAATATGCCCTGAGTAGCTAGGGCCACTCTCACCTTCTCGGCGTTCCATCCTGTCGATGACTCCGCATACGAGCGCGCGATTGATCTTGGCGCCCAGTTTGGTGATAACAAACGACGGGTCGTACTCGCCGGAGCCCTCCTCAGGCAGTGAAGCCTCCTGGTACTCCTGAGCGAACATGCGCACAGCGCTCTGGCGGGAAAATCGACGTGTCGGCTCTTGCATCAAAGTACCACCTCCCAACGCTGCATTACCTCATTGGCGGCGTCGACTGATGTGGTCTCGTCTTGCTCTACCTCATCGGCGAGCAGCATGGCACCCTGTTCATCGATGATCGAGCGCCCTCTGACGCTCAGTCTGCGCGCGAGCACGCGTTCGCGTAGGAAAGCGGCGAATCCGTCTTGGCCCTCCTTTTCCAACTGCTCCTTAACAGCCTCCTGATCCATCCCGAGGAAGGTTTCCGAAGGATCCTTTGCCAACAAGAGCGATGCATTGGAAACGCCGTCGTCGATGACGAATCTGAGTCTGAGGTCCTCGACTCCACGTTGGGGGCCATGATCGATGCAGGCACCTTCCCTAAGGACGCGTCTGCATTCAGGACATCGCTCAATGATGCCAGAGTCTCTGCGTACGGCCACGATGGTGCCATTGGTGCGAATGCCTCTGCGCGAGCCACTGGTGACCACATCCGTCAGGTCGGCTTCGATCCAGTGCTGCTCGGGGTCTATTGAGTCCCAAGGCGGGTCGGACAGGTCAGTCACCTGTGCGGCATCGTCCACGACGAGATCTGGGGAACCCTGCCAATACTGCACGCGGGAGCCGGTCAGATGCAGGAAGTCTCCCTGCTTGGGATCAACCTCGCACCAAGCAGTGAGTCGACAGCGGCCACTGGGATCAATGACGTCACCGCTGCGGACGACTCGCTCGGTACCGTCTTCAGAGGTGAATGAGCGTTGGTCCCATGATTCAACTTGAACTGTGATTTCGATGTCGCGCATTCCGTTGCGCAACTCAGCGATACTGACTTTGTTAGATTGTGAGAGGTCATCCATACTGGCGAATGCCGTGTCGTGGTAAACCTCTATCCTAGTTCTGTCTCCGATGTTGATTTCCGGGGTCTCACGGAACTTCCTAACGGATGCGCCATCTATCTTGAGCAGGGCCCCCGGCTCGTGCTCGAGAGGTACCCATGACAGGAAGCCGATGCTACCGCTGGAGTCGGCCAGCCTACCGCGGACGACATCTAACTGACCGCTGCCGTCACGCTTCACGATGACATCGGGCTTGGACGAAATCAGGCGCGCGACGAGATTCACATAGCCCTCGTTCTCCGAGGCTTTCTCTATGGTGACGGGTTCGTCACTGATCTGCGTCACTGGAGCGCCGCCCTCGCGGAGAACGGTCACCCGAGTAGTGCGGTTGATGTTTATCGAGCGTTTGTCATTCCACTCGTTGACCGATGCGCCCTCGAGTCGCACAACCGAGCCTGGGGCGAGATTCTCGCTCTGCTCGCCCCAGTCCTTGTAGTCCCAGCGCTCGCGTTGGTCGCTGTTCTCCCAGGGATTGTCCTCAATCCAGCCGAATGCGACCTGTCGTTCCTCACCTCTCACCATCTGAATGCGTGGCGAGTAGGAGATGACTGCGACTTCGATTGTCACGTTGCGATCGTCGGCACCGAGCTCGGAAAAGCGATTGACTTTCATCTCGGCCCTAACTGGCGAGGCCAGTTTAGTGACCTCCATCCCGGAGGCAGTCTGGAATTTGCGGACAACTGAACGCAGAGCGTCCTCAGGGGGTATCAGGAACTCTTCCTCATAACGTCTGAACTCTTCTTCTATCTCGCTGTCGTCCGCATCGGGACATTCTTGTTTCACCACAGTGACCTGTGCTTTGTACCTTCCATCTTCTGTCATGTGCTCACCTGCGTCAGTGAATGAGAACTGAGCCTACATAAACCACTGGTGCGGGAGCCTCCGAAGAAGCGTCTGGCAACGACGTTGGGGCAACGTTAGTTCGTGCGTGTTGGGGTAGACTCAGCACTTCATCGCCTCCGGGACTCCAAGTTTCACTCGGCGGTCTTTGAAGATGTGCATTCATTTACACACTGAGTGAGTGACTGCGTTTATTCAGAGTACCTCTTGTCGGACCACGATGGCAGCCGGTGAATTGTGCAGATTCGGAGTACTGACAGCCTCTGACAGAGCCAGTGCAGGAGACTACGAGGATCTCAGCGGACCTGCTATCGAGCAGTTCCTTGACGAGGCGGTGACCTCCCCGTGGGAGGTGGTTCGTCGACTCGTTTCCGACGAGCAGTCTCTCATCGAGGCGGCGCTGGTAGAGCTGGTCGACGTCGAAGGCTGCTCGATGGTAGTGACCACCGGTGGAACTGGGCCTGCACCCCGGGATGTGACACCGGAGGCCACCGAGACGGTGTGCGAGAAGATGCTGCCGGGTTTCGGCGAGCAAATGAGGTCGATATCTCTGCGTCACGTCCCTACCGCTGTGCTATCGCGGCAGACTGCGGGCATCCGAGGCTCCGCACTTATCCTCAATCTGCCCGGCTCTCCCCGCTCGATCCGCGAGATACTGGACGAGGTTTTTGCCGCTGTTCCCTACTGCATCGACCTCGTCGGAGGACCTTACATCACGACTGATTCGGCAGTGGTTGACGCCTTTCGGCCACCACACGCCCGACGCGAATGATTCATGCGGGAATCGCCGCTCGCAGCGCCATGGCGAAGATGAAGTCGGGCGAAACAGGCAGTGACCGAGGTGCGGACGAACTCAGGGGCATCGAGGTCACGCTCGATTACACTCCCAATGCACTTGCCTCACTGATGTTCCGCCAAGGCGATACTATGGTCCTTGCCTGCGCGACGAAAGCCGCTGGTCTACCGCGCTGGTTCCCAAGGAATGCGGAGCGCGGTTGGGTCCACGCTGAGTACGCGCTCCTGCCTGGTTCCACAGACAGCAGATTTCGGCGCGAGCGCAACGGCGCCAAGGGACGGACCCAAGAGATCGAGCGGTTGGTCGCCCGCTCGCTGCGCGGTGCGGTCGATCTCGATGAACTCGGTCCAATCGCGCTTACAGTAGACTGCGACGTGCTGAACGCCGACGGAGGGACTAGGTGTGCTTCTGTTACTGCAGCCTCAATCGCCCTCAGACTGGCAATCCGTCGACTGATAGCATCTGGCGAGTGCCTACCGAAGGAGTTGCGCCCCTCCAGAGAGGATATCCGCAACGGAGTGGAGCCGCCAACACTCAGCACTAAGGAGAGGGCTGCTCACGAGGCCGCGGTGATGCCAAACGATGTCGGTGCACTCAGCGTCGGGATGGTCGACGGCGAAGTCAGGACTGACCTCGACTACATTCTGGACAGTAATGCCGATGTCGACATGAACGTAGTGATGACCAGTGACGGCGGCTTCGTAGAGGTCCAGGGCACCGGCGAAGAGGCGACATACACACGTGAGGAACTCGATGCCTTGATTGATTCCGCGACAGTGGGGATCGCTAAACTCCATGCCCTCCAAGCCGGCGTCCTAGAAACTGCAAACTGAATCAACAGTGCTACTGCGAACAGTACGCAGAGAGTGGTGGGACTGGCCGGACTTGAACCAGCGGCCTCCGCATCTTCAGTGCGGCGCTCTCCCAGCTGAGCTACAGTCCCGTAGCAACCTCGCCACTATGATTCTGACTTCAAGCCTTCCGAGCGTGGAATCGCTAGAAAATGTCGTCTTTGTCCTCATCCTTGTCGAATGACATCATCTTGCCCTTGGCCTTGGCCTTGGCTGCCGGTTTCTTCGCCTTCTTGGCAGGCTTGTCCGATTTGGGCTTCCCGGCTTCTCCGTCCGAGCCGGCCTTGCGCGCCTCGGCAGCCTCCTTCTCGAGCATCTCGAGTTCCTCTGGTGACATTCCCGCTTCCATCGCGAGTTTGATGCGGCGCTCGTCGCGAGCTTGTATCTCGAGGAGTCTCTGCCTCGCCTTGTCGTAGTGCTGCAGCATGTACATGGCATCGTGCTCAAGCAGAGGTGAGTCGGAGATGATGGTGATATCGAGCCAGCTTCCTTCCTCAGCAAGGAACTCGGCGAAAGGCTCGAACTTTAGATCGGACTTCTTGATCTGGGTGTAATGGAGTGCGTTACCCATTCGGTGCTCTATTCCGGCGAAATGGCAGTAGAACTTCTTGCCACCGTAGTCCTTGCGGACCTGTTCAAACAGCTCGGAGTAGTCCTCGCTGGTTCTCATCCTACCGTGGCCGCGAGCGTGGATGTGAGCCATGTTGAGTACGGGCACTGTGCCCTCGACGTGGTTGCAGACCTCGATGACCTCCTCGACCGTGCCCCACAGATCCTGTCGGCCAGAGGTCTCGATGCCTACTAGCGAGGGTTTGGACTTGTGGATCCATGGGAATGCGGCGTAGTCTTCCTCCTCCGACTTGTCGCCCCATATCTGGTGGACCCGGTCGACTACTCCGGAGAAAATGTTCGCCACCTGCTCGTTTGCTTCGGCGCCGGGTTCGTACTCACCGTAGGGGCCTACGTGGTACACTAGGTGCCTCGCGTTGACTATCTTGCCAGCCTGCATGCTGGCCTCCATCTTGGTAAGTGTCCGGTTGCGCTCCCTCCGTGAGCCGAGGAGTTCGGCGTAGTAGGGCCCATGGAGGTTCATCTCGAGGTCAGAGTTCCAAGAAAGTATGCCCGCCTGCCAGTACTGATCGAAGTGCTTCGGCTGGACCGTTCGCACGGTCTGTATTTCCATAGCATCGAGTCCGAGAGAGGTGATGTCGTCCATTCCCTCGACAATCGTCCGTCCCTTGCAGGACAGCGGAACCCCGGCCGGACCTAATCTCAATGGCATGCTCGCACCCCTCGCGGGTCGGGCCGAACGGGTGCCCCTTCAAAAGGGGTCTCTGCTAATGGTGTCAAATGCAGTTCGAATTCGAGTTTCAACACCCTCCGGATGCATGCTCAACGCCAGCCTGCCCCGGACCCGCTGAGGGAAGCTCGCAGAGGAAGGCAGCCAGCCACTCCAAAGGTTGGCACTCTGTCTTCGTTTGCACACTGACCGAGCCGAGTGAGTGTTCGACGAGCGCTACGCGCTCGTTGGGAAGATAAGTACAGACATGAGGGACTAGACCGCGGTGGCGGATCGACTGCAGGAGTTCAGCGGCGCTGACCTCCTCGAGAGCGGACAGGGCGTCGATGGCTTCAGGGCCGATGAAAAGAACGTGGACCTGTCTAATCCTCTCAATCACAGAACCCCACGACTCAGCGAGCCTAGAGGGGTCTGAGGGCAAGTCGACAAGCATCACGGTGCGCGCGCCCTCTAACTCTCCGAAGGTCATTGCTGCCCCCCATGCATATCGCGGTGATGCGCCCTCCAGTGCGGTTGATGCTGAAGTCACCAACCAGTGAGCGTTGTCGAGGGCGCCCCTCCAGTCGATGGTTCCGTGATCCATCGTCACAAAGTCCTCGTCTACAGCCGAAGTCACTAATCTCGTTCTGGCGCCTCGTTGGGCTGCCGCGGACAGCACTTCTGAGACGGCATCGTCACGCTCTGGCCTTCCGAAGGCGACGATGCGTACTTCGCTCGCGGCCATGCCTACCGCTGACGCTCGGCGGTGAAGAGCCTGTCTACTCGGTCTTCCAGCGGAGCAGGGCGATGGCCCCGCCGAAGCCCAGTAGCTGCTGGCCGGCGTCGTGGTCGACCGAAGCCTGGATGATGCTGCCACCCGCGCCCTCTACGCTGGCGGCTGTTCTCTCCCAATGCACGCGGACCTCATCATCGTCGCTGCGCAGCATGGAAGCCTCGATGATCAGTGTCTCGACGGCGCCCTGCTTGGAGGCAGCGGCTATCGCATCAGGACCGTATGAGACCGCTCCGCCTGTAGATATCCGCTTCAGCCCCTCCTCGATCGCTTGTACCTGCTGAATGAGTGAGTTGTCCCCTAGCAACGAGTCTGCGAGGCCTTCCGCTAGAACCTCGTTTGCTGCGGCCCGACCTCCTATTGAGGTCGCTGTATTGAGAATCTGATTCTGGGCACCTTGCCCCTTGAGGTGGGACTCGAACTGCTCGCGGGCCATTCCCGGGCCGCAGATGACCATCGGCATCTGGCCCTTGAAGACGAGTCCGACTTCCTTGGCGACGCGTTCGAAGAAGCCGCGGCGCACACTGGTGGAGTCGTCGGCCTTCTTGCCGCCACCTCTCATGCTGAACTGCGATACGTCCCGGATGCCGTGGGCTGTGACTTCGAAGATGAGAACCTCGTCCGACTCAACGACCACGAGTCCGCACTTGGTGCGTCGTCCTGCCGAGAGGGCTTCCTTGAGTAGAGATCTGTCGGCTGGTGGCAAGCCACCAACGCGAGTAAGTTCCAGCTCGGAGCCGGGACTGATGATGTGAGTGTGGTGGCTTCCGATGTCGATCTTTGCCTCGGTGATTACCCCGTGGATACGGAGGTTGTCAGTAAACGGCTGGAATGCCGTCTCTTGGACCTCGAGCACTATCCACATCGGCTTGCGCTCGGCGCTCTTCGCCCTGCTGTCGGACTGGGTGCCGGTGGTTGAGTCCCTACGATGGGAAAGCATCCCAACGCTAGTTCCGGGCCTACACAATTGCGAAACAGTCCACAGGTCGTCCTCGTCTTCGAGCCTCAGTCGGACTCCCTCGTCCAGTCGCTTGATCCTGCGCATGCGACCACCTCACCTGAAGACGCCAGTCAGCCTTCCATTCTCGTCCATGTCCATGTCGAGGGCAGCCGGTCTTGTAGGTAGCCCAGGCATTGTCATCATCGAACCACAAATGGCGACCACGAAGCCGGCGCCGGCATTGACGCGAATCTCGCGGATAGGGAGGGTGAAGCCAGTGGGCGCACCTAGCACCTTAGGCTCGTGGCTGAATGAGTACTGGGTCTTGGCCATACAAACCGGCAGCGAGTCCATTCCCCAACCCTTGAGCGTCTCGAGCGCGGCCTGGGACTTGTCGCTGAAGTCGACGGTGTGGGCGCCGTACATGTTGGTGGCGACCCTGAGGATGTTCTCCTCGATGGTCATGCCCTGCTCAACAATTGGCGTGTACGGTCGGCCGGCCTCGTCGTGGGCCGCGCATGCGTCCACGACTGCGTCGGCCAGCTCCGTGGCACCCTCTCCTCCCTTGGCGTGACTCTCGTTCAGCACGACCCGGAGGGCACCGGCCTTGACGGCCTCGTCCCGAATCGCCTCGATCTCGTCATCGGTGTCGTTTACGAAGCGGTTGATTGAGACGATGACGGGGATGCTGGTCTCAGCGAGGTTCCTGACGTGTCGGCGCAGGTTCGATGCGGCTCCTGCTCTGGTCGCCTCGACGTTCTCGGTGTCGAGTTCCTCCGGAGTAGGTCTGCGTCCGCCCCCAGAGGCAAAGCCTCCGCCGTGCATCTTCATGGCTCGCACGGTAGCGTTGAGAATCAGGCAATCGGGTACTACCCCAGATGCTAGTGCCTTGATGTGAAACGCCTTCTCGGCACCCATCTCGGCGCCGAAGCCAGCCTCGGTGATGACGTAGTCAGAGCATGCGAGAGCTATGTCATCGGCGATGACTGACGAGTTGCCGTGAGCGATGTTGGCGAACGGGCCGCAGTGGATGAAGGCGGGGTTGCCCTCGAGAGTCTGGACGAGGTTCGGCATCAGCGCCTCTCGCATCAGCAGAGCCATCGATCCGGCGGCGCCGATATCGTCGGAGGTGATAGGATCGCCCGAGTTCGACTTGGCGATGATGATGCGCCCGATCCGGGCGCGCAGGTCCACGTAGTCCTTCGCAAGTGCGAGTATGGCCATCACCTCGCTGGCCGCGGTGATGTCGAAGCGGTCGGTGCGGACGACGCCGTTGGCAGCCCCGCCCAGACCGACGGTGACCTGTCTCAGACTGCGGTCGTTCATGTCAATGGCGCGAGGCCAGTAGATTCGGTTGATGTCGATGTCCAACTCGTTGCCCCTGTGGAGGTGGTTGTCGAGGATGGCCGAGCACAGGTTGTGGGCTGCGGTGACCGCGTGCAAGTCACCGGTGAAGTGTAGGTTGATCTGTTCCATCGGAATCACCTGCGAGTAGCCACCGCCGGCAGCCCCTCCCTTGATGCCGAAGACTGGTCCCATCGAGGGTTCGCGAATCACGCAGCAGGCATTGTGCCCACGCGCGTTGAGACCCTGATTGAGGCCGATGGTGGTCAGGGTCTTGCCCTCTCCGAAGGCAGTCGGGCTGACGCTGGTGACCAAAACGAGATGGCCCCTGTCTCCGTTCTGCTTGGCCTTGATGGTCTCCCAGTTGATTTTGGCGATGTTTGGCCCGTGGAGAATCAGGTCACTGCGAGCCAGTCCGAGTTGTTCAGCCACCTCCTCTATGGGGCGCATCGTGGCACTCCGGGCGATATCGAGGTCGCTGTCCATCACTCGCGGCGAGGCCGCGCCTCTCTTGAAACCTTCATCGATGAGAACCCGTAGGGTTCCCTGTGAGTGGGCCGTCGTTCTGGGGCATCGCGGGATACCCCGTCTCTCACTCGCTCACACCACGCCTGTTCGTCGCAGTCGGTCGGCACCTAGGCATAGAGGGTCCGCAGAGAGTCTTCCTCGAAGCAGCGGACATAGACGAGTTCGAGCACCGCCTCGCCGAACTGGACGGGGACGTCTGGCTCTCCTGCACCGCACCGCTGAAGCATGCTCCTCAGGATAGGCTCGGGGTGACCGGGCCAGAGGGCGTCAATGCGATCAACCAGCTGAAGCGAACGCAGGGCGAGTGGACTGGCACCAGCACCGACGGGCTCGGGTTCGTCGCCGCCTGCCGTCACATCGACATCGAGCCTGCCGGGTCGGTCCTACGGATGCGCGGCGGCGGCTCAGCAGCACGCGCGATAGCAGCCGCTTGGGCCGATGCGGGCGGGCTGCTCATCCCAGAGCAGGGGCGCAGGGCATTGGTCAGCGGACCTTGGGATAGGGCGGTTGTCGCCGATGGGCGCGCTGACCTCGGAATCGATCTCGATGCGGCCCCCGCTGGCGGCCAGAGTGACCCTATCGATGCCGAAACTCAGGTCTCCATCTCCTACGGAGATGGTGCTGGAACCGACGAGTTTGCGGTCGTCATGGTGGCGGCCCAGCATCTCGAGGCGTGGAAATCCATCTTCGCGCCAGAGCTGGCAGCCGAACTGCCCTCGCTCTCACTCCTCCTCGAGAGGATCTCTGTGGCCCCGTAGGTTCACGATGACTAGGGGCGCCGTGAGTAGCCACCAAGTGAGGATTGGGCCGGGTCCGATGGTCATCTCTCCGTGGAACCCAATCAGCGACTCGTAGCCCGGCTCGCCCTCTGTTGGGGCGCTTTCTATCACTGCCTGCCTGTCACCCTCGGCAAGCAGTCCAAGATCAAAGCCAACTGAGTCGTAGGTGAATGATATCCCGTCGAACGACAATCCAACGTCCCCGTCCTGCTCGAAGTGGGCGAACTGGTCAACTTCGACGGTCTCCTGGGTGTTTGTGTCGAATCCCCCTGTAGCAGACCCCCCTCCGTCCTCGCCGCCTGAGATTCCGAAGTCGGCCGCCGCGGCTAGCGGGACGGCGGTCAGAATCACGACGGTTCCGAGCAACCACACCAAGGCGGCCGCGGCTCTGAGTGGAGTGGTCGGGCGAGCTGAAGACAGGCATAGCGCTGCGAATAGGGCTAACATCGTCAGTCCGACCAAACTCCTAGCCCTATCGAGGCACGATCCTGAGCAAGGGTCGCTACTGCCATCTGAGGATGGGGGATCTGTCGGCATATCGCTGGAGTTCCCCTCCTGTGTCGTCGGTTCGGTGGAGACGTCTTCCCTCTCGATCCAGTACAGGAGCAGCGGCGTGGAGTTCTCTATCGACATCTCGAATGACTCATGGCTATTGTCGATCATATAGTGGGTCCTGATGGTGGGCTCTCTCTCTAGTCCGTCAGTGTATGTCCCGACGGCTGCAATCTCGAACCACGTGCTAGACCACGCGATTAGCAGGAACAGCCCTGCGAGGGCGATGACGGCCGGTCTGCTGGAACTCATCGTAACACGGGGGCCGGCTTAGTCTTCCCTTCTAGGCATGAGGATTGCAGCTGCTCCAAGCATAGTGATTACGGCGAGCGTTGTTGGGCCGGGAATCGTGTCTATCTCATCCTCGACAATTTCGTCAACAGGGCCGGACAGAGGATCTGGGTCCTCCCAGTCAAACATGCCATCACCATCATCGTCCTGATCGAAGAAATCAATCACTCCGTCCCCATCGGTGTCCGTCTGGTCTAGATCAGGGAGGAAGTCATCGCCGAGAATGTCGTACAGTTCCTCGACATCGTGTCTGGACTCGGGGGCGATATCCCTGATATCTATCAAACCCAGAATGTCCGCCTTGGCTTCTCTGGCGTCATCACCGTCGAAGTACAGCAGGTTGAGCTCTACCCCATGCTCTGCTACTCCGACTATGTCAGGCCCCAGTAGGACCTCCATCGAGTCATCGCCGTCCTCATCGTTCAGCAGTGCCAATCCCACGACCCTAGAGTCCTCAGTGGTCCAGAACATGATGCCACATGAGTCCTCAATGTCGAGCACGGGCTCGCTTGGGACGTTGTCTTCGACGAGGATTTCCAGCTTCTCACCGAAGGCTTCCATCGTCTTGTTTAGGTTCGTATTCATCAGGGCCTCAGCCATCCTCTCGAACCTCTCCATGGCGTCGGCTGACTCGTCATTCTCGTCGGAGCCGTCGGAACAGTCCTCCTCTCCATCATTCTCCCATGAAGCCGGAATAACTTCTCCGTTGTCGCAGGTGAATGTCCCTCCGGCCTGCTCCTCGTTCTCGTCGGAGCCGTCGGAGCAGTCCTCCCAACCGTCGTTCTCCCACTCGGCTGGAATCTCTTCACCATCATCACAGACAAAGATGCCTTCCTCTTCCGAAATCTCTTCCATCCAAGCCCCCACTTGCTCCTCGATTACGGTTGCAAGCTGCTGGAACCCGTTGTCGAAAGCCGGTATCAGCGAGAACCCCATCATGAAAGCCATCCCAGCCGGGAACGGAGGTGCGATGCCGCATTGTGCCTCTACCGTGGAACCGTCAATGTTCAGATCCTCCGTACCTCCGACAGGTGGGCATTCCCAGTCCCACATCGCCCCGGAGGCTACAGGGAGTTCTTCCCTGAAATCGCCTGTTCCCGGTATGCTGTCCGACAGTTCGACGTTGAATGCGTCAAGGTTGAGTCCGAAGTCCTCCGCAGGAAGCCCGTCCAACGCGAGATACAGGGAGTACCCAGTGATGGTAGAGTAGTCGCCTCTAATCAGGCCGCCCTCGTACTCTTGGCCAACTGCTCCGCCTTCGCTGTCGCCCTCACTGCCGTTCTCGTTGCCGCTCTCCTCATTGACAGGTTGCTCGCTCAGATGGTGGTGGTAATCGACTGGTTGGTCGACTCTCCACTCGGATGAGAGGTTTGGAATCTCGAAGGAAACCGAGTATCCGAGGTCAATCTCTGGGGCCTCGACCTCGTCTGCCGCGATCACCTGTAGGTTGAATGAGAGGTCGGCTTCCTGCCCGTACTCGCCGCTCATCTCGAGATCGCCTCCGTACACCATCATATCCGAGTCGACGTACTCGGTGTAGACTGCGTCGATTACCATCACAATCTCCTGTGAGGCACTCATCCAGATGTCGATGCTCTCGTTCTCGTCGATCCATGCAGCCGTGAAGCCCATGTCGAAAAGAAGACCGTGGCGTATGGTGAGCTCGGTCATCCTCTTGGTCACCTGGTGCGATACACCGTTGGCGTCATCGATTGTGACCACAACGTCATCGTCCCATGACTCGACGAAGAAGTGGGAACCTCCGCTGACGACCTGATCGGTCTCAAGTATGAAACCCGCGTAATCAGCGGCGTCCTCGAGGTCCTCGTTGACCGCATTGGTGTCCACTCCGGTCATGTTCTCGACGTCGCCCTCGAAGTGGGACCAATCGTAGGATACCCCCCAAATCACGGAGTCAGAAGGGCCTATTGCGGCCACAGTGGGGGCCATGGAGGTCAGTAGTAGCAGGCATATCGAGGCAGACAGAAGTCTCTCACTCATGGCATGACGATTGCAAGGTGTGGCTTGAGGCTTTGCCCTGCATTCCTCAGAGAGGAATGTTCCCGTGCTTCTTGGGGGGGACCCATTCCCTCTTGCTCATCAGCGGGCGCAGCGCTTGGATCAGTTTCTTGCGCGTCTCGACCGGCTCGATCACGTCGTCCAGCCAGCCACTGCGCGCGGCCGCGTAGGGGTCACTGAACTTGCGCTGGTACTCCTCCATCAGTTCGCTGTGCACGGAGTCGCGGTCCTCGGCCTCGGAGAGTTCCTTCCTGTGGATTATGTTGACCGCTCCGTCAGCTCCCATCACCGCCAACTCGCTGCCTGGCCATGCGACGTTGTAGTCCGAGCCGAGGTGCTTGCAACTCATCGCGAGGTAGGCGCCACCGTAGGCCTTGCGGGTGACCACAGCCAACTTCGGCACGGTGGCCTCGGCGTAGGCGAACAGTAGTTTGGCCCCGTGGCGGATGATGCCGCCCCACTCTTGCACGGTACCGGGGAGAAATCCGGGGACGTCGACGAAGGTGACGACTGGAACGTTGAACACGTCGCAGGTGCGGATGAAGCGGGCGGCCTTGACCGAGGCGTCGATGTCCAGACAACCTGCGAGGACCTTAGGCTGGTTGCCGACGACGCCGACAGACTGGCCATCGAGGCGGGCGAAGCCGATGACGATGTTCTCGGCGTAGCCGGGGAACAACTCGAGGAACCTGCCCTCGTCGACCACCTCGCCGATTACCTCGCGCATGTCGTAGGGCACGTTGGAGTCAGATGGTACCGTCTTGGAGAGGCCTTTGCACTTCCTGTCCCACTTGTCGCCGCTGGGCACCTTGACGGGTTCTGCCAGCGTGTGGTCAGGCAGGTAGGAGAGGATCTCCGCTGCGATGTCGATAGCGTCGCTCTCGTCTTGGGCCATCAGGCACGCAACCCCGCTGCGACTGGCGTGCTGCTCGGCTCCCCCGAGGCTCGCCTCATCCATCTCTCCTTCGACTATCTCCGGTATCATGTAGGGACTACGCATGAACATCTGGCCGTGCTCCGCGCCTAAGATCACGAAGTCCGAGAGTCCCGCAGCGAGGGCGCTGACACCGGAGACCGTGCCCAGTATGACAGAGATGACGGGGATCCTGCCCGAGCATGCCACCAGAATGTCCAGCAAATGGCCCGTTGCTCCGAGGGAGGTGACTCCCTCCTCGACGCGCTGTCCGTCACCGTCCCAGATGCCTATCATCGGCAGTTGCGACTTCTCTGCGAACTCGGCCATCTTGGCTATCTTCTTGGCATGCATCTCGCCCATGGTCCCGGCGAACACGGAGTAGTCCTGGGCGAAGCAGACAACCCTCCTGCCGTCGAGCATGCCGTGACCCGCGACCACGCCGTCTCCGAGGGGCCTGTGGAGGTGCATGTTGTGCTCGCGGGCGCGATGCTGGACGAATGCGTCCACCTCGACGAAGGAGTCGGGGTCCAGTAGCGCATTGATGCGTTCGCGGGCCGTCTGACGGCCCGATGCCCGCAGTTCCCTGAGGCTGGCCTGATCCCCGGGGCTCAGCGTAGCCTGCCTCATGGCGTCGAGCTCGTCGCTGCGCGTGGAGTCCGGCATGGCCCGGCCAAGTGCAAGCCGGTTCATCAGCAAGACGGCCGAGAGCGTTCAGGACAGGGCGTCGGGCGGGTTCTCCCCTACCAGATCGCTCTCCCAGCCCTCGGCGACCGTGTCCCTGCCCTCGTCCCTCGAGAGCAGGTGATGCAGTTTGACTAGGGCTGAGGACGGCGGGCACAGCGAGCCGTGCCCGATTATACCCATCTCCTGCTGGTCGCGGCCCTTGTCGTAGACATCCATGTGGATGGGTCCGTGGATGGTCTGCGTGACCACGACCACGACGCCTCCCGCGGTGCAGTGGTCGGCGAGCATGATCCTCAACCGGGTGTTCTCCGGGCTGTCCTCCTGTGGGTCGGCGATTGGCAGGTGGCCCAGCCCGGTGCCGTGGAACAGCAGTGCGTCGTAGTCAGCGTCTATGGCGGCCTGGACGAGGTCTGGGTGAAGGTGGGCATCGGCGATGAACTGGGCTATTCGGGTTGACTCGTCGAACATCATCGGGGAGATGGCCTCTGGCCGGGCATCGAAGCCCACGGCATCGCCCATCTCGATCGAGGGTCCGTCCGGTCCGATCTTGACGTGGGCGATAGGTTCCTGGTTGATTGGCTTGAACGCGTCACGCCGCGAGGAGTGGTACTTGCGGGTGGCGCAGCCGGGCAACACCGAGCAACTGCCATCGGACGAGCCGGCATGCAGCACGACCACCGATGTGTCTCGGTAGCCGGTCGGCTCGGGCCCGTTGGCCGCCCAGTGAACGGCTGAGATCAGGTTCTCGGCGGCGTCAGAGGAGCCACGGTCGGGCGAGCGCTGCGAGCCGGTCACGACGATCCTCCCCGGTGGCCTGCCCCCGCGTCCGGCCCAGCCGTAGGACATCGCGGCCGCGGAGATGTGCAGGGTGTCGGTGCCGTGGGTGATTACCACGCCGGCAGCGCCCTCGGAGAACGCCTCGCTGGTCGCCTGGAGCATCCTGTTCCAGTGCCGCGGGCGGATGTCGTCGGACCACATGCTGCCGAGGTTCACCGCGCGGATGCGGGCGATGCTGCGCAGCTCGGGGACCGCGTCCAGCAACTCGTTGGGGGTGAACCTCGCGCTGACCGCGCCGGTCCTGTAGTCGACCTTGCTGGCGATGGTGCCGCCGGTGTGGATCAGGTGGACGAGGGGCAGCGAGTCGTCCTGCTCGATGTCTGGCTCCGCCTCCTCCTCGGCGGCGGGGACCTCGTCGATCTCCTCGACCGACTCGACGTAGGAGTGGGGGAACGAGATGTTGTAGCCGTTGGCCAGTTTCATCGTCACCAGTTTGGGGCCTGCAGGGGGCAGTGCGAGGCCGATGTGCTCGGCCAAGCCCGACCAGGTCTTGACGGTCAACTTCACGGGAGTTCCCGGGTCCGGCCAATCCACCATCGCCGGTGCGTCGGCCCCCTACTCAATGAAACACACGCCTTTGGCGTGAAGCCCGAGGTCGAGTGGGGGTGCTCGAATCCGACACGGGGTTTATCCGGTCCGACCCTGCTGGAGAGGCATGAACCACAAGGCATCACTACTAGCACTCCTCCTCGTCAGCAGTTCGCTGGCGGGGT
>JAKUUP010000010.1 GCA_022447095.1 Candidatus Thalassarchaeum betae
TGTGCTGAATTACCTGTCGCTGGCTATGTATCTCGTCATCGTCTTGTTCGGGGCAGCAATACTCGGAGGCATCGGGGCGGGTCTAGTCTGATCTAATCTACTGGCTTCCTCACATGGAATACGACGTGCTGTTCCTCGAACCCGGCGAGGTCTATCCTCTCGACGATCTCGAGATTCGACTCCTCCAATATCCTCTCCGCCTTAGCGAACCTAGTATCGTCATCTCCATCGGATGACCTCTCACTGGCAGCCTTCAGGCTCAACAGCCCGGCACCTCCCGGCTTGAGGAAGGCTCCGGCCATCTTGACGAAGGTCTCGGCCTGATCTGCCATGGAGAGGTCCTGATGGATCCAATCGGCCTTGCCCCTGATGTAGGGAGAGACCGTATGAGGGAGGCGGGCATCACCCAATACGGGCACTAGGCCGGGACGCTGACTGGCCAGTGCTGCTAGTTCGCGCATCGCTCTAGGAGCTATTTCCACAGCGATTATCTGTCCTTCGAGATGGTTCCCAGAACCACAGACCATATCGTGGACGAAAGAAACCGTGCCTCCGTAGGAGGCCCCGAGGTAGAGACAGGTCGAGCCCGGCTCAGGGAGGAGACTGGTGGGGTCGTTGTTTGTCCTGAGCAGAGCTGCTGCAACCTTGGAGCGATTTGGATCCCATGCCCGCCACTCTATGCGACTGTCCCGCTTGCGGCGCTCGCCCCTGACCGAGATTCCCTTTACCGCGTTCCTGGTCCATATTCCAGATCGGCCCTCACGCCTGACTCCCCATCCGAGTTTCACGGGCTTGGCCATTCGCTCACCCTCTCTTGGGCGGCTTCGGGAATTTCGCCTTGATGGCATCAACCTCTCTATTGATTTCGGCTATCTGCTCCTCGTTCCACGGCTCCCCGTCAAAGTGGTCGACCCTGACTGCAATCGAGCACTTGCCCGCTAAGAACCTGGAAATCTTCCCTCGTACCCATCGCGGTGACCTTGAAACCTGTGGCAGGGAAAACAGCACTGGAGAGTGCTTGGGTGGTGGCGCTCCCCTGCGGTGGGCGGCCATAGCGCCACTCGCGCCGAGGACCTGCAAGCTGCCGCTCGGCATCCTGGCCAGCCTCTCACGGCCTCCGGCGAGAACAACAAGTTTCGCTGCGCCCAACGGCCCTACTACCTTGCTGAGAGTAGGGAGGTATCCTCCAGCGAGTTCTCGAGTGGCGTCTTCGGCAGCATCCAGTCTTCCTGTGAGTTCGACCACGCCTGTGGCATGACTTCGCAGAGCATCCCATTCTGCGGGGGACGGTTGATGCTCGGGAGCGGGGATCCCCAACGCCTCAGCCGCTCCGTCAATCGAATCGGCATCTGCCACGGCCCGGGGGATGTCCCTGCGCTGAGCGTCCAAGTCTGCCTCGGAGAGGAAAAGCCCGGCCCATTCCACGCATCGGGCCTCGCTGGTCGTCCATGACGCCCGCAACTCGCTAGCAGCAGACGAAAGCATGTCGAGGCGCCGGTCGAGGTCGCCTGCGGCGTCAGCAACGCCCCTTCGAGCCAGCCTATCGGTGGCCTCGGCTAGAAGCGTCTGCTCATCGCCGTCTGCCTCTGGCCAGTCCGGATCGGACATCGCCCCAAGATGATCTGCCTCGGCCTCGGAAAACCTCTCGGACAGAACTCTGGCTTCGGGGCTCAGCCGTCCTGATTGGAGTTCAGCCAGCCTGTCAGCCAGAGCGCCGACAGATCTCTTGCCGGACCAATGCTGCTCATCGATCACGTGGCCATCCTCATCGATGACTCGCGCCAGCCTCCAATCGAAATGGATTCTCACGAATTCTCGATGGTGCCATCTCGCTTAACGGTGCGGTTGACTCGCAGTGCGCTTATTGGAAACGTGATTGCAGTGCTGCGGAGCGGTCCGAGCCAACCAATACTTCAATAGACGGTTTAGGTGTCCCTGTTCGGCGTGGTGGAAAGCCGGCTAGGTTTTGAGAGTCTATGTTCTGCCCTGAATGCGGTGCTCTGTCGTTCCCTGATTCTTCGGGGAACATCAAGTGCACGAACTATCGATGTGCGTACGAAGGACCCCTTACTGGGAAGGACGGTATGGGTGGCACCTTCACCGATCCGATGACCGGTGAAACCGTCGATTTGTCAAACGCCACCGCCTCGGGATCCGAGAAATCGCTCAAGCACCTTGCGGAAGTTGTTCCCGAAGAGGAAGCCAAGGGTGTTCTTAGAGTAGGGGACATCAGGTGTCCGAGTTGTGACAAGAATGAGATTTTCGTTGTCCTCATGCAGACCCGGAGTTCCGACGAACCCGAAACTAAGGTGTGTACGTGCAAAAACTGTGGTAAAAGGTTCAGAGAGTACCAATGAACGGCCCGTAGGGCCGCCACGAAGAATGAAAAGCCGTCAAGTATCAGCAGTGGAGTACCGAGGTGGAACGATGCTCAGAGTAACAGCCAATACTGGGTTGCTCAAGGAAATTACCGAATGCCTCTCGATTCTCACCGAGGAGGTGAAATTAGCGTGGGGCGAGAAAGGACTGAGCGTCAGCGTAGTCGACGGTTCGCACGTCGCCCTCCTCTCGGCCGTCGTCTCCGATGTATGCTTTGAGACCTATGAGGTCGAACCGGTTGAGATCGGGCTCGAACTCGGAAAGCTTCGAGATCTGCTGAATCTCCCTGGCCTTGAGTCCAACCTCGTCGAGATCGACTACGATGAGAACGTGGGCGCACTGAACGTTCGAGTCGGTGAAGTGCACAGAATCCTACGCGGCCTCGATACAGGATCGATGCAGGACCCAAAGTTGCCGATTCTGGACTTCGACAGCAGCGCCACTATCGGCTCCGAGAAACTCTCTCGGGCGCTTCGAGCAGCCAAACTCGTCGGCGAGTTGGCTGACCTCAGCATTGACTCAAAGGAACTTCGTATTTCCGTGACCGTTGAGGCCGGTGAGGGTGTCAACGTCCGCTTCGAGGCTGGTGAACTCAGCGAACTGGTCTGCGCTGCTCCGACACAATCGACTTACTCTCTGCAATACCTAGAGATTCTGACTCGCAAATTGGCCTCTGGGCTCACTCAGGATGTCCAGGTCCAGTTTCAGGATCGATACCCGCTCTGCTTACAGTGGCAATCCAATGACGGCGGTGCTGAGTGGAAGTTTTACCTGGCTCCTCGTGTCTCCAACGAGTGACAAGTGACCCGTGGTTAAATGAGTGCGAACTAGGGCCGGCAGGCCGTGAGCCGTTCTGTGTGCGTCATCGTCCCGAGCGTTGCTAACGCGGTCGAACTGGGTATCACGCTCGACGGTTTGCTCGCTCAGAGCTACTACGGGCCCTGTGAGATTGTCGTGGTAGGCCCAGGTGCTGATCTAGGTCGCGAGCAGGCTGAGTCGAGGGCGGTTCGCTTCATCGACGATAGGGGCTCACGCACTCGGGCTGATGCTTGTAATGTCGCCCTCGATGAGACTGATTCCGATCTAGTGATGTTCACCGATGACGACGTCATCGTCCCTAAGGAGTGGGTCTCCAATCTGGCTCGCTGGTTCGAGCGAGCAGAGGTAGCCGGCGTCGGTGGACCCAACTTCGCCCCTCCGGAAAGCTCAACCCTGCAGCAGCAGATCATCGACGTCAGCTTCTGCAGCACCATCTTCACCGCCGGGACCAATTACGGCAGGATGGGTCAGGGAGAGCTCGACGAGGTCAAGCAGTTGCCTGGTGTCAACTCAGCCTACCGCCGCTCAGTCCTCGAAGAAGTAGGTGGCTTCCCGCCCGGTTGTATAGGTGCAGAGGATGTCGTCCTCGATTTCCGCATACGCCGAGATGGAGGCCGACTTTGGACCGATCGGGAAGCAATAATGTGGCACCGTCGCCGTGACCTTTCGAGAGTGAAGAAGCAGATTCGCAACTACGGTCTGGTCAGGACTCTGGCGAATCACGAGCACCGTGAGTTGCGCGCATGGAGCCACACCCTAGTGGCATTCTTCCCAATCCTAGTTCTTGGCGCGTTCGGGTTCTTCTTCTGGGGAGTGGCAAACGGAGGGCTGGCTTGGCCGGAATTCTGGGACATCGAGACGGTGCCAATGGGGTGGCCTCGCGCAGGAGTACACTCTCTGGTTAGCCTGATTGTGCTGTACAACCTCATTGCTTGGTACGGGGCTGCCAAGGGAAATTCCCCTTGTCGAACTCCTAAGACCGTCTTCCTTTCCTCTATTGCGACTTTCGCGTTGCACTGGAACTATGGAATGGGTGTTCTACAAGGTTGGTGGCGCATATTCACCGGCAATTCCGGACTACAGATTGACGATAGGTCCAGAGACTAGTTCAGGCCTCTGCCGGGCCTAGCTCGCCAGTCTGAATAGACCACTGCGAGGCGTACACGTTGTCGTTGGAGATCAATTCCCTATGGGTTCCTCTCTCAACGATGGCTCCGTCGACCATCGCGATGATCTCGTCGGCGTTGCGGATGGTCGCGAGACGATGGGCGACAGCTAGTGTGATCCTCTGCTTGCCACCGTTGGAGCCATCGAACAAGGACTGCTGGATGCGCTTCTCGGTCTCAGCGTCTAGGGATGCGCTGGCCTCGTCGAGAATTAGGAGGTCGGGGTTCTTGAGCAGTGCTCGGGCTAGGGCGATGCGAGCGCGCTGCCCTCCCGAGAGCATGACCCCTCTGTCACCGACCATTGTTGCTACGCCCTCTTCCAACTCGGAAACGAAATCCAATGCCCCGGCGGTTTCCAGCGCCTGCTGTATCTCCTCGTCAGAGGCCTCGCGGGCATAGGCGACATTGTCCCGAACGCTACCGAAGAACAGGAACGGGTCCTGAGAGACGAAGCCAATCCTGTCCCTGACGGATTCTATGGTATAGGCGTTGATGTCGATACCATTGATCAAGACCCTGCCGTGCTGAGGTTCGTAAAATCTCTCAACGAGTTTCAGTATCGTGCTTTTGCCGGCTCCTGTGTGGCCCATTACTCCCAAGAAGTCGCCGGACGATGCTGAAAACGAGATGCCGTTCAGAACATTTCCTGATGTAGGGTAGGCGAAGGTCACATTATCGAACGAAATCGACCTGATGGGACCGTCGAGTTCGACAGCATCTGGCCTGTTGAATATCGAGGGTTCGAGGTCGATTAGTGCAAACACTCGCTTGGAGGCGGCTTCGCCCTTCTGGAGTTGGTTCAGAAGCATCCCCAAAATGAACATGGGCATAGTCATCCTGGTGCTGATCAAAAGGAACGTGACAAATTGGCCAACAGTGATCTCGCCGGACTCCATAAGCCAACCACCTGCAGAAACCAATAGGCCGAACGACAGGCCTGCAACAACGTAGATTCCCGGGATGAATCGGTTGCGCAGGTTGGCGGCGAGGATAGCCTGATCCCTGTACTCGCCACTCTCCCTCTCAACCCGAGAGCGCTCGAAGTCGCTGGCGTTGAACGCCTGCACGGTCCCGATGCCCGTTAAGACCCCTTCAAGAATCGCGACGATTCCCCCGGTACTCTCTCTCTGTTTTCTGTAACGACGCTGTACGCGGGTTGAGAACCACACCACCATGGGGATGACTAGTACCAGCGGGATGAACAATATCAGAGCCAGCGTGGAGCTCATCCAGAACATTATTGCGAATGCTGTAGTGAATGTGATTGCAATTCGTATAATGCTCGTGCTAGAGTCCGAAACTATGTCCTCCAACTGCGCTACGTCGGCCGAGAGTACCGACATCAGATTGCCGGTCTGGCGGGTCTCGAAGTAGGAGGCCTCCATGGCCATCAAGCTGGTCGTCGCATCCATCCTGATATCGTGCTGGACCTTGTAGGCAGTCGACTGCCAGAGATATTCGCTGATACCCTGAAAGACTGCGAGGAAGGAGAACGAGACTAGGATTAGCATGCCGAAGGCGAATTCGACAGGTGCTATCGGCCCGAGTGAAGGAAAGACATCGGAGGTGACCAGACTCTCGATCGTGGAATCGGTGAAGGTCTTGTCCCGGTAATAGTCCGCCGCCATCCCGATAGCGATGAAAGGTATCAGGTCGAAGGCGCGGGCCGCTGCATTGGCTGCAACACCTCCGACGGCACGTCTCCAGTAGCGCTTGACGTAGGGGACTATCCGCCATATCTTACGGCCCACGACCTGCTTCTCATCTGTTAAGTCGGAAGCATCCTTGCTGATTGCCAAGCCCCCCTGCACTTGACTCTCCTCCTGTGACACGTCCCTCCGTCAGGAGGGACGCGTTTGAATGCTTCACTCGTCGATTTCAGTCACCAAATCGGTTTAATGGATGTCTCGGCTCGGCAAGACTACGCGCCTGTAGTGAAGTCTGGTTATCACCTGAGGTTTCCAACCTCATATCCCGCGTTCGAATCGCGGCGGGCGCACCACCACTATCCTCCTACGCTCAGTTCATCAACCCGCCCTCAGTGGCTCGTTCATGCTGCCTCGTCAGAAACTGGGCATTGTCTTGATGTTCCTGTTCCTGCCAATCAACGGACCCATGTGGAGGATGGGTCTGGCAGAGATGGGATACGAGGTCCCACTGGGGGATTTCCAGGGCTTCGTTGTGACTTTGATTCTGTTCGTTACGGGCGCTGTTATGACTTTCATGCCCGGGCTCCGGTGGCCTAGCGACTAGAGTACAAATCGGCGGGCCAATCACTGTGGATGTTCGTCATCAGGTCACTGACCTCGTCATCGCTCCAGTCGGCCGAGAGAAGTGTAGAGCACAGTTGCTGGGTGCGCTTGGGCACGGTCTTGGGGCCCAGCACAGCGCCCGGTCGTTTTGGGTCGTCCAGGAAGTCCGTCTCCATGCCCCAAGGGGATGCCGCCGAACGAGCCGTCTCGGCTAGCCTCTCGACGCTCCGTTTGCCCACGCTCACGGTGGCCGCGAGTCCGTGGGTGAAATCGGCACTGACGTCAGCCGGCGCGTAGTGTCGGATCGCCCGGTCCCTCGACAGACCGGCCTTGTCGCATAACCCGGCGAGTTCCCTGCAGGTCGCCTCGCCGTTGTCCTCAACATGCAGCTGTATCGTAGTCCCTGCTCCTGCGGCAAGCGACATGACCTCGAGGAGGAGGTCGTTGGCGGCCGACCAAGTCTGCTCGTCGACAGGGTAGTGGGGCCTGCCGACCTCTCCGAGGCAGACTGCTTCGCCGGCCTCGATATGCTCAAGAGCGAGGCCTACGGCCTCGAGGTGAAGTTCTGTCGACCTCTCAAGGCCCAAGGGCTCTATCTGATGAGCCCACGCCACCGGATGCGGTCCAAGCACAACTCCGACGTCAATTCCGAACTCATCCCTGACCTCGTCGGCCATGCTCAGCGTGTCCGTGTAGGCAGCTCGGTAGCCATCGAGGTCTGTGGGTAAAGCAGTGGAGAACCCCGGCTTGTGTACTAGCATAATTCCAGTGCCGCCCGAGCGAGTAAACTCGGAGATTGCGTCTAGGAACTTGTTGGAGCGGTCGAGGTGTAGGTGCTGGTCCACCATGGCGCCGGTCCAGAGCCCGTCGACCAACATGCTCTCACGCTAGGACTCCTTCTTCCTCCAACAGGTCAGCCCAGTGTCGGACAGCCATCTCGGCGACCTTCTTGGAGGCCTGCCCGAGGATCACCCCCTGGCCGTTGTTGAACAGCAGGAGCTCTGTGCTGTGCAGTCTGGCGGTGATCCTGAGCGCTTCGAGTCGGTGGTCCATCTCGATGTCCGCGAATCTCTCCGCTGCGAGTTCAAGCAAAACTGCTCGCCCGATCGAGAATCGGATGAGCATGTCGCCTGACTCCATCTGCAGAGCCTCATCCGACTGGCCGAGAGTGAGCAGCAACTCTTGGATTGCGAGTCTCGCGACCTCCTCGCGCGCTATACCGTGAACGAGCACTGAGCCGTCCGGCTCGATGACGAATGTTGCGCGTGGCCGCTCGTGGCTCACCACGACGTAGGGGCCACTAACCGTGCCTCCGGCGAGAGAGACTGCTTCCTGATGGTTGATTGGGGCTGATGGGGTGTAGCGGTAGGTCTGGGTCTCAACGTCGATGGCGATTCTTCCCTCCTCCATGTTCAGCCCTCCTTTTGCACCGGTTCCGCGTCCGGCCATGCACCGACTGCAGCCTCCAAGGAGGGCAGAGACGCCTGATGGACAGGAACCAGCAAGATGGAATCCCTTGCTCCATCGTCTTCAACCCTCCTGTTCTCGCTCAGATCTGCGAGTGCCCCCCTCAAACGGGCCGCAAAACGGTGGTTTCGCTCTGCGAGCATCTCCGGTGAGAGGGATCCCTGCTCCTCCACCCACCAAGTGGCGCACGAGGCCGCGGCGGCACCTAAGTCCGTGTCGACTCCTTTGGCCATCTCGACCTTGCGACTCGCCTCAGAGCGGGTCCTCCTCCAGCGTCTTGAGGTTGTTAGCGTGGACAGCAGGGAGGTGACTCGGGAATGCTCGTCAGCGCTCCTCTCGAGCCAGTTCAACCACGGTTCGTCGTCGATTTCGGGCTCGATAGGGTAGATTGGCATGCCGCCTCTGGCGTTGTCCGCGTGCAGCAGCAGCCGTAACTGCTCGGGATCCGGGATCTTGGGGCCATCTACCTCGTACTCCTGCAGGTCCTTCATCAACCGGCCTAGGACGGTTCCCGATGCTATCGCGGCCTCGATGTGGATCCCTGGGCTCTCTCTGTCCTGCTCCTCGTCCTGTCTCCAACCACTGAGGTCACTCTCGCTGAACAGGAGAGCCAGTCCGTCCCACGAATCTCTGTATCTCAGTGAACTCGGCATCCGCACGCATGGAAGATGCGGCCACAGCACGATGCGTCCGCCGTCAGGGTCCTCCAGAATCGCTGGATTCCACTGCAGTCTGGGTACTTCCACGGCTCTGCGAGCGGCCGCCCTCGGTTGAAGACAACGGTCGAAGAACCGATTCGGGGAAGATTGCAGAAATGTTAGATTGAAGGAGGATGGGCTCTCGAGGGCGGCTGAGAGACATGGGTGAGCCTTACTCCCTCGAGCCAGTTGTACTGCTCAATGAGGTGTTCCCTGGCCATACAAACTCAATGGACACCCTCTATGGTGGCCATCTGATGTCGATTATGGACACCGCGGCTGGAATGGTCTCAAGTAAATTCGCTCACAGTGAATTCGTCACCGTCTCAGTAGACGCCCTGAAGTTCCGCAGACCGGCCTACCAAGGCGATATCATTCGCACAACAGCTAGGGTCGTCTGGACCTCGCCGCACACCGCTGGGATCCATGTGGTATCGTGTAGGCTGTCGCGCTCTGAATGGGAGGGAGAGGAGATCTGCTCGGGCTTCTTCTTCATGGTGGCTGTCGACGGCGACATGCGTCCGGCTGAAATTCCTCAGTTCACCCCCGAGACTGAAGAGGAAAAGGGGCTGTGGAACAGGGCTCAGGCCGCCCGCGACGCCATGGGATGAAGGCACAGTGTTCTGATAATTCGATTCGTAGGACTCGGACGGCGCTCGGCTCGTGTGCGCGTAAGGGGCGCGCGCGAGGACTCAGCACCCCGAGCAGTTATAGCCAATCAGAGTCGCTCAAACTGCCGGATGTACTCAGTCGGGCGGGAGTCCGACCATGATGAAGATAAAGAAGATAAATCGGAACTCTTCGGAAATCTTAGTCTGGTCGGGTCTGGAGGCAGGTTTGTCGCGGTCCTCACCAAGCGTCAGCTTACGCTGGAGAGATTCGATGGGCATGGAATTCGGCTTTCACTAGGGTCGATCTCAAGAATGCGCCACATGAAGGTCCCGATGCTGCCAGATGGGACCATTCCCCTAGGCCTCCTTGCGATCTACCTCGGAGTGAGTGTAATGCTCCCACCCTACGCCATGGTGTCAACAGCTGCAGGAGCGCTGACTCTCCTCGGATATCTGGTCTCCCGGACCTCGGTACTCGCCATCGAAACCGAGGCTGGTGACAGGCACATTGTCTCTGGTAGTGAGGGAGTTCTGCTCAGACTGTGCCTGATGGTCGACAGAGTCAGGCACGGCGACTCGATAGAGGAGGCTAGGATGGGGTTGGAACACATCGATGCAGAGTTGCCGTCATACCCTGCCTTCAGGGATGCGGGCGGTGCACTGCCGGAGCCAAAGGGGCTTCTAGCCGCACCGGAGAATGACCCAGTGGTGAGCGAACTCGAGGAGGAGTTGATGTCCTTCGACTTCGATACTCCTGCACCTCCAATTACTCCAGAGGTGTCAGCAACCAACACGGAGCCACTGCTCTCCTGGGAGGCAGAGGAGCCAGCCGCACCCGCGCCGCCGTACTCACCACCTACCTATCAGCCACAGCCCCCACAGGAACCGGTTCGCTCAGCATACGAGAGAGCATGGAATCGCGAGTAGACGCCATCGTGGTACACCGATAAGCCTGGCGTAGACAGCAGAATAGATTCAGCGGGAGAGGATGCCGCCGGAGCCATGGACCTGTTCGGTGAAGGTGGCATCTTCGATGCTGAACCGACCTCTAACTACTCTCCGCCCACTACTTCGACGCCCTACAGCGCCCCTACTCCCGAACCACCGGCCTACACTGCCCCCAGCACTTACGTCCAAGCCACTGGCCCTCCGCCGATGGAGAGGAGGCCGACCAGTTCTGAGATGATCAGGAGGGCTCACGACAGATTTGGCCCTCCTACAGGACCTTACTCCGGACCCAGCCTGCCCGCTCCGACCGAAGCGGCTGTCCGGGAGGACTGCCGGCCTGGGATAGTGAGGCAGGCACGGGCCAAGCAGGCCCTTCTGAGTCAAGAAGGAGTATCTCAACCATCAGCCCTCGATGCAGCCAGCCTCGAGGAGTTTCCTGGAATATCGAAGCTTGCTAACTCAATGAACACCGGACGAATCAGATCCAATAAGAGGGCAATACAGAAGTCCACTCCCAGTTGGATCGAAGTCTTGCTGCGCCCCACTGCCAGACCTTCTAAGGACAGAAGTCATTCCTACGCCTCCGAATACGGTGACGGTGACGGTGAGGCAGTCCACTCTGATGCTCACTTCCAGAGTTCCCAACACATCCGACTAAGGAGTGACCAAGAACACCAAGCAGATGTAGCGACACACGGGAGAGGAGTTCAGGAGGCGCAAAGCCACTCAGCCAGGGATGTCTTGAGCGAAGTCGTCAACAGGGTGTCGACGGGCGAGGAGAGGAGTCCAACAGACTTGCGCCAATCAGCGAGCGGGCTGAGATTCTCGCAGTTGAGAAGGACCTCGTCGAAGGGAGATCCTCATCCGCTACCAGGAATTCGCAGACTGGAATAGTCTCACAGCCCGACCATTCGTCTGTACTTGTCGGCGCGGGCGTGGTACCTCCCACGCTCGAGCGCATAAAGTCCCGAAGCGCCTAGTCCCTCAATTGTGAACGAGGCTGTCACAGTGGCGTGCAACAATGCGTTGCGCATGGTGTCGAGTTGATTCAAGGCGCCCTTGCGTCCGGCTATGTTAGCCAGCAGAGCACCGGCGAAGGAATCGCCGCATCCCGTGGGATCAACCAAGTCATCTGTCGGGTAGGCCGGGAGGGTGATGGTGCCGCACGGGAGATAGGCGACTGACCCACTACTGCCGCGCTTTACGATTAGACTTCGGGGGCCCGGTCCGGCGGCCTCACCGCCGTACAGGGCGACGCCGGAGCGAACCATCTCCACGGCGCGAGAGAGGATACCGTCGCCTGCTATCGAGCAGACCTCTTCCTCGTTCAGTATCGCGATGTCAACTTTGCGCAGTGCCTCGGACAGGGTCTCAAACTCGGTCTCGATCCACAGCATGAATGAATCCAGTGCGGACACGGCAGCACCGGGGCACTGGTCAAGCACAGAGACTTGGGTGCGAGGATGAGTGTTGGCGCAGAACAAGACATCGGGATCATTCCAGATAGCGGGAATCTCGGGGCTGAAGTCCTTGAGCACGTTGACATCGGTCGAAATAGTATGGACCTCTTCCATCGAGCCTTCGTATCGGCCGGACCACCGGAAGGTCTGGCCGTCCCTGCGAACCACTCCCGCTAAGTTGAGGCCGGCTTCCTCGAGGATGCTCTGGGCCTCGCTCGGGAAGTCGGTTCCAACCGCGCTGACCAGACCCACCCTAGGTGGCCTCCTAGGTTGCAGTGGCATGTGGAATACAGATGATAGTCCAGCGTGAGTGGCAGCCCCGCCGAGCAGGTCTGAGCCGCTGGCCTCGGGGGTCTCGATATCGTCGAATCCAATGCTACCTACAATCACCATCTCCACTGTCTCACCTCCCGTCCAGTAGTCCTTGGTGTTCGTCGAGATATCCGATGTTCACTTCTCTATTGCGGAAGTCTGTCTCGTTCAGGATAGCCCGATGCAAGGGTATCAGGGTGTCCACTCCGATAATCAGGGTCTCTCCCAGCGCTGCGTCCATCTTGGCGATGGCTTCCTCTCGTGTGGGAGCCCACACAATCAACTTGGCCAGCAGTGAGTCGAAGGAGGGTGGCATGTCGTATCCCGTGTGCGCGTGCGTGTCTACGCGCACGCCCGGGCCGCCTGGCCAGTGGCACTCCCATATGCGGCCTGGAGATGGCTCAAGTGTGAACGGGTTCTCGGCGTTGATCCTCGTCTGGATGGCATGCCCGCTGAGTTTGATATCGTCCTGGGAGAGGGGGAGCGATTCCCCAGCAGCTACGCGTATCCCAAGAGAAATTAGATCGATGCCGGCTATCATCTCAGTCACTGTGTGTTCAACCTGAACCCTAGGATTGACCTCGAGGAAGTAAAATTCGCCCTCGGCGTCGCGAAGAAACTCAAATGTCGCCAGTCCTTCGTAGCCTACAGCCTCGGCTCCAGCTACCACTTTTGCCCCCAACTCTTCGCGAACCTCTTCGGACAGCCATGGACCCTCTTCGATGATCTTCTGGTGTCGGCGTTGGATGGAACAGAACCTCTCGCCGAAATGTACCGCCTTTGAGCCGTCGGCGAGAACTTGGAATTCGATGTGCTGGGCTCCTTCGATGAATTTCTCGACGAAGACCCGGTCGTCACCGAAGGCAGAGAGTGCTCGACCCTGACAGAGTCTCAGCGCGGCTTCGAACTCATCCGGTGAATTCACCACCTGAATCCCGATGCCACCACCGCCGGCCGCTGCCTTGATCATCACCGGGTAGCCGATGGCAGTGGCTGTGCTCATGGCCTCGTCCCGATCGGACACCGGCTTGCCCGAACCCTCAGCGACCGGTAAGCCGGACTTGACCATGGCTTCTCGGGCGGCCAGTTTATCGCCCAGCAACCTCAGCACCTCGGGCCTCGGCCCAATGAACTTGATGCCTTCCTCGTTCAGCCTCTCAGCGAAGGTTGGGTTCTCAGCGAGGAACCCATAGCCAGGGTGGACAGCATCGGCCCCAACTTCCTTGGCCGCTTCTACTATCGCCTCGATGTCCAAGTAGGAAGCCAAAGGGTCGTCACGGGCGATGAAGACGCCCTCGTCGGCCAGACGCACTGGGAGCGTGAGTCGGTCATCGCGGCCGTGAGCGACGACCGCTTCGACTCCAAGAGCGCGTAAAGAGCGCAGTATCCGCAGCGCGATTTCGCCGCGATTGGCGATGAGTACTCGCCGGAACATGGTGAAACCCTCTAGGTGCGCGCCGTATGAGTCATGCGGATTCAAGCAGGGCTCAGTAGACATCCCTGAGGTATCGCTTCTCGGTCTTCATCAAGCCCGTCTCAACGTACTCCTTGGCTTCGTCATCAGACATGCCGCCGTATTCGGCGCAGATCTCTATGAAGGTGGAATGCACGTCCTTGGCCATGTAGTTCTTATCGCCGCAGACGTAGAAGTAGCCACCACCGTCCATCCATCTCCAGATCTCCTCGCCGTGCTGCTTCATTAGGTGCTGGACGTACACCTTCTCCGGGCCAGCACGAGACCAAGCGAGGTCGTGCCTGTCGAGAACTCCGTTCTCTTTCCAAGCCTCCATCTCCTCCCGGTAGAGGTACTCTCCCTCCTCGGTCCAATCACCGAAGAACAGCCAGTTGCGTCCAGTGGCGCCGTCGATTTCTCGCTGTTGCAGGAAAGCCCTGAAAGGTGCGACACCAGTTCCTGGGCCGACCATGATAGCGTCGGTAGAGCTGTCATCGGGCAGAACGAATGAACGGGTCGGCGACATGAACACGCCTATCTCGGTATCGCTAACCTCACAGCGTTCGGCTAGGAAGCCTGTGCACAGGCCAGTCCGATCGCGCTCGTGGTGGTTGTATTGAACGATGGCGACGGTCAGGTGTACAGTACCCGGCTCGTGGTCGGGGCTGCTTGCTATCGAGTAGAGTCGCGGCTTCAGTCGGTCCATCCCATCGATGAGTTGTTGAGGGGTGAATCCGATGTGGCCGAAGTCGGAGAGCGCGTCGATGTAGTCGCGCGACCAGATGTAGTTCTCCATCGCCTTGGAATCTGCAGTGAGTTCGTTCCAGAGAGTTTCAGCGGGGTCGCTGGCGGAGCCTATCTCCGAGTAACCTTCGGGGATGTCCTCATCCACCCCACTACCTTCCCAATCCATCAGTAGCGAGCCGTTGTCCGAGGATACGCGCTGTCGCTTTACGATGCGAATCTCGATAGCGCCTGCATCCGAGGACAGACGGGGGCCTAGTGCCTCAATCCACTTCTTTGAGGCGCGGTGAATTTCATAGCGGTCTGTGAGTGCCTCGCGCAGGTTGCACTCCCCCAAGTGAGTCTCGACCTCTTCCTCTCCCGAGAAGTTGCACATGGAGAGGACCTCTTCGACCAGTTCGGGCGGGCATCTTGGAATCACACCGATGGCATCGCCCGCCTTGTACTCCAATTCGGAGTTGCCCAAGTCAATGACGACGTGTCGGGTCTCCTTTCGTGATCCCTCTCCATTGAGAACGAAGTTCTCATTAAGTTTGGACGAGTATGGATTCTTCGCGCTCCAGTCTGGCATGTCAAGGCCCCGAAATCTTCAGACCTCGCGAAACACGTCCTGTTTATGAAGAAATGCTGGACGGGGGCAGTCGCGGTTCTGACGGGGCAGGCGATGAGGTCAAGTCATGAGCCCCCATCGGGGTTCGTGGCGCGCATTGACTTCCTCGGCACTGGCAACGCATTCTCCCCTCCGGGACGCATGCACGCCCTGATACTGCTGGACGGCCACGTGTTGGTGGACACACCCCCTACGGCCTTGTTCCAACTCCAGCGTGCCGGAACCTCACCGGCCGACATCGAACATCTGCTGTTCACCCACTGGCACGCGGATCACACATTCGGTTTCCCCTTCCTCCTGCTTGAGCGGCAACATGTCTCCGATCCTGATTCCACTCGCGCACTCAGCGTTCATCTGAGACCTGGCGGCAGAGACATCTTGGGCCTGCTATGCAGAATGGGTTTTCCAGGCAGTCTGGACGCCGCCCTTGAAGGGAGGGTGGACTGGTCGGAATCTGAATCTGGAGAGTTGTTAGGAACCGAATGGAGGTTTGAGAGATTCCCGGTCTGCCATACTCCAGAGACAGACCCACATGGATACGAGTTCGTCCACTCGAGTGGTTTTCGCCTTCTCCACTGCGGGGACTCGGGGCCGTGCGAAGAGATTGAGCAACGGGCAGCAAACGCCGATGCCGTCTTGCTTGAGATGGGCATTCCGGACTTCGTCAATAGTCCGCACCACCACACCCCTTCGGATGTCATCTCCTTTGCACAGAGATACCCTGACGCCTTGGTGCTGGTGACCCACAACTTCGCCAGCGGTGCGGGCATCGAGGAAGGTTTTCCGATGCCCGAGCTTCCGGACTTCGTACACCAACTGGAAGACGGAGATTCCTTGATCATCAGCAAGGATGGTTCGATTTCTCTTGATAGTTATTCCTGAGTAAATATATCTTGGTTTATATTGCCATTTTCAAATCCTTCGAATTACATGTCATCGGAGCGACTCCGAAGGGCTCTCTGACCGTCACGACTAGATCTATTTAGAAGTGAATGATTTTGAATTTTGATGAAGTATCATCAAGTCTAGAGATGTATTTTTAACACCGCAAATCTGAACAATAAAACGATGTACTGAGGATAAGTCAAGAAGTCCGAGTGTAGTGTTATCCAAACATTGTTTTCAGGGCTCTTTGAGAAAGGAAAATCAAGTCGCAGCCGAAATTAATTGGACAGTCTTATTACCTCTGACGGCCTCGCTGTGAATCCGCGTTAGCCGGCACCTACTCCTGTGGAGTAAGATGGGAGGCTGGAGACCGCTTGACCCGTGGTGAAAGAAAATGGACGGAAACATTTTCGAAAAAATCCTAGGGCAGGATAGTCTCTTCATCGACAGGAGGGCTTTCGACCACGCATTCGAGCCCTCCAGCCTCCCTCACCGCGATCACGAGGTCGAGGCTCTAGTCAGAAATATGGTCGATGCGCTCAACGGCCACATACCCTCAAACATGTTACTCTACGGTGTCCCCGGATCTGGCAAGACCGTGGTCACGAGATTCGTCCTAGGGCAGCTCCTCGACAAGGGAGTCGAGATGGGTCAGCCAGTCCAGACCTACGAGATCAACTGCCGCAATGTCGACACCAAGTATCGCGTGGTCCAGACCATTGCGAGCCAACTAGCCATGCGGGGAGATACCCCCATCCCGTTCACAGGCTGGCCCACGGACAGAGTACTCGAGACACTGATATACAGGATGGACAGAGCTGCTGGAGTGCACATCATCGTGCTCGATGAGATTGACAACCTCGTCTCTAGGGCTGGCGACGATTTACTCTACAACCTCACCAGCCTCAATACCGTTCTGGAAAATGCTAGGTGCTGTATCATAGGCATCAGCAACGATCTCCACTTCACTCAACAGTTGGACCCGAGAGTCAGTTCGAGGCTGAGCCAGGAGGATCTCGTCTTCCATCCATACGGGGCGCTCGAGATACAGGATATCCTGAACGAGCGCGTCGAGACCGGTCTGCGCGAAGACGTGTTGGAAGGAGGTGTGCTTGAACTATGCGCGGCCTTGGCGGCCCAGGAACACGGTGATGCCCGCAGGGCGCTCGACCTTCTGCGCATCTCTGTCCAGAAAGCGGAGCAGAGGGCTCAGACTAGGGTCGACCCTAAGCATGTCAGATTGGCTCAGAGTCAACTAGAGTATGATCAGGTCACTCCTGTTCTGAAGTCATTACCGCTGCATCAGAAAGTGGTCCTGTTCTCGATTATCCTGAACGAGGAGAACGGGTTGAGGAACATCTCGACAGGTGAGGTTTACCGAACATACGCGGACGCGTGCATGAAGATCGGCGTCGAGCCACTCACTCCTAGGAGAATCTCAAGCCTGCTGAACGAACTCGACACACTCGGTTTGATCATGGCTAGAAACGTGAGTAAGGGCAGGGGGGGCAGGAGCAAGCAGGTCAACTCGGCCATCCCGAAGGCGATAGACGCCATTGGCACGATGAGTGAGAGTGAGCCACTGATCGGCGAGGCGGCTCTCGGCAGATACGCACTGCAGGGCCAACTCTGAGAGTCTCGTCTGCCCTCAGACAATCGTTATACCGAAAGGGAAGGTCGCCGGGCCGATGTCCATGGCAGACTCAGAGTGGGGCAGTGCCCTAACTAGACCCAGTAGCACCGCTTCGAGCGCTGCAATAATGCTTGGTGTCTGGGTCATCACTCTAACCGTGGTGAATCTGGTTTCGGGAGCCTATTCCCCTGGATTCAAAGTGCTATGGATCGGTTTCCTCAGCGGTGAGCACGGCGCATCGAACATCGCGCATGATGGGATGTCAGTAGTGCTCGACGACGTCGTCTTTGGCCTGCTCGGGATAGTGCTACTCGCCTTGGGCAGCATGGGCATGAGCAAGGCCGTTGAGGGTGGCATCGCATCCTGGGCTGGAAGCATCTCACAGGGCCCAGTCGTCTCCAGCCTGTTTTCCTCCGAGGGTGGCACCAGCAGGACTCTAGCTAGTTGGCTCGTCCTGCTGGGCCTGACGTTCTATTTGTACTGGAACATGTTTGTGCAGATCGCGTGGGTGGATCCGGGCGTCTACGCCGTGATGATTGTGTTCGTCAGCTTCGGTTTCGGCATCCACGCCATGGCTGATGCTGAGTCCTGACTCAGTCGGCCGGTCTGAAACTGCTTAGCAGCCTGCGGCAGCGCTGCTTGGCTTCTTCGCTGCACCATCTGACGACGACGCCCTTGCCGGGCTGTCCGTAGAGCACTACCGAATCCAGCGGAGCGAGAGGGTGCAGGAGCAGGGGTGCTAAGTCCTCCTCGCCATCTACTTCGATGAGATGGGTCGTTCGGTCTTCGATCCAAGAAGATACAGCATGCTCGCAGGCTTCCAGTAGAGAGGGTGTGAGAGACCCGGCGGGGCTCTCGCATTGCAAGATGCCATCATAGACCGAAGGGTCAATTCCATCGGCGCCCTCCCAAGGCTCTCTTCTTGTGCGTCCGTCAATCAAGGCGATGTCGGCAGGTCGGTCAAGATCCTGTAGAGCGCGGACGGTCACATCACCTACAGCGATAGTCGGCCCCCATTCCAATTCGATATTGGCTATCACTTTGGACATGGCTATAGAAGGGTCGTCCTCAGGGCCCAGCACCAATTGACCGAAGGGCTCCTTGAGTTCGGCTTCGACCTCGGGGGTCAGAATGATCCTGCCCTGTCTGACCGAGTCCGGAATCCAGGGCAGTCCCTCGCGGTCAATCTCCCCATTCCTCACTCTAGTGCTCGAAATTGGATTACCATCCCAAGCATCGATGTGCTCGACAGTGATGATTGCGAGTTCGTCGAGTCCGTTGTTACTCCTCATCTGATTGATTCGCTCGCACTCCAAACGAGTCTCTGCGGTACAGACGATAGCGGAAGCGCTCTCATGAGTTGGGGCAGGACCGTGCTTGTCATCGAGGACGTGCATACTGACTCTTTCTGCAAGTTGCCCAAGCGCTTGCCTCATCTCGCCAGAGCGGGTATCCCACGAGTTGATGCGGGAATCCTTCTTTGCAGCTCCATAATCGGAGGTCAACCAGACCTCTAGAGATGTGCACTCGGAGAGGGCTGTCTGAATGAGAGATAGATGCCCGGCATGGAAACGGTCGAATGTGCCGCCGATGAGACCGACGCTGTGCATTCGAATTCCCGCCTCGTTTGTTGCTCCGGATTGAGATGTGTGCCCCGGGGCGTAACGGCGGCCTTCACAGCTTGGCTCAGGCGCCTGACCCACCCCGGGACGTCTGTCGAACTGTGGGGTAGTCCCTTGAGTCATTCCTTCCGGTCATCCGGGGACCTAACACAGTCCGGCCACTTGTTTTGCTCCAGTGATCATACCGTTTTAGTCGGTCACACTGGTCTTCGACAAGTGGTGACCCGACCTTGGTACCGTGGTTCATCCTATTCCTCCAGCGGGGGGCTTCGTCGACACGGTGTTGCAGGTCGGGCATTCACCGGCCACCGGAGGTGGTCAAGAACCCCTCGGTCTGTGAATTGAGGACTTTCATCCCGAAATTGATGTTGAGGAGACTATTTGCGCGTGATAGCCAGAACTCCGTAGTAGGAGTCTCTCAGCAATCTCCGCATCGCCGTCCAATGCGACGCTGGCCGAGAACTCGGGCCATTTTCCCACGGGCTGGGCCAACCATCCTGAAAGAGGATGAGTCCTACCGGGAGACGGTGGCCTTCCCTCGTTTATGGCGTCGAGGGCTTCCATCAGATCGATGAGGGGGGCGGCGCTGTCGGGAAGGCCCTCGCGCTCTCGTCTCCCACGGAGTCTGCGAATGAGCAGAGAATGAATCTCGGAGTCGCATCCGGGATGAGTGTAGGAACGCAGGCCCGGAGCCTGGCACTCCTCACCGATGGGTCGCAGTACCGCTGCGCACCAAGGCAGGGAGTTCGAGATCAGCCAGTCCGTGGATTCTTCTTCCCTCAATAGATTAATCAGAAGCTTGGATGATATTGGAGCCCACCATCCAGTCGGCAGGACGTTTACCGTCCTCTCTAACTCCTCTAAGTCGAGTTCATTCTCACCTAGCATCCTGTCCACGAGCCTAGCCCATGTATTCAGGTCGTGGTTGGCTGGCAGCTCCAGCCCCTTGCTTCGTATTCCTTCGATAATCGGGCGGAAACTGACATCGTCGCCCCGGCCTGATGAGTAGAGCCACGAGACTCCTTCAAGAGCCTGTATTGAGTCATGAGGAGGATTGGAGAGCCATGCCTCAAGTGACCAATTCAGGAGATCGGAATGCATGTGCTCGGGCAGCCATGGGGCGTTTGAAAGGAGTTGGGCAGCTACCCACGCCGCCCCGCGAGATGCGTCTTTGGGATCGGTGGCCGGCCTAGTCCTAAGTGCGGTCTCCTGATCTTCCCTGAGTTTTGCCGTCATCTTGATGGAAAACTCAGAGAGTACTGAATCTGGAGCCTCCTCGGCGATCTCGGAGAGCCTTTCCAGAGGCAGGTTGTCGAGATTCATCAGTACCAGCCATTCTGATTCCAGTCGGCCTCGGAGTCGTTGCCACCTGGGCCACCTAGTTTGGGGGGGTGAGGCTATCCAAGCGGCGATCGGGTATCTGGCCTCCATCTGATTGGCCCACTCCTCATCTCCTTTCGGATGCTGTGAGACAGCCGAGTTGATTACCGACAGGTAGCCTTCGTCCAACTCTTGGAGTTCATCCAGTTCGATTCCCAGCGACGCCCAGGGGGGTGTCACGGGTTCGTCCAGAGCGATAGGTACGGGAGTCTGCATCGGGTCCATCAGACGAACAGGCAAGATTTTGCCTCCTCTCGTCGAGAGACGGAGCCATGGCAGGGGCCTCAATGGGTCGGCCTCCAACCTGTCAAAAGCTGCGAATATTGGGGCGTCCCTGTCTAAGAGTGCCAGTCGCAGATTTGAGTGTGAGACGATTGAGGATAATAGGTCGTCGGGCATATCCTCACTGACTTCGAGGACCATCGGTGGGCGCTCCTCATCACTGAGAGCCCATCGCACAAGTGCCTCGACCGAAGAATCTCCCAAACCACGCAAATCGAGTATTCCGATGGCGTCCTCGTCCTCAGTGAACTCCGATTCACCCCAGTCTCGTCGGAAGCGTCGCCAAGTCGAGTCGTCGGTTCGTACTCTGCGTGCCGCGCTGACTCTGTCACGCAGCGCCTGCACCCGCTTGCGCCTCTCGGCATCGGACAGGCGCGGATGTGCTCGCTCGATCCAGAAGTCTAGTGCCGACAGCGGATAGGAGTCACCCTCAGCGTCGAGACCGCCAAGGTCGGCGATGACCAGCGAGTTGGCCCTCGCGGTCCGCAGTAGCATAGAGCGGGGCAGCCTCTCCTCCATCACTGCGGCGATTGGGTTCTTGGGCCGAATGTTCGGAGAGAGCTCATGGCAGGCACCCAGCACCCACTGACCTCTGTGGTAACTGCTCTCTGGCAGTGGGGGAGCCGGTCTGAAAATCGGAGTTCCGAACCACTGTCCCGGAGCCATAGCGATGGGGCGCTCGGAGTCAAGCAAACGAGCCCGGATAATTCCGATTACGGTTCGCTCGCCAGAGTAGGCAGCAATACTCTCTGGGTCCGAAGGTGGAGGAGGGGCTGGCTTCAACTCCATTGATGAGAGATCGAACCACCTCGGATTTCTCTCTCTGAGCACCGCCCAACTCCAAGGGACCCCATCGCTTCCTGTGGACGTTGAGTCATCGACGATAGGCGTAGGAGGACGGTCCGGGATTAGTAACAACGGGGAGTCTGTAGGCTCCATCACACCCAGCAGGAGGTTGGGTCCGTCACGAGCCAGTAAGCAGCACATGCTAGTGTCATCAGGTAGGGGTGAGGCCTCAGTGGCTCTGATCCACTCGTCACCCCTCACAGATTCCCATCCGGATTCGGTCAGATGGATTCTCGCACCGCGGCTTCCAGCGGGTAGATCGCTGGCGACCAGTCCATCGTTTCTCATCCTTCTGAGTTCTGCCGAGGCGTGAGGTACCCTTAGTCCGACCTCGCGTGCGAGGGCACTGACGGTTGTGCCACCCTCTGTAAGGCGGTTTAGTAGCCGCCTGCGGTGCATGCTCCGAATTTTTCTTGGTGCGGTTTCGGAACCGCGCTTCCGGGCCTCAGTGGGATCATTTGGCACCACTGACCACCTCTGAATACAACTACCTAATGTAGATGTAATAAATTATTCTATTTAGTTACATTTAATTACATATTTCCTATGGAGAATATATCAGTTTCATTTCTACACCACCGGGAGAACTGAAAACAAGTCATATTCTTGCAACTATGTGTAACGAAGAAGAGGTATTTCGTGCAGAACCGTTATATTAGTGCCCGCCATCCTACGCTCATCGGACCGGCTGCCGAGTTCGATATTGTGTTGGAGCGGGGAGATATGGACGCGGAGAAAGTCCGAGAAATTGTCCGAAATTACATCTCAGAGCGACCTCGCAACACAGCTGAGATTGCGGCTTGGCTGAACCGCCACGATGACGGGGCAAGAGGTTCTGATGTCGCGGCCATCCTGGAGTCCGACGGTTCGTTCGTCAGGATCGGCACGGTTCGCACAAGCGGCATGACTGGCAACTCACCCCCACTCTCGGAATGGGCTACCGAGAAGTGGGTCAAGCACCATGAGCGTGCGAAGCCCGGCAAGAAGTAAGGAGAGATTTACAATGAGGACAACAAGACTACGACAGAAGATAAAGAAATTCCTAGATGTCAGGGGCGAGGCGAACACCACAGAGATACTCGAACACGTTAACTCGACAATGCGGCACGGGACCACCCCCCAGCAGTTAGGGAACGTCCTCTCCAAGGACAAGGACATCATGAAGGTCGCAACCACAAAGCGTGGCGGAGCCCTCTCCGGCCGCTACGAGATATGCGTCTGGCAACTGAGGCCCGGTGCCTTGGACGAAAACTGATCAGTTCTCGATCTCTAAGTTCCAACTCCCACTTCGAGCGAGGCTGTTCATCCTAGCCCTGTGTGCAAACATGTCCTGACTGGCCGACGAAGAGTCGTCACTCCGTGCAGCCCAAGTCTTCAGGGCGTGGGACTGTAGTGCCCTACCGTAGGAATACGAGAGTTGCCACGGATGCTCGGCTTCTATCTGATTCATCAGGTTTAGATGAGCGGTGGCGTCCTCGTCAGACTGCCCTCCTGAGAGGAAGACTACCCCTGGCAGGTCACGGGGGACGTGGTTGCTCAGGCAGTCGACTGTCATCATAGCCACCTCCTCACGGGTGATCTGGGTTGGACAGTCATTGCCTGCTATGATCATGTTAGGCTTGAGCAGGGCACCAGGGATGTGTACCCCCTGTTTTTTGCAGGCTGCGAAGGTCGCATCGAGAATCTCGGCAGTCACGTCGTAGCAGCGCTGGGCGTCGTGCGAGCCATCCATCAGCACCTCGGGCTCGATGATGGGGACGAGTCCTTGCTCCTGACAAATCGCGGCGTAGCGCGCGAGCGCGTGTGCATTGGTCGAGACGCAGGCGGCGCTCGGCATCCCATCCCCTATCTTGATTACAGCGCGCCACTTAGCGAAGCGCGCGCCCATCTGAAAGTACTCGGAGCAGCGCTCACGCAAGCCGTCAAGGCCCTCTGTGATCTTTTCACCGAAGTGATGGGCGAGGTCCTTAGCCCCCGTATCGACCTTGATACCGGGGTGGACTCCCCTAGACATCAAGGCGTCTGGGATGGGAGTCCCGTCATCCATGCTCTGCCGCATTGTCTCGTCGAACAGTATCACACCGCCAACTGCAGACTCGTAGCCGGCGGTGGAGAGCAGGTTCGCCCTGTACGACCTTCTAGTCTCAGAAGAAGGTTCGACACCGACAGCAGCGAGTCTGTTTGACATCGTGCCGTTGCTCTCGTCCGCTGCTAGGATGCCCTTGCCGGGAGCCACCAGCTCACTGGCGGTCATCTCAAGCAGTTCTCTATCCATTGTGGTGCCTCGTTACCACGTGTGGGCTGATGGAGAAGAAGTCATCGCACTGAGGACACGTAGTAGTGCTCGCCGGAATTCACATCGATAATCTCTGAATGCACAGAAGCTCGGTCATCCTCAAGAATCTCAACTCCCTTGGTCCGTCCGGTGCACACGCCTGAACCGATGAACATTGAATCATCCGAAGAGCAGAGTTCGTCGCGCGCCCATATTCTATCGATGTCTCCGTCGATCATTCGCTCGGCTCGCTCCCTGTGGCCCTCGTTCTTGAACACGAGTCTTCCCTCAAAGGGTGCGTCCAATCCCCTCAGTGCAGTAGCTGTGATGACTCCTTCTGGAGCGGCTCCGATTCCCATCAGCATGTCAATGTCGGAGTTGGGATCGGCGGCGTTGAGGGCCGCAGCGATATCGCCATCGCCGATGAGCACGATGTCGACATCGTGCTGGTTCAAATCGCGGATCAGCTGCTCATGTCTCGGTCTTTCCATGACCACAACACGGAGCTGAGATGGGGGCTTGCCGAGGGCTGCGCAGGCGGCTTCGATGTTGTAGGAGACGTCGGCCTCAAGGCTGACTTCGCCGGAGAGGGCAGCAGGTCCGGCAATCTTGTCCATGTAGCAGTCTGGGGCGTGCAGTAGACAGCCACGTGGGGCGGCTGCCAGCACGGCCATCGCGTTGGGCAGGCCGAGGGCGACGTGGTTGGTGCACTCGAGAGGATCCACTGCTATGTCGATCCTTGGTGCGCCGGCCACTCCTTGCATCGAGCCCAGAGGTTCGCCTATCCACAGCATGGGGGCATCGTCGCGCTCGCCCTCGCCAATGGCGACTCGTCCGTCGAAGGGAACGGTGTCGAAAACGGCGCGCATGGCTTCGACTGCCGCGCCGTCAGCGGCCTTGCGTTCCCCTAGGCCTCTCCAGACAGAGGCAGCCACTGCGGCTGCCTCGGTAGCCTGCAGAAAGTGTTCAGCGAGGTCGATGGTCGCCATGGTGTGCCGAGCGAGCCTCAGCATTCAATGATGCGGGTCGGCCTTGCTCTTGCGCACGACCCGCACGTCCTCGATCCTCGAGGTCGGATACTGTCCTTCGATATCCTTCTCGATTGACTTGAGCATGTCCCACGCACACAGCAGACCTGCACTGACGCCACACAGTGCCTCCATCTCGACACCGGTGGTCCAATGGGTTCGCACCGAAACGGTGCAGCGCAGTCCATTCTCCTCGGCCTTCCAATCCACCGTGCAGCCCTCAATTGGTATTGGGTGGCAGTGAGGCAGAGTGCGCGGAGTCTCCTTGACTGCTTGAATGGCTGCTACTGTCGAAGCCTCGCGGACATCTCCCTTGAGCGAGCGACCATTGACAGCTACATCGATACTCTCGTCGGAAAGCATCAGGAGTCCGGTGGCCACAGCCTCACGCGCGACGATTGGTTTCGAGCCGACGTCAACGATTCCGGTCCACGACTCCTCCATACCAGCACCTCACCCTCGTTGGGAGTATTACTCCGAGGGCATCATCCCTATTCAGACCGGCGGCCAGTCTGCATCTAACTGAAATACAGAGGGCAGGATGGGATGGCATGGCCGAGGCTTTCCGAAAGAAGGCGACTCCGGGCAAGGTGCCTGAACTTGTATCGGGCTTGGCACACGACAGGCCTATCACAGATGGGGTCAAACTGCAGGTCATCGACGAGCTCTGCGTCGGCTGCTCTTACTGCCTGATGGCTTGCAAGGACGATGCACTGATCGTCGAGGGACTGTGCGAGGTCATCGATGAGAACTGCACAGACTGCCTGAGGTGTCTGCTCTGGTGCCCTACCGGGGCTCTCGTCTACTCCTGAGGTGCCCCGATGAGCGAGAAGCCCAAGGCGGTGGTCATCGGCGCTGGGGTCGGTGGGCTGGCTTCCGCAGCGAGCCTCGCGCAGACCCAGAAGTACGACGTTACGGTGTACGAGAGGATGTCCTTCGCCGGAGGCCGGTTCACCCAGCATGACCACGACGGTTTCCAGATTCCCACCGGTGCGGTGCACATGATACCGCATGGTCGCAAGGGCCCATTCGCCAAACTGATACTGGGCAAACGCAGCAATGGTGGACTCGGACTGAGGCGTCATGGGGTGGAGTTCCTGCCGACAACGAGGTTTGCTTGTCAGATGAAGGACGGCGAATTGAGGCGGGCCAACTCGGTATATGGGGTCCTTCCGTGGTTCTCCGCCAAAGATACCCTGAATCTCCCCCGACTCCTGCTAAAGCGCGCAAATCAACCTTGGGGAGATGAAACTGAGGATGGCAGAACATGGATGTCAAAGAGGTTCTCCGATGAATTCGTAGACTTTTGTGATGCCTTCGCAAACTTCGCTATCAGTCTGAGATTCGACCAGATGCCGGCCTCGACGGTCGTAAAGATGCTACAGAACTCATTCTGGAGCGACCGTCCACACGTCCCGAAGGGAGGATGCAAGGGAGTGATAGATGGTTTGCGAGCTGACTTGAAAGAGAACGGCGCTCGGCTGAAGTTATCCAATGAGATTACCGAGATTCTGCCCGGTGAGGCCGAAGAATCGACCAAGGGAAACCGCTTCTGTATCGGCGTGAGGCGCCGTGGTCGGGAGGAGGGGGTCTGGGTAGGTGCCGATTCGATCATCCACAATGGCGGTCACCCGAATCTTCTCAAAGCGCTCTCGGACGACTTCGAGGTCGCCACCGGAATCAGGGAACAGGTTCGCGACACACAAGCAGTTGGTGGCATAGGATTCGTGTTCGCCCTCGACGACGACATACCTCACAGAGGCAGCGGTGTGACCATGCTGCCAAATCTCAACAGGGTCGGAGGTTATGTGATCCCGACCTTTTCAGAGCCAAGTCTGGCCCCTGAGGGCAAGCACATGATGATCACGCACCAGTACGTCCCTGATCCCAGTGTCAAATCCGAGATTGACAAGGGTCGCGAGGACCTCTACGAGTCCGTCCCCTGGCTGGCTGACCACGGCGAGGAGTTGTGCGTGCACACCTATCACCGAAACTGGCCTTGCAACCGTGCCCCACAGGGCGCTGAACTGCCTTCAGATATCGGCTTGGAGGGTGTTCGTCTGGTCGGCGATGGCATCAAGGGTCACGGCTGGATGATGGTCGAGGGCATCGCTTCGAACGTGCCTGAGGCCGTGTCCAGTGTCAGCAATTCCATGGACACAGGATAATCAGCCGAGTCCAGTCTTCCAAACTTCGCCGTCGGCTCGGACTTCCTTCTTCCAAAGCGGTGCTTGGCGCTTCAGTTCGTCAATGAGCCAGCTGCAGGCCTCGAAACCTTCGGCCCGGTGGGCTGATCCAATATGGATGCACACGATTGGCTCACCCGGCCCTACCGAACCGGTGCGGTGGGCCAGCACCACAGAGACTACGTCGAACTGGCCGACGGTTTGCTCGGCGAGCTCGGCGAGGACTGTGGGCAGGCGTTCCTCCCAAGCATCGAACTCGAGTCTCTCAACAGCCACTCCGTCGTCCTGCCCTCGAGTCAGCCCGACGAAGGAGACCACGCTGCCGCAGCCATCCGAGTCGAGCATATCTCGCAGCCCTTCAGGGTCAAGTCGCTCTGGCTCGATGAGCACGTGTATGCGGTGCATAACGAGCCATCGGGGTCCTGCGCTTGAACGCGACGGGCGCAACCCAACCGTTCAAGCGGGAGTCTGAGGTCGCTGGAACCGGAGTGAGGACTGGACATGCCCCCCTTCGACCCACCCGACAAAGACGTTCAGGCAGCAAGGCAGGCCAAAGCGGAAGCAGCGGAATTAGCGAAGCCGATTCACATCTTGGGCGCTGGCCTTTCGGGCCTCGCCGCTGCCACCTATCTGGCCAACGCCGGCCGCGAGGTTCACGTGCACGAGATTCGCGGTGACAGTGGTGCTCGTTTCGATGGCGATTTCCAGGGAATCGAAAATTGGACCAGTGGTAGTGACTTCTTCAATGAGATGTGCCAGTGGGGCTTCGACCCGCAGCAGTTCAAGTCCGACCCGTTCGATGTCATCGACCTAGCCCACCCTGACGATGAAATCACCCAACCACGGACCTCGGACGTGGCCTTCCGCATCGTCGAGCGTGGCACTGCTGAGCACTGCATAGATCAGGGATTCAAGCGGATGGCAATGGAGGCTGGTGCCCATATCCACTACAATGTCCGCAAGGAACCCAAGGAATGTCACATCATCGCTGCGGGACCCAAGGACTCGAGCGCGGTGGCGTTCGGCGAGATTTTTCACACCGATCACCCCAACCACGTCACTTTCCAACTCAACGACAAACTCGCTCCCGGGGCCTATTCCTACCTCATCATCATCGATGGAGTGGGGCTGATCTGCACCTGCCTGTGGCGCCAGCAGAAGAATAGTTCGCGCTACCTCAACGAGACTATTGCTTGGTACGAGCAGCACTACGATCTCAACCGCAGGCCGATCAAGAGAGTTGGCGGCAAGGGTGACTTCTCTCTGCCTACCAAGTACGTCCACGAAGGACGCTACTACGTCGGCGAAGCCGGTGGTCTGCAGGACTTCATGTGGGGGTTCGGCATGCGATACGCGGTAACCAGCGGGGTACTCGCGGCCAAGGCTGTTCTCGGTGATTGCGACTACGAAAACGAGGTGCGCGAGCGCCTCGTTCCACTAGTCAGAGCGAGTGCAATCAACCGCTTCCTGATGAACAGAGTCGGTAACAGAGGATTCAAGATGGTGGCGAACCACTGGATGCGCGACCAGAAGAAGAAGGGAGATGGGTTGGCATTCATGCGATGGATGTACAAGCCAGGACTTGGGAGGAGAATGCTGTGGCCGGTCGTCAGGCTCGGAATGCTGCGTCGTAAGCAACTCAAGGATGGAAGGACGGTGCACCGTCTTCCGTTCAGGAAATCTCTCGGTCGCGATGTCTGGGAGCCGAGTCCCAGGGGTAATGAAATCGGTGCCCAGTGGGATGCCATCCGCAGAAGCGGGGGCAATACCTCATTCAGTGAAAGTGACGCCTGAAAGGCGTCCGGCGGCTCCGTTTGGTTGATATGGCGTCCCTGAGTGGCCAAAGCATGACCACTTGGCCGGAAATGGAACCGATGCCGAACAACCTGGTGAACTACGGAGTCACAGACAACGGAATAGCCATCATAGAGTTGTGCTCCGATTCAGCTGGCGAGCCTCTGACCGAAGGCAAGACCCCTGTCAACACCTACACTCATGCCATGATGCGCGACATCGATGAGGCGGTACTCAAGGCTCGCTTCGACGATGATGTGACTGTAATCATGATGACTGGTCATGGCGAGAAGTTCTTCTCAGCAGGTGCCAGCATCAGCATGCTTGACTCGGTCACTCCCGGCTTCAAGTACTTCTTCTGCCTGCATGCCAACGAAACTCTCAGCAGGCTGGAGCAGACTCCCAAACTCGTCATCGCAGCGCTCAACGGTCACGCGGTCGGCGGCGGTCTGGAAATCGCTATGGCTGCCGACATCCGAATCGGCCGCAAGGACTCAGGTCAGGTCGGTCTGCCGGAAGTCTCCCTCGGTGTACTCGCCGGAACTGGCGGCACCGCACGCCTGTCTCGACTGGTCGGTAAGGCGAAGGCGATGGAGATTATGGTAACCGGTCGCAAGTTCTCGTACGAGGAGGCCAAGGAGATGTCTCTCGTCCACGATGTCTGGGCCGGCAGTCTCGATGAGTTCCGTCAGGACATCATGGACTACGCCGGGCAGTTCACCCTGCCATACGCCGCCAGCAAGGCGATTGGGAATATCAAGCGAAGCGTCCAGAGCGGCATGGAGATCCCGCTCGAATATCATCTGGCCCTCGAGAGAGAGTTGCAGTCGGACCTGTTCCAGAGCGGCGATGCGAAGAAGGGGATTGCGGCCTACGTCAACAGGGAAGTTCCCGAATTCGAAGGAAACTGATTGATCGCACTCTTTAGAGTGCGAATCACTGATACAGCGTTTGATATACCTGTTCTCACTGCCGTGACTGCATGGCAGACGCAGAGATTGTAGAGGATTACACTCAGAACTTCGAGGCGTGGATTCAGGATTTCAGCGAGTGGCAGACTAGAATCGGCTTCGACCCCTCATGGCTGGGCGACTACCGCTTCGATATCAAATTCGATTGGGACACCGCAGGAAGCCAAATCGAGTTCGGAGACTTCGAAGGCAAGCCCAAGTGGGAGCGGAGGATGCAGATCCCTCAGCAGACGATTCGTGATGCGATCGTCAACATGGTCAGCGTCCAGGGCGATACCGAGTTCGCCTCAGTCGAACAGCAGAATCACCTGCTCGGTTCCGCCCCCACCGAGTACGATCGCAAGTCGGCGCTGCGAATCATGTGCGAGGAGCAGCGCCACGGCTGGCAGATGGCCTATCTGCTGTGTACCTTCTTCGGTGAGCAGGGCGTTCGCGAGGCTGCCAAACTGCTTGAGCGAAACGCACAGGACGGAACTAGGATTCTTGGCTCCTTCAACGAGCCAATCGACCATTGGCTGGACTTCTTCATGTTCACCCACTTCATCGACCGCGACGGCAAGTACCAGCTCAAGATGCTCAGTACATCCTCGTTCAAACCGCTGGCAGCGAGCATGGGCCCGATGCTCAAGGAGGAGTCGTTCCACTTAGGAACAGGAGCCAACGGCCTGCGCCGGATCGTAAAGCAGGGGGTGATACCTTGCGCCCTAATCCAGAAGTACGTCAACAAGTGGGTCAGTACGGGACTCGACCTGTTCGGTACCGATGATTCGGCAAGCGCCCAATGGGCCTACGTCTACGGGGTCAAGGGTCGCTACGACGAGCGTGAGGCTCAGGAGGCTGCTGAAAGGGAGCATCTGAACGAGGCCAGCCGGGAGTTGTACTTCCAGGAACTCCGCGACGAGATGCGCCGAATCAGCAGGGTGCGCAAAGAGGGGGAGCCCGCGCTCTACATCCCGTCGGACAAATTCAAGCGTGGAATCGGCAAGTACGCCGGACAGAGGTACACCGTGCACGGCGAGCCGTTCGATGGGGATGATGCCGCTTGGGACGAGTATCTCGATGAAGTCACGCCGTCGGATGAAGAAGAGGCCCGCCTAGTGAACGAGTACATGCAACAGGAATGGATCCAGTACCGAGAGTGGAAGGGAGAATGAACCGCTCGGGGGCCTCGCTATGCAGCACATAGCCCTCACCTCGTTCGACAAGGAGCGCTGCAGGCCGTTCTTCGACCGGCTGACCGAGTACTTCCAAGAACATCACCATTCCGAGCAACAGGATGCCGAGGCATACGAGGAGCTGCTCTACCGTATCCGCAGACCCTATACACCTCAAATGCTCGACATGATTGACGATTGGATGGGGCTCGAGAGGCGCGACTGGCGCGAGGAGACACAGAGAGAAGTCATGCTGTCTCTATATGCGATTCGCTACCCAGACACCCTGCTCATCGAGAGCCTGACCGACAAGGCCCGCTCGGACATCCGCAGACTGTCCGCCTACCTGCACTTCACCCACCACACCTACGCCATATGGGACGAGGATTCACGCAGAGGACTGGTAAAACTCGGCATCGACATACCCCCTACCGAGGTCGCAGAGCCCTTCGTCTACGGTGCCTACGTCGCGGCAATCGAGTTGTTGAAGGACGTCGCCCCTTTCACCTGCTTCCTAGAGCATGATGTACCACGCCAGCGACTGTTCCAAGCGGCTCTAGCGGCCTACGGCCGGGAGTGATTGGATGGAGATCCAAGCCGTCGCCGTCATCGGCGCCGGCACGATGGGCACAGGGATAGCACAAGTCTGCGCCCAGAGTGGTTGGGAGACCAGACTCTACGACGCCTTTCCAGATGGGCTGGCAAAAGGAATGGCGGCAATTGACGCCTTCTGGGACAGAGGTATCGAGCGCGGTAAGATCTCGCCCGAGCAAAAGTTCGGATGGTCTGGCAACCTCAACGCAGTCAGCGATATGGCTGAAGCCGTGGCTGGAGCGGACCTAATCATAGAGGCAGTCCCGGAGAGCATGTCCCTCAAGCAGAACATCTTCATCGAGCTCGAGCAACTCGCACCGAGTCACGCCGTACTAGCCACCAACACCTCCAGTCTGCCAATCTCGGACATCGCAGGCGCTACGAATTGCCCGGAGCGTGTTATCGGGATGCACTTCTTCAATCCAGTTCCGCTGATGGAACTGCTAGAGTTGGTGCGCCACGATGAGGTCTCGGAGGAGACCATAGCAGCCGCGCAATCCATCGGTTCGGCGATGGGGAAGACCACCATTCTGGTTCGCGACGTACCCGGCTTCGCCAGCACTCGACTCGGTGTCGTGCTCGGCAACGAGGCGATGCGCATGCTCGCTGACGGAGTCGCCTCGGCCAGCGACATCGATACCGCGATGCGCTTGGGCTACAGGCACCCGATGGGCCCGCTGGAATTAGGCGACCTCGTAGGACTGGATGTCCGCAGGGACATCCTCAACAACCTCGCAGACTCGTTCGCCGACGAGAGTTACCGACCCCATCCTATGCTCGACAGGCTTGTCGAAGCGGGTGACCTCGGAAAGAAGACTGGTAAGGGAGTCTACGACTGGACCAGCGGCGAGAAGGTCGAGCGATGAATGAGAGTGGGCCCGCCCAGATTTGAACTGGGGTCTAACGCCCCCGAAGCGCCAAGTATAGGCCAAGCTAACCCACGGGCCCTGCGTGCAAACGAAACCAGAATCGCGGATTAGCGTTGCTCAAGACGGGTTGCCCGAAGTGGTGCGGACACCGGGAGTTGAACCCGGGTTAGCAGGTTGGGAACCTGCTGTCATAACCACTAGACCATGTCCGCTTGATTCGTCTCAGTCGGTCGTGTATCCGATGGTGGCGCTGCCACCCTCAATTGACATGATATACAGCGACTTGAGATTGACGCCTGAACTGGCCATCCCCCTAGTAAACGATGCCAATGCCCCGGGTTCGTGATCCAACTTGGCCGACTTCAGTTCAGCTACGGTGTAACTCGCCCCCATTCCGTCAAGGGCCCCGGAGGTGGCATCGGCGTTGTCAGTGAGGATGACGGCGGATGCAGTGTCACCTCCGATGGCTACCACAGCTAGGATGTTCACATTCGCGGAGGCTATGGCTTCACAGTGATCGGCGAGCGCGCCAGGTTCGTCGTTCATCGATATTCTGTATTCCTTCATGTGCCTCAGTCGAGGGTCTCCAGCCTTCAATCTGTCGAATTGGTCATCGGGGCCTCAGTACTCCCTCAACTATCCAGCCATTGTGGACCTCCACCAGCAGCGCAGCGGCTGCCGTCGGCATCTCGTGCCACTCGCCGGTCAGGTGATTGATTAGATTCTCAGAGCCCGGATTGTGGCCTAGTATCATGGTCGTGCCGTCGCCCAGCATGTCCTCTAATTGAGTCAGCATAGTATTAATGTCGGCGTGGTAGATCTCTGGTCTGACGTCAATCCTAGCATCGTCCATATGCGGTGCCATTCCCTCCAGTGTCTCAAGGGTGCGCCCAGCGCTGCTTACCAACACCAGTTTAGGTAGCCAGTCCCTCTTGGACAGCGCATCCGCCATCCTCGGAGCGTCCCTCTGTCCACGTGCGTTCAGAGGTCTGTCGTGGTCGCTCATGTTAGGGTAGTCGTAACTGCTGTCGGCGTGACGCATCACTATGAGTCTACGAGTCACGCTTGCGAGAAGTGGGGGGCGTTCTTGAATTACATGAATCTCATAAGACACTACTCAGTCGAACGGGCATGCACACGCGCGAGCACCTGTACATCGGTGGCGAATGGGTGACCCCACGCGGAGAGGGTTCGATCGAGGTAGTCAATCCCGCCAATGAACAGTTGATTGGTTCAGTGCCTGTCGGAACGGCAGCCGACATCAATTTCGCGGTGGCCTCCGCACGTGCCGCTTTCCCCTCTTGGTCAGAGACCACTGTGGAGGAGCGGGCGGAGTATCTGAACAGACTCTCGGCAGCGATAAAGGAGCAGGCTGAGGAGTTGTCGCAACTCATCACATCCGAGGTAGGCACACCGATCAACTACTGTCGGATGGCTATGGTTGGGACCCCCGCGGTCGTCTCGCGCTCATACGCGAAGATCCTAGAGGGTTTCGAGTGGGAGGAGGAGGTCCGAAACTCGCTTGTGGTCAAGGAGCCCGTGGGCGTGGTCGCGATGATTACGCCGTGGAACTTCCCTCTGCACCAGATAGTCGGCAAGGTAGCCCCGGCGATCGCAGCGGGCTGCACGATGGTGGTCAAGCCATCCAAGGAGGCGCCACTGAACGCTTTTGCACTAGCCGATATCATACACGATATCGGTCTGCCAGCAGGGGTGTTTAACCTCGTCTCGGGCCACGGACGCGAGATAGGTGAGGTCTTATCGAGCCATCCCAGTGTCGACATGGTCAGTTTCACCGGCTCAACCGGTGCGGGGGTGCGCGTTAGCGAGTTGGCTGCACCCAGCGTCAAGCGGGTTACTCTCGAACTCGGTGGCAAAAGTGCGAACATCATCCTCGATGACGCCGACATCGGCAAGGCCGCCAGCTCAGCCATCTACTCCTGCTTCAACAACTCGGGTCAGGAGTGTTCGGCGCTCACGCGCCTCCTCGTGCCCGAGTCTAAGCACGACGAGATAATCGACGTGATATCGTCTAAAATGGCTCGCTACACAGTGGGTAATCCGCTCGATGAATCGATGCGTTGCGGCCCTATGGTCTCTAAGCGACAGCAGGAGAACGTGGCCGCCCACATCGCCAGCGGAATCGCCGAGGGTGCCGCCTTGGTTGCGGGCGGCGAAGGGATGCCAGACGGCCTTGATTCCGGTTACTACGTCAAGCCGACTGTGTTCGCTGAAGTCACTCCCGATATGGCCATCTTCCGTGAGGAGATCTTCGGGCCGGTTCTCTCGATAACAGCCTACTCTACAGAGGAAGAGGCAATCGCACTCGCGAACGATTCCGACTATGGGCTCTCGGGCGGAGTCTGGTCTGGCGACGAGAGGCGGGGCATGCGGGTCGCCCGTCAGATGCGTACCGGACAGGTCAGCATAAACGGAGGGCCGTTCAACATCTCAGCGCCGTTCGGTGGCTACAAACTCTCAGGCAACGGCCGCGAACTCGGGGTCCACGGCCTCGATGAGTACCTTGAGATCAAGTCGATTCAGCGTTGAGGGCTGCAGATGAGCAAGCCCCGGCTTCTCGTCATCACCGGAAGCAGCGGGGTGGGCAAGTCCACACTCTCTGCTCGTGCTGCGGCTTCTCTGGGTTTCAGCAAGAGTGCTTCTACGGACACCATCCGCGAGGCACTGAGGACGCAGTTCGACGCAGACGAGTTGCCGGCTCTACACCGTTCCTCATTCGAGTCGGCTGGCTCGAAGGTTGTCGAAGACTGGCACGAAACCGTGAAGGTACTCTCGAAGGGAGTAGCAGCAGTTGTAAGGCGGGCCAGCATGAAGGGTTCGGACCTTTTGCTTGAAGGAGTTCATTTGATTCCCAGTGCCCAGATACTCAATGACTGGAGGGATGCCGGGGGAATCGCGTGCGGCGTGGTACTATATGTCGAGGAAGGAGACATGCATCGAAGGTTCATTATGAGGCGAGAAAGGCATAACAACCGTGGTCTAGCACACTACCTGGACAATCTCGACAGGATTCGTGAGATACAAAGCGAGATGGTGAGTAATGGACACGAGGCCGGCTGGCTCGTTATTGACGCGAGTGCGCAGGATGACCCGGTCGGGATGGTCAAGGCCTCTTTTGAATAACTAGAAACCCAGTGTCTCGAGAATCATGTCTGTCCTCTCGCCGAGTTCCTCCACCGAACCTTCGTTGAGGATTATTGCGTGGGCCTGCGTCATAAGATGCTCGAGGCCCCAGTTCCACTCACGCTCCTCACGTACGGCGAACTCCTCGTCTCCGCCGTCCTCACCTCGGCCTCGTTCGGCCAGCCACCCCGCCCTCGCCTGCGCGGAAGCGGTCAGCGCGACTATGGTGACATCCTCTATGTGCTCACGCAGCCGCTCAAGCTCCTCAGTCTGGCGCATCCCGTCAACCAGTACGTCCGATGACTCCATTGCCTCAGAAAGGCTCGGCATCAGTCGATCGACCACTATGGCCTCTCCCTGCTCCTCTCGCATGGAAAGTGCTGTCTGACCCACATTCTCTGGCGTCTCGGGAAGTCCTCTGTCGGCTATCTCCGCACGCACCACATCACCGAGTGAGAGCACAGTCATACCTCGCGCTGCGGCGCGCCCGGCGACAACGCCCTTGCCCGATCCGGGAGGTCCGCACAGCACAATCACGCGGCCGGGCATGGAGAGGGCTGATTGCACCTCAGACATGACGCTTGCTAGGTTTCGGCTAGCGACCGACCCATTCCGCGTCCTTGCCATCCAAAAAGGCGGATACGCCTATCTCTTTATCCTCGGTGTCGAACAACGCCACGAACTCGGAGCGTTCGGCCAACACGCCCTCCGAAAATGGCAGGTCGAGGGCAGATCGGACGGCTCTCTTGGCGACCTTGACCGTATAGGGCGACTTTCTGGCTATGTTCTCAGCCAGTGCCATTGCAGCCGACTCCAACTCTTCGAACTCGACCACCTTGTTGACGAGTCCGATGTCTAAGGCCTCGGCGGCTCCGACCATCTCTCCGGTCAGAGTCATCTCCATCGCCTTGCCGTAGCCCAGTAGCCTACACAGCCGCTGAGTACCCCCGCCTCCGGGTATCAAACCCAGATTGATTTCTGGCTGTCCGAAAATGGCTCGGCTCGAGGCGATCCTGAGATCGCAGGCTAACGCCAGTTCGGTGCCGCCGCCGAGAGCGAATCCGTCGACCATTGCAATGGTAGGCTTGCTGAGATCCCAGATCGCCTCCCAGGCGTTGTTGCCGAAGAATTCACGGACGTCGTCAGAATCCTTACCTGCAAACTCGGAGATATCGGCCCCTGCGGCGAAGGCAGCCGGCTTGGGGCGCTTGCCCTCTGGAGCCGGCGGAGGCTGGGCTCCGCGTATCACGACTGCCCGGACCGAATCATCAGCTTCAACGCGGGCACACTGCTCCTTGATGGCGATGTGCGACTTCCGGTTCAGTGCATTGAGTTTCTCCGGGCGGTTGAGTGTCCAGACTGCTATTACTCCGCCTGAAGGGCTACAGCCCTCCACTACGAGGTCCTCGACCAGTAAGACTTCCTCGCCCATGGCCCTTCTAGGGTCGTTTCGCGCTTCAACGTTCAGTTGGTGGCCTATGCATCATCAGGTGTGACCGGAGGTGGCATTGGCGGCATGCCAGGGGGAGGTGGCATTGGCGGCATGCCAGGGGGAGGAGGCGTTTCCGGTATCTCGGGCGCAGGTGGGGAAGCCTGCATCTTCTCAGGTAACTCGAGAGGGACTCTTACCTTCAGCACACGGCTCTCGTCAATGCGGACGTATGATACACCTTGCGGCTTGCTGGGGTCAGCGCTCTCGGGCTCGTCGAGGACCGTCAGCCCATGATTAGGATCCTTGAGCAGGGTAGCGATATCCTCGCCGTCCTCCACCGCAGACCACATTCCAACTTTGGCGGCTCGCCTCGAGGCCATGTCCATACGGCGCTTCCTCTCAATCTTGGAGCGTATCTCGGCCCGCTTGAGCCTCCTATCTCCGACGAATGCCTCGACCTCTGACTCCTCGTCGATCTGCGGGTCCGATGCAGCCACAAAGCGCGTTGCGACCTGACTGTCGTCGTCCGGCATCATCTGTACTGGAGGAGGCAGTGCCTCGCCATCTGGTGCTGCCTCAACTGCAGGTGGCATCGGCATCTCAGGAGGAGGGGGCATCGGTTGCGCTACAGGTTGGGCTACTCTGCCTCGGCTACGCTGGATCTTCTCATCGCGTCGCTCGCTGGCGCCCTCGAGCTCTAGAACAGGTGCTGGCAACTCAATCTCATCCCTTGGCTTCTCTACCGTCACAATGTCCTTCTTTCTAGGTGGTTTCAGAACTGGGGAGCGTCCTGAGAACATCAGGATAGCTATCAAGGCAAGCAGTATGGAACCCCCTGCAATCTGTGTCATCTGGCCGGCCTCGCCCTGTAGCACGAGAAACGTGGGGATACCCATCAAAACCGCGGCCCAGACGACGAGTCGGGTCAACGACACCATGCCTATCATACTCTCACGAACAGCGCTCCGTCTTCACCTTGACGCAGAACTGAGGACCTCAGAGAGGCCCTTCAGGGCCTGTCCTCGGTGCGAGATTGCTGATTTGTCCTCAGCGCTCATCTGCGCGCAGGTGCGCCCGTCGCCCTCATTCGGAATGAAAATGGGGTCGTAGCCGAAACCGCCGGTTCCGAGCATCTCCTCTGATATCCTGCCTCTGCAAACCCCATTGGACTGCCACGTCCTGCCATCTAGGTCCACGATAGCGACTGCTCTGTACTCGGCTCCACGGTCATCCGTTTCCTCAAGCAGCCTGAGGATACCGTCGAGACCCACGGTTCCCTCGACGAAAGAGGAATAGGCGCCCGGGAAGCCGTCCAGGGAGTCGATGAACAGCCCCGAGTCCTCTACCATTATCGCTGAGTCTTCCAACTCTGTCCCCTCTATCATCATTCGGGCCTGCTCAATCTTGGCGAATGCGACGGCTTCGAGCCCCTCCGCCTGCGGCTCGACGAAATCAGGTGCCTCGCCGTCGACGAGCAGCGGCTCCACACCGTGTCCCAGAGGGGACAGCATCTGCACTGCCTCAGCGACTTTGTGGGGGTTTCCGGTGGCGAACAGAATCCTCACTCTACCACCTACCCGTGATATCGAACTCGCCCTCTGATGGCATCGAATCTGGCTACGACTTCGGTGGCGCTTGCGACGCCGCCGCCGGCGTCTGCCGCGAGATATCCGTCCACCATAGATTGCACCGCCCCCTCATGCTCAGAATGGCTCGCAGTAAGGCATTCGTTCAGCACTTGTAAGTCGAGTCCGAGATGCTCGAGTTCGGGTGAGATCCGCGCCAGCCCGAAATCTATGAACGAGAGGGAACCAACTACATCCACGAGTATGTTGTGAGTCGTCATGTCACCATGGGAGATGTCCAGTTCGTGCAGACGGCGTATGAGGGCACCGACATTTGCCATGGAAGCGTCGTCTACAGGGGTGTCGTTCAGCATCTCGTACAGCGGCCTGCCGTCGATGCGCGCGAGCAGCATCCAACCCCCTTCTAGGTCCAAGTCGAACAGTGCGGGAGAGGGGAACTCGCTGCTCTGCAGTCTGGCCAGCACCCTGGCCTCGACCGAGAGGCGTTGGCGGGTCAGGTTCCGGTCGAGGTCTGGGTGCCTGTAGCCTCGTGGTCGGCGCATTTTCAGTACTGCGGGCCTACCTAACCACGAACCCGCGGTCACAGTGGCCTCGGCTCCCTCGTGGAGTGTTTTTTCCGGCATCCACATCGGAATGCTGCCCGGGGCCATGGTACTCCGAGATGAGATGCCTTGAAAGCGGTTGCACCTAATGAAAGATTGAGAGACATGGCAATCGAGCTTTCAACTGCCCCTTTGCCCCGCGGTAGCCTGATTCTGGGCTCTTTTTCTGACATTGAGATAGAGAAGGAGGCGTATCGCCTCCAAGAGGTCATCAAACAGCCGGTGAGGTGGGGTCTGGAGACCTGCAGGGCCATCGCACCGCTCACCTTGGAGATTAACCAGCTGAAGCGTGAGAATGACGTCTTCCTAATCGCCCATTCCTACCAGACCCCGGACATCATCTACGGCGTCGCCGACTCAGTCGCAGACAGTTACGCTCTGTCCAAGGAGGCCCGTGACGCTCCGCAGCAGACCATCTTATTCTCGAGTGTTCGATTCATGGCTGAGACAGCCAAGATCGTCAGCCCGCACAAGGTGGTCCTGCACCCTTCACCAGAGGCCGGATGTTCACTGAGCGACGGGATCACCGCACAGGACGTACGTGACCTGAAGCAGGCGTATCCCGGCGTCCCGGTCGCCTGCTACATCAACACCAGCGCTGCGGTCAAGGCCGAGTGCGACGTCTGTGTGACCAGTAGCAATTATCTGAGAATCTGTGAGAGGTTGCCTGGCGAACGCCTGATATTCGTACCTGACCGTTTCATGGGCAAGCACCTACAGAACGCACTCGCCGGTAAGAAAGAGGTCGTCGTCTTCGACGGCGAGTGCGAGGTTCACGCGGTTTTTACCGGCGGCAAGATTCGCTCATGGAGGAAGCGCACCGCTGACCTCGGGATGGAGCTGATGGTCCTCAGTCACCCTGAATGCGATGCCGACGTGCTTGAGGAGAGTGATTTCGTCGGCAGCAGTGAGGTTCTGATGGAAGAGGCTTTGCGCCTCGCTTCGGAAGGGAAGAAGGACCTCATGCTCATCACCGAGTGCGGCACGGCAGACAGAGTCATAGCCGAGTCCGATGAGGAACTGAACCTGATTGGTGCGTGTGTGATGTGCCCACACATGAAGAAGACCCAACTAGAGGACATTTTGCAGGCACTCAGAGACCCCCGTCCCGAACAGGTCATTGAACTGGACGCTGACATCATTGAGAGGGCGGGCCACTGCCTCGAGGAGATGTTCCGACTCGCCGAGCAATCAGCCACGACGTTCTGAGGCGGCTTGGTACGCCCACAGGAACAGCAATGGTATCAGCATCAGGATGGCCGCTTGCAGAATCACCGATGAGTACGGCTGAAAGGTCTCTCCCGAGTAGACCTTGAGGGAGGATTTCCCATCGGAATCGACCTCGACCCAAGCTACGTCCTCAAGCAGTACCTGAGGGTCTAGTTGATCGACGTCGTCGTCGTGGGTTATCGCTAGAGTGGTGTTCGCCTCGATGTCATGCAGGTAGACGTCTCTGGCAGTAGTAATCTCCTCGGGGGCGAGCGATGGGTCCCATAGGGGTATCTGGAGGAATGCCACGCGCCCGTGTGCCACGCTCGGGGAAGACGACGGCCACACCGGCTCGGATATCATTGTCTGCTCGCCAGTAAGGATGTTGATCAAAATTGTCCGATTGACCGGTCCGACATCGACCACCGCAGTCACCCACAACGGATCCATGGCGATGTCGACTACCTTGGCGTTCTCGTAGTCCACGGCGATTCCCGAAATCTGCTCGAGGTACTCGTCCTGTGGTTCGGTCGCACCCGCATCCAAAACTAGGCTGATAGCGATTCTTGGCCCCTCGAGCGAGGTGACGTTGACAGTGGGCTGTGGAGCTGTGGTGTCTGCCCATGCGAGTAATTGGCCCGAGGCTGTGACTATCGAAAACGGGGCTCCCGAGAAAGTCATCTCGATCGGACTCTGCTCTCCGTCGATAACCTCCAGCGAGTCCTCATGAACTATCACCAGAAGCGGCTCGCCGGAGACAGACTCCGCTATCGCCACGTCCAGCACCGGATTGCTCTCAATCCGACTGAACTTGGGGGAGAACTCGGTCTCGTTGGACTGGAGTTCGTAGAAATCCACCCTCTGGGCGTCATGCAGCGCTAGGAACGGACCCGAGATGGAAACCATCGGAGTCGTTTCCCACACTGCCCCGGAAACTATGCTGCCAACCTCGTCGCTGACGTTCCACACGCTGATTTCCAGACTGCCGTCCGGTACCTCTTCGACTGAGACCAGCCATCCGTCGGAGCCGGCCGCGGAAGTCGGCCATTCCACGCCCTCGACCGGGAAGTCCTGATGGGTGGCATCCCATAGCAAAACGAAGCCGGTCGAAAGCAGAAGAGTGGCGATGATTACGCTGGTCTGTCTCTTATTGGGCTCCTTTAGAGGCTCGAAGACTGAGTACACGTTGCTCAGAGTTCCACGGAGCGACTTGCTGGGATCTGCGATGGCGCGGGCGAGTCGTCGGCTGAACAGACGCTCGTCAGCTACCCTCCATATCGGCGAGTGGGTCTTCGCCGTCAGTTCGACAGCGAGGATGGCGACGGCCATGCCGCCGATGATGTCGACTATCCAGTGTATGCCGAGGTAAATGATTGAGAAGGCGGTTACTAGCATGAAGGCGATGAGGAAGTTTCGGTAGTTCGCCCATCTCCCGTCTTCATCCCATCTCTGCATGGTCAGCCAGATAGCGAAGGGCAGACCGATGTGCAGACTCGGCATGCCGTTCGAGAAGGGGTCGATTCTAGTGAACCAGTTGTGAATCTCGGGTGTGAGGTCGTACGCGATGGTCTGCATATTGGGAATGTGGTCACCGGTCACTCCAACGTTGAAGAAGAGGAAGAACGGTATGGCGATTATGTATACCCAGAACATCGACAGTGAGACTCTGTCGGCCATGTGCCTGTCATCGAAGTAGATTGGGTAAAGGAAGGAGGCGAAAGTCGCCGTCATGAATCCCATGACGTAGAAGTGAGTCAACATCTGGTCCAATGTGGCGTTGCGCAGTTCCTGCTGGACCCACAGGACAATATCTCCCTCTATGGCGTAGACATAGGGCGTCATGTCAAGCTTTGTGCTGGCCATCAGGACCCGGTCCATCCCATCCAGTAGATCCTTCCAAAGATAGACGGAGAAGACTACGATCATATGTGCCCAGTATCGTCTGAACATGTCGATGAAGCCCTCAAGCCTAAGCTTCGCATAAGGCGGCTTGAACAGCGGCATCATCGCTATACTGAGGATTATCGCACCTGTGATCCAGGTGATGTAGATGCCAGTGCCCGCTGCCATGCTCCTGACCTAATCGGGTAGCGAGTGTGCCATGAAATCGACCCCTACAGGAAAACCATGGTCAGGTTATGCGGACCGAGGGGCCAGCGCTGTCCTCGAGAGTAGCCAGCACGTTGTCCACTATGGCATCGAAGGCCGCCGCGGTGTCACCGTCCGGCTCGGCGACGATACGGTGGACGCCGTCGTCTCCGCCCCTGACAATACCGGGATCGAATGGAAGAGCGCCGAGGAAGGGGACTTGAAGTTCGGTGGCCGCCGAAGCACCGCCTCCTGACTTGAACACGTCCAATGTCAGCGACCAGTTTCCGTCCTCGCCCGTGTTGGCCTCAATAGGGGTCCCGTTGGGTCCCATGACTGATACCTGCGAGTTTGGCTCAGCGGTCCCACGAATGGTGTAGCCGCTCATGTTCTCGACCACGCCGAGGACTGGGACCGAGAGGGTCTTGGCGAAGTTGATCGACTTGCGACTGTCTAGCAAGGCTACCTCCTGAGGCGTAGTTACAATGACAACGCCGTCGATACCAGGCAGATTCTGACTGACTGTCAGGGGTTCGTCGCTGGTACCAGGGGGGAAGTCGACGATGAGGGCATCCAATTCACCCCATGCGACATCGCCGATGAACTGCTGAATGGCTCCGAGTTTGATTGGCCCTCGCCAGATCACAGGCTTGTCCGGATCCTCGATGAGGAATGCCATCGAAATGACTCGGACTCCGTGTGGGCCGACAGCGGGAAAAATCTGGCCGTCCTCGACATTTAGTTCGGCGTCATCAAGACCGAGCATCTTGGGAACGTTCGGCCCGGTGATGTCGATGTCCATCAGACCAACCTTCATCCCCCTACGGGCTAGCGAGAGCGCGAGCCCGGTGGCAACTGTAGATTTGCCTACGCCGCCCTTGCCTGAAAGTACCATGATCTTGTGCTTGATATCCTCATCGAGTTTGGTAATCCTGAGTTTGCGCTGCATCTGCTGGTAGGCCTGCTCCATCTGCGCACGCTGCTCGGACGAGGTGTCATCGTCTTGTGACTGCTTATCGTCGTCGCCAGAATGGTGACTGATGGGTGAATCCGCCATTGAGACGATGGCGGCATGGTGCGTACTTCAACCCTATTCAACCATCTTTAGTTAGGTCTCAAGGGAAAAAATGTGGTTTGGTTCATTAATCCTGAACACCACAGGGATGGTATGCGTCTGCTGTTCGTATGCGTCGGCAACACCTGCCGTAGTCAGATGGCTGAGGCCTTGGCCAAGCACAAAGGGCATGAGGCCCAATCTGCGGGAACTAGTCCGGGCAGTGCGGTTGCACCGAAGGCCATCGAGGTCATCGAAGAGAGGGGAATCGACATAGGCAGTCAGTACCCGAAGTCGGTCGATGACATAGATACGAGAGGTTTTGACCGTATCATCAGCATGGGCTGTGGTGTTGAGTGCTCCCGCCTTCCTATGGACGACGACTGGGGGATTGAAGACCCATACGGCGGAGATGTTGCCTTCTACAGGGAGACTCGTGACAAGATAGAGAGACTCTTGGACTTGTTAGAATGAGGTAAACCGACGCTTAGAAAAGTGATTCTCGTTTCCCGGAACCTACACGAGTGTAGTGTAGTGGTTATCACCGGGCGTTGCCAACGCCTGAACCCGGGTTCAAATCCCGGCACTCGTACCATCACTCTAATTCCGAGTTCCTCATAGACACCGCCACAGCAGTGATTCCGAGAGCCATCAGCATGCCCAACACAACCAACACCAAGGTAGTCGCATTGTCACTCACCCAACTACCTCCTCCTCCAACGGAGTCAGTCTTCTCCAACTGCAGGGTATGACTCTGCAGGGAATCTGGAGTCATAGACTGGTAGGTATCTGTAGCGCGAATCTGGATAGTGATGTTGCCCTCGGGCAGGCTTGAACGGACATCGAACTGGATAGTGTACACCCCGTCCCCGGAGAGTCTGTCGCCGCCGGTCCCGTCATCTACCATAAGCAGCCACTTGTCGGAGCTCCCGATAGGGGCGAGTCTGCCGATTTTCGCTTGAGCGGAAGAGACACCGTCAGGATCCTCTATCGTCGCCTCCAGTGTGTGCGCGATCGTATCTCCGCTTTCAGGCACATGAATCGTCTCGACCTGTTCGCCATCCCTCAACACGGAGACGGAGTTGATCCAAGGGGCCTCGTTGACGATAGTCATCAAGGGAGCGTCCTCTGGATATCCGTCTCGATGGATGTGTTCTGCCATAATGGATTCGCCCTCCCCGTCGGTGATTCGTACCGGGATTATTCGCTCTCCAGGAGCCATGCCGTATGGCACCGTGAACTGGCCGGTCCAAACACCGTCGGACTCGGTCAGCGGGGTCAACTCGCCACCAGTGCTCAACAGGTCAATGCCGATGGACTCGATTCCGTGTCCGTCGACTGCGGTGATTCTTACTTCAACCGGATCGCCGCGCGGGGCCGAGTCGGGTGTGAAGACGAGTGACATCATCCTCGGAGCTGCGTTGGTTACCTCAAGTGCGGCTTCTCCCTCAACATAGACCCAGAAGTCCTGCATGCCCACCGTGACATCCATCAGGCCGTACTCCAATCCATCGTAGACAATGAGTGCAGTCCAGATGTCGTCGTGAATGGTATAATCGCCGAACAGACCAGAGTCGGACAGTTCGACGATTCCCAGGCCCATCTGAGTGAGATCGGCAGTGACTTCGGTGACATCGGTGTCGAAGTCATCCACGACGACCTCGAGGTGCGCCGAATCGCCCTCAGTCAGTAGCCTGCCTTCGCGGAAGCCGATGGAAATCATCGCCGGAGGGGTGTTCTCGTCGGCGGTGATGACTGGGGGTGAGAGCACCCGGTCCACCATCTGATGCTCGACGAAGGCAAAGCCCTCGCCAATTGAGCCATTTTCGCTGAGATCAAATTCTACCCAGCGATGGACCTCATTCAGAAGACCTGCGAGGGGGCCCTCGTTGACGATGCTGCCCGAGGCCTGACTGTTCTCTCCGTAGTCTCCCAACCACTCGGCCACCTCGACCATGTGGCCGTCCAACTCGACATCGGAGATGGCGGTGACTACGATGCTCAGTACCATCGCATCGTTTCCGACCAGTGAGAAGCGGTCACCGACGAACACATTCTCGGGGGCTGCGCCCGTCTCCCTCGAGATGTGGTTCTCAAACATGACCTCGGCTTCGGGATCCTCGGCCTGTGTGATGATTGGCGAGACTTCGGGGTACTCGTTGTTCACCGTTCCGTTGTCCTCTATGTACTGGTAGCGGATGGTCCGGTTGCCCCAGTCCGTCTGCGGGACCGTGAACTCGTAAGTCAGGTTGTGTTCTGCCTGCCACTCTTCGTTAATCGGCCCGATTGGGGTGGCCGAGACATTGAACCAGAACTCGTTCTCGATCTTGTCTGCCTCGAACAGAGTTCCAGTCGCGTTCTCCTGCGAGCCGGAGTCTACTATCCTCCTGATGAGTCCGAAGCTTCCCTCAGCATCGCCATCATAGGTGCCGTCGACTCGGATCGTCTCCGCTACGGTCTCGCCGCCCTGACTCTCGAAGTGTATCAGCGGGATGGTTCCCTCTACATCGACCTGGAAGAACTCGTCCCTAATCTCAAAGTTGAAGTCACCACCTCCCAATATCAAGAAATGCTGCTCCTCACGGATGCCGTCCTCCCAGCGCTCAAGGATCCTGAACTCATCGAGGTCGAAGGAGAAGTAGTCTCTGTCTGCTCCATTGAGGCGGAGCGTGGCGTTGGCCTCGATCTGGAGGTGTTGAAGACGCCTGCGATCGTCCTCGTCCCAAGTCTCGAAGTAGAAGGTAGACAACTGACCGAAACCCCCACCACTGCTGTTGTTGTCGCCTCCGTTGAATGAGAGCCACCCTGTGCCGTCTATCCTGAACCTCTCGGTCAGCTCGCCTTCGGACCAGGAGCGCAGGACGTAGACGTCGTTGATCTGGACCTCGACCTCGAAGCCGCTGTTCTCGCCCTCCTCGCTCTCTTCGGAGGTGCTGAGGTAGAGCGAGCCGTTGCCGCTCATCTCGAAGTTCTGCTGCAGAAGCTCGTTGCCGTCGTAGGTCTCGTTGAGCCATATCCTGTCGAGGTTTAGTTCAAGTTGCAGGCCCTCGGAGCCGTTCATAGCATCGAGAGTCAGAGTGCCGTTGCCAAGCTCGTTGGACTCGAGAATGCTACCGGCTCTCTTCTGCCAGCCTCGTCCTTCGAACTCTATGCCCTGACCGTCCTCTGCGCCTTCCATCGACCACGTGGTCTCACGGGTTATCTCGTGGTCGGCGATTGGCTGGTTCCAGTTGGTGATGTCGAGGACTCGCGAGCAGCTC
>JAKUUP010000011.1 GCA_022447095.1 Candidatus Thalassarchaeum betae
TCTAGAGATCGGATGCCGCCAGTAGTGTCCGAGGGGTTCTGGCCCAGTGAGGTGTTTCTTGGACCCTCAGAGCCACTGCCACCGGTTATGTAGCCATCTTCGCAGTTCTTGTGTGAAGCGGCGTAGGACATCTGCCCACTGAGAGCGTAAAGTGTCTCTAGTACGGTTATGCTCGCCTGCTCAAGCAAGGGCTTGACGCCTTGGAAGTAGTCGCCGCTGGTCAGGTTGCCGCCGTAGAAAACGGCGCACATGTCCTCCCACTCAGTTGTCATCGAACCGGAGGAGTCAATCAGACCGACGTACTCGATGAGGCTGCCGCGGGTGTCCTCCCAAACTACGATTACCGTGTTATTTGCACCCATTGAAACAGCAGGGTTGCCCTTGAATCCAAGAGCGGGGGTGATGATTGAGTTGTTTATCTGGACATCGAAGTTGCCCGATGAGTCGTAGGTTAGCATGGTGTAGTAAATCAGAGGTGTGCCGAAGTACAGTCCCTGAGCGTCGTAGGTGTCGACCCAGACCACGTGGGCGCCATCGTAGGAGTCGATGGCGATGTCGGGGTCGTCGCGCACCCCAGTGCCATCAGCGACCGTGTAGGACACCAGCGTCATGTTGGCAATGTCACCGGCATCTCCGTCCCGGTCGTCCAGCGAAGGGTCGATCAGGGTGTACAGGATCTCGAGGTCGGTTATCGCCCAGACGATGTGGACCCGGTTGTTCGAGTCGACAACCAGAGACGGACTGGATATCGCAGTGGAGTTGTTGTAGCCGATCAGGGTGTTGGATATCAGCACGGTGTCTATGCCGCTGGTTGCTATGAGAGCGTACTGGAGCCGCGGCTGGGAGCCGTTCTCTATCCAGACCAGATGGACTCGACTCAGGTTGTCCATGACGCCTGTGACCTCGACCGGGTTCGACGTGTTGAGGTTTGACATCAGCGTCTGAGTGGAGCTGTCGTTCAGCGTGTTGTTGGCCGTGTCATGCCGGCTCTCGACTGGTTCGAGGAGGGAGAGGTCGGTCGACATCGAGGGGGCGAACAGAGAAGCTACCATCATGAAGGATAGGAAGAGTGTCAGATGCTTCTTCCGTATGCTCTCGTTTCTAACATGCCTAGTCGGCGGGCTGTATCTGTCTTGGGCGGGCTGTCGAACCATGCTTGGCCAAAGTCAGATGTACCCATAGTAGGGTCGCCGGACAGGTCCGCTAAAGCCTGTTTTCAGCGTGTTTTCCCAACCGAGGGGAGTGCTGCAGAAGTTAGTCGGCCCGGGGATTCTGAAGAGTCTCGATACGATCCTCGTGGATGCGCTCCCATGGAAAGTGTCCTTCAGCGGTCGGCGGGCGCCCGAAGTGGCCCCCATTCGCCGTCTTTAGATAAATCGGCAGCTTCAGATCGAGGTCTTTGATGATGGCTGCCGGACGCCAGTCGAAGGCGTTCATAACTCGATGGGAAATCTCAGAATCCCCCATGACACCGGTTCCGAAGGTATCCACGCGCAGACTGACCGGTTCGGCCTGACCTATGACATAGGCCACCTGAATCTCACAGCGGTCAGCCAGCCCGGCGACGACGACGTGCTTGGCTGCCCATCGCGCGCCGTAGGCGGCGGAGCGGTCGACCTTGGACGGGTCCTTGCCGCTGAATGCTCCTCCTCCGTGCCTCGCCATGCCGCCATAGGCATCGGCGACTATTTTCCGGCCGGTGATACCCGCGTCCGAGTAGGGACCGCCGGGGTCGGCGAAGCGTCCAGTGTTGTTGACTTGCAGCCTGTAGCCCCGTTGGAGCCACCGCGTGGGAATCGCGTGCTCGACCACGTGCTCGCGCACCTGCTCAGTGACGAACTCGTGCTCGGCCTCCTCGGAGCCCCCAAAGCGTTCCTTTAGGGCCGCATCGTGCTGCACTGCAACAACGACGGTGTTGACGCAGCAAGGAGAGCCGTTCTCGTACTCAACAGTGACTTGGCTCTTGCCGTCCGGGCGCATCCACGGTATCTCGCCGCTGCGCTGGATGATGTCCAAGCGGCGGGTCAGTCGCTGGGCCAGCGCGGCGGCAATCGGGAAATGGCGGCCCCGCAGCTCGTCGTCCTGCTCGGTCTCGTTGCAGGCATAGCCGAACATCATGCCTTGGTCGCCCGCTCCCTGCGAATCGATATCACCTCCATCGATGCCTTGGCTGATATATGCAGACTGAGTGGTGATGTGAGTGTGTACCTCGCATATCTCGGGAGATGTAGCGTCCATCCCTATCGAGTGATCGACGTAGCCGATTGTAGCTGCGGTCTGACGCGCTATAGCCTCGTAATCCGGCGCATCCCCGCTCAAACTGACCTCTCCTGCCAGTATGATGACAGAGCCTTCGGCCTTTCCCTTGACTAGAGTCTCGACAGCCACGCGGGCATCCGGGTCTATGGTGAGGCAGGCGTCAACAATCGCGTCAGATATGGAGTCACATATCTTGTCCGGGTGGCCCGAGGCCACCGATTCTGATGTGAACAAGTGAGATGACGACTCCGCCATAACCTCAACTGCGAGTGATTCCCCTTGATGAGGTTTCGGAGATTGTTGACCGCAGTAGCGAAAGCGAGTTCCGGCGTCCGAGGCTCATGAGCAGCGTCGAGACGGATATTGTCTGGGCTGGCACCAGAGTACGTGCTGAAGCTCTGATGGCTGCTGTTTCACCAGATGACCCCGAGACTTTCGAGGCCGAGATAGTGGAAGTCGAAGGGGGTGTCGAACTGCGCATTCGAGTCGTCGGTGAGGAGCTCAAGACGGTGCGCTCGACGGTGGATGATCTACTGGCGTGTCTTGCCGCAGCAGAGTCCAGTCTCGATGTCATCGATGGGGTTTGAGGGCCTTGGCCGCGGCTCTCGCCGTATCTACTGCGGCATCACTCAGGTAATGTTTTGATTCGACATGGCAGCCGGCCATCCCGATACTGTTCTCAATGAATATGTTCCCGTCAACACGCTCGTCGCGAGAGCACGGGTGGAGCATTATCGAAGTCGTGGAACGGCGTGCTGCGGCCATACTGCGCCAACCGGAGCAGCGCGAGTCGAGTAACTCTTTGATGCCCTCCAGCGCAGCATCCCCATCGCCTTTGAGGCATACCGCATGGAGGATGGTGCACTCAGAAGCGTCAGCGCCCTCGGGTATCCTGTCATCCGCAGTCACATCAAGTGCGAGGATGCCACTCTCTGGCTCGAACAAACCGGAGTATGGCCGCATAGGCTTGCCCTCAAGCGCGACATCCAGTGCGGCGACCCGATGTTCGGTGCACTGTCTGAGGGAGGATGCGTCTAGGCCGGCGGTCTCAAGCAGCCTCGCGCTCTCTACCGGCGGGACAGCGAGGATGATTGCGTCGCACTCGATGTCGTTGCCAGCGATGTTCGCGGAGCGTATTCGTCCGTCCATCCCAAGAGACAGTGACTCAACGCTCTTGCCGATCTCAAACATCACATCGAGTTGGTTCGCTGCGACAATGAGTCTTCCGACCAGACTCGACCAGCCGCCCCGTGGTATTACGAGTTGGTCTGGCTTGTTGGTCACCTCGGAGTCGAGGGACATCGTAGTGAGGGCGGTCATGGCGAACTTGCCGTCACCGCCGATCTCGAGCATGTCGCCATGCGCCCACTTGGGACCGAGAACTCGTGGGGCGCGGAGCTTCCTCAGCAGTTGGTTCAGGGGGCCTTTGCGCCTCAGGAGGTGGAGGCCTGGATCTAACAGCCAATTACCGGAGTCGCGTAACCTGACGCGACCGCCTAGAGTGTCCCTAGATTCGATTAGAAGCACGGTGGCTCCATCGGCTGCGAGTTGCACCGCCGCGGCCAAACCCGCGACTCCGCCGCCCACAACCACGCTACGCATCCCAGTTTCACGGGCGAGGATGGTCAAATGTCGTTTCGGACCATTGAAGGCAGGGGTGAGACACGTCATGGCGTGGCCACACTGCCTCACGACCGCTCTGCCCTCCTCTGGTCGGCAGACCGCCCTACTCCGCTCTTCCTCGATTCAATCGATAGGTGGGTGGATGCGATGGTTGCCGACGAGCACGGTGGCGGTGATGCTCCAGAGGGACTCGTCGAGGCTAGGATTTCGGCGAAGGATTCGGGCATTCTGTGCGGCCGCCCAGTGGCCGAGCGTCTCCTTGCAAGGCACCTCTCAGAATGCTCTTCTGGGTGGGGTGTCAGCGAGGGTGGCGCGGTTGAGAAAGGCCAGACAGTTCTGGTTCTGCACGGGCCGGCGGATGGGATGCTTCGCTTCGAGCGGATCCTGCTGAATCTCCTCGGAAGACTGTCTGGAATCTCCTCAAACACTGCTCAATGGGCCGAAACAGCTGGCTCGATGCGTGTTGCGGCCACCCGTAAGACTGAGTGGGGACTACTTGACAAATGGGCTATTCACATAGGTGGTGGACTGACTCACAGACTCGATCGCGGCGATGCATTGATGCTCAAGGAGAATGACCTCGCGGCGATGATGGGGGAAGGTGAGGCAGAACTCGGAGCGATGAGTCGGATGGTCTCCTCGGTAGCCATGGAGCAGCATGCCGGGTTCACTGTGGTCGAGGTCCGCAGCGTTGAGCAGGCCGTCACCGCTGCAACCGCGTGGGTCACTTCACAGAGCGGGCGCGGAGGCAACGAGAAGGTTGTGCTGCTGCTCGACAACATGGGGCCCGAGGGTTCTTCCGATGTAGGTAGGGCTCTGTCCGAGAACGGTCTACGCGATCACTGCGTGCTTGAAGGATCGGGTGGAGTAAATCTCGATTCGCTGGATGATTGGGTTGCGAGCGGTGTTGACCTAGTATCCTCAAGCGCATTGAACCGGGGTGTGGCCCCTCTCGATTTGTCTATGCTGATTGTAGCCGGAGGGGAGTGAATGGGTGATATCCCACAGAATCATCCCCGACGCTCCTCGCTTTTGGCAAGACAGAAGTTGGTCGATGCCGCGGCCGACGGGCTACTGGCGGACTCGGCGATGATCGCCCACGGCCGTGGCGAGGCCTTCGACTACCTGCTGGGAGAGCGGACCTCGGACTCAGCCAAAAACGCGATTCACGAGGCTTCGGCCAGACTGCTGGCAGCCGAACGTCCTGTCATCTCCGTCAATGGTAACACCGTGGTTCTGGCCGGTGAAGACCTGATTCGTGTCGCGGCAGTCGTAGGCTGCCCCATCGAGGTCAACCTGTACTACCGGACTGATGAGAGGGTCGCTGGGCTGCTGAATAGGCTGTCGGAGCAGCGCACCTCTGTCGCTGCCGGAACAGCCCCAAAAGGCTGGTCCGGAGAATGGGATCGAGCCGTCGAGGGAGTTGAGTTGCTAGGTGAAGGCGCGGACGGAAGAATCGAGGGTTTGGAAGGTCCCCGTGCCCTCTGCTGCGCGGATGGTATCGGCAGCGCCGATGTGGTTCTAGTACCGCTCGAGGACGGTGATAGGTGCGAGGCGCTCATAGAGATGGGTAAACAGGTCCTGGTCGTCGACCTCAATCCACTCTCGCGAACATCGAGGATGGCCACCGTCACTATCGTGGATGAGATCACGAGGTCAGCAGCTGCTTTGCTCGAAGAAGTGGTCTCGGGCCATGCACAACCAAAAGACTGGGACAACCGAGCGGTCCTGAGCGAAGCTCTCGACATTATCGCGGATGCATCTGCGGACGAATGATCACGCGGATGCGAACTGCTCTCCGAGTAAGGCTGCACACCGCTCGGCGATGGCCTGACCTACCTCAGAGGTGGATGCTGTGCCCCCGAGGTCGTAGGTCACAGCACCGCCGTCTGCGAGGTGATTGGTTATCGCCATCTCTAGGATGTCGGCGCACATTATCGCATCATCGTCTCCATGTCGAAGTCCGAGACTGTCGAACATCAACTGGACCGAGGAGATGGCGGCAATTGGGTTTACTTTGTTCTGACCGGCGTGCTTGGGGGACGAGCCATGGACTGGTTCGAACAGCATGTGATCCTCGCCGATGTTGGCGCTGGCTGCCATGCCCATCCCACCCTGCAGGACGGAGGCTAAGTCAGTGGCGATATCACCGAACATGTTCGGTAGGACGACGACGTCTAGGTCCTCGGGGTCGCGAACCAGCCACATAGTGAACGCGTCGATATAGGCCTCATTGGACTCGATGTCTTCGTACTGCTCTGAGATCTCATTGAAGATCTTTCTGAACAGACGGCATCCCCGCAGGACGTTGCTCTTGTCCACACAAGTCACCTTCTGCGGAGTGCCCATGCGAGACTCACGCCTCTTGGCGAGTTCGAATGCAAATCTGATGACGCGCTCGCTGCCGGTGCGCGAAATCGGCCTCGGGTCCCAAGACACCTCTCCCTCGAGGCCGGGAAAACTGCTGATTTGAATCGGTTCGTCCTTGGTTCCGAGCGCGCGTTGGGCCGAGCGTCGTAGCAAACTGTGATAGAGGCCTTCGGTGTTCTCTCGGATCAACACCATGTCGACTAGGTCGGGGTCCCAGATATTGGTATAGACGCCGTGAACCTTGTGCTGGACACCGTAGTAGAGTTTGACCGGCCTGATATTGGCATAGAGATCTAGGCCGGAGCGGAGTCCGAGTATCACCTGCCCCCCCGCCAAATCGCCGTTGGGAAGTCTCGCACCGGGCCATCCTATGGCTCCCAGTAGGATCGCGTCTGAGTTATCCCTGCAGTGCTCGAAGGAGCCATCAGGCCACTCTTCTCCCGTCTCAAGGAAATGCTCCCCTCCACAAGGGATCTCGGTAATGTCGAAGGACATCGGGCTGTGTTCCTCGAATACCTCGATTATACGTCTGGCTTCGGCGGTGACCTCGCGGCCCGTGCCGTCGCCGGGGAGGACTGTCAGACGGTACTCGACCACATCCCGGGCACTTGCCTTCCATTCATCAACCCCACCTATGTTCTCCCTTCCTTCTGAGATGCGATAATTGATAGACGGTCAATACGAACCAATGTCCCATGGACCGTACGCCAGATGAGGGAGGTGGTAGCCCACGAATAGACATCAGAGCCTTGCCGGACTCAGTTGCGAGGCTGTGGGAGACTATGCTCAGACTCGACCCATCTTGGGATCTGGCAGATTGGCTCGATGAGCGGGCCAACGAGGAGCTTGAGCTTGTCGAGGGGCACTTGGGACGAGAGAGGTTGAGGTTGGAGCAGCGGTTGCATCGCCTCGAGACTCTGGTCAAGCGTCTCAAGCGTCAGAGAGAGGTTGCCGAGCGAACCACTTGGACCGATCCGAACCAGAGGAACCTCTTCGACATCTACGAGAAGAAGGAGGTGTTGGAGAAAGTGGAGGTAGACGAGGGCCATGATGGCCTACCGGCAGTTGACTTTGGATCTCTGGAAGTAGGGGATGATCCGTTGCTAGCTATCGTAGCGGAGCATATCCTAAGCATCATCGAGCAGGCTTCCAATGAAGGTCCGGAACCAGTTCACTTCGACTTGCTCTTGGAAGAGTTGGAGCCGCTTGGAATCAGAGCCGACGAGGTCGACGAAGCTGTTGCATGGTTATTGCAGAGGAGCAGCATCATCGAGGTGGGTGAGGATGCCTTCGGACTAGAGCCATGAGCTTCATGGTTCAGGCTGCCAACGAGCAACCGTTTCCTTCAAAGAAGGGTGTCCTTTCGCGATGACCGTAGTACCATGGCAAGTGATGCGTCGGGATGGTACGCGCGCCTCGACAACGAGTGCTCTGACAGGCTTGAACAACTCTCAGTATGGCTTGATTCCTGGGAGGACGCGGTCAGAGCCAGACTGCCGATTGCGGCCACCCTGCCCAGCCACTGGCCCACCCTGCCAGCCGGGCTCCTGTCGGATCCCGGAGCGGTCCTCGAGCACTTACTTGCTAGACTTGAGGCTGAGCGAGACGGTAGGTCGCCCCGAGGTGCTTCTTCTACTCCTAGCCGGCTCACTGAATCCGTACTCGCGGACGAATTGAAGAACACTCGAAGTGGTGCGAAGAAAGCCCCACCCGCGACCTTGTCGCTCGACGCCATGCCCCATGGATTCCGGGCCTATGCCGAGCGCTTCAATGATAATGTGACTGCGGGGTCGCGTGATTCTGAAATTGAATCCGTAAATGATGGTTCGCAGACTCACTCAGGCATCCCCCTGCCGTTTGCCGACCCCGCCGTCGGAGGTGGGGTCGTTCCATCACGAGCAATTAGGATTCACGTCCGCCGTAGCGCTGACCGCAATGCCAGCGAAAGGCGCGATGATACTCTCAGACTATTGCAGGGCATGCAGATGATCGACAGTTCTGAGGCAGCCGTGATATGTACCAGAAGGAGGGTTCTGCTAGTCTTGGCGCGCGCTGGTCTGGTTGACCTCGATGGCGACGGTGACGAGGCTAGAATCGGCAGGGGAGAAGCTGAGGCCGTTTTGGAGGACAGTGTGAGGTGCGCAGACGCTCTCCGTGGCGAGTGGCCATGGGAAGAAGCTCCTCGTCTGCTGGTCAGTAGGCCGCCTTGGTTACGCATCAAGGATCGTTTTCGTGGTCACCCTGAAGGTAGCCAGATGCGTAAGGATCTCTCAAGGGATCTGCGCGACACAAAGGAGCGTGATGGGAGCCTGAGGTTTGCCGCACTCAGGGGCAACGTCAATCTCTATCGGTTATTCCTAGAACGGGCGCTGAACCTAGTTCAAGAAGGCGGCAGGATTCGCATGCTCGTCCCTGACGCGCTACTGCGTGAGAAGAGCAGTGTTGCACTGCGCAAGTTGATGGTCGAGAAGAACGATTGGCACTCATCATGGTCTTTCCCAGAGCCTCGACGGGTCTTCCCCGGCGCCTCTCAGGGTGTTCTTGTGCTGGGGCTCACAGTCGGCGGGAGCACCGAGGTGATGACTAGTTTCGGCCCCCTTGAATTCGATGATGTATCTCCCAAGTCGGGTCTCGACAGCAGGGCCCCGTTTCTGGAGTTGGAGCGAGGGCCTTGGTCGGTCTGGACCGATTTGGCATGGGCTGTCCCCAAGATGCCGCGAGATCGGTACATGCGGCGAGCTGTGCTCAAGGCTATTGGTGAACTCGCCGACCAACCTCGCCTTGGCGAGGAGGGGAACTGGTTGAACCCCAACGGCAAGCCAATCCGAGTGCGAGTTGGAGAAATCGACCAGACTAATTGGTCGTCAGACATTAGCGACTGGGTCTCAGATTCCCAAGGAGTTCCTTTCATTAGAGGATCGCACTTCTGCCTCGAGGACGGAGAAATCAGAATCAACCATCCTGGTTACGACACTGAAATTGAGGATGATGCAATCGAGCGTTCGCAGGCTCTGTGGAGTGGGCCCATCGAGGCAAGGGGGCATTCTCGTGTTGCGTGCCAAGCTATCGTCAACGCCCAGAAGGAACGTCGCCTTCGCTGGGCAGTCGTCCCACCTGACTGCGTGCTCGGCAACTCTGTTAATTTCCTAGAATTACCGGAGAAGGTTCTCGACGGCCTAGCCGAGGAGCATGGTAGCGTCGACGAGGGTCTTCTCTTTGTAGCAGCCCAACTCAATACTGAGGCTCTCGACCTCTGGTCGAGGGCTTGGGCAGCCAACAACAACGTGAACAATTACGAAATTGAGAATCTACCATTCCCGCCTCCATCCACTGAAGGTGCCTTGAATTACGCTTTGAGGCAGTGAAACGGTAGCCAGCGTCAAATTGCCGGTAGGATTTTTCCGTTTTTCGGATTTATTGATGCGTCAATACCAAACAGACTATTATCCGAGCGTGCCGTACGGGGAGCGTTCCATCGCGTTAGCGTTGAAATACGAGGAAACCAGTATGGGTATACAACCGAAAATCGGTATCACGGGCCTACCTCGGTCTGGGAAGTCTGCCGTACTGGACAAAGTCGTCAGTATGATCATTGAAGAGCGCAAAGCCGATTCTCATGGACGAAGGAGGGGGGTCGCGGCCAACATCATAGGAGGGATGAGGACGGAAGCAATCATCGAGGACGGGGAGCGGGTCGGATACGCCTGTGTCGACATCCTATCTGGAGACAGAGGTGTGATGGCTCACCGCGAGATAGATTCGCGGAACAGAATCCTCGGCTTCGGCATAAACCCGAGCGAGTTGGATAAGGTGGCGGTCCCTGCCATTCAGAACGCCATTGGTAACTGCGAGATACTCGTCATCGACGAGGTCGGCAAGTTCTCCGTCGAGAGTGAGGGTTTCGTGGCAGCTGTTAGAGAGGCTCTAGAGTACGACATGCCGACTCTGCTGACGCTGCACAAAAAGAGTCGTCACCCTCTGCTGCAGGACATCCGCAGGAGGGACGACGGCAGGATACTGGAGGTCACCCCAGTCAATAGGGCACTGTTGCCGTACAAGATTCTCAAACTCATCCTAGAGACTCAATGATGCTCGCTTTGCGGTCAACTTGATGCGTGGGTGACCACGCTCAATGCCCGTGGATTCACCGGCGAGCCGTGTAGAGAGGGTGCTCATTGGCCTTGCCGTGCCACTGTACCTTCTTACCGCGCTCGCTATCGCCGACGGCAGGATTGTCATCCTCTCTGATAATAACGTCAACGAGGATTCCGTGGCATACGTGTTCCCTGCACTAGCCCTGCTCGCTACACTGCTCTACGCTTACATCCAAAGAATGGGGGACCGTCCTCATGGCGGTTCTCCTCTCGACAGGTGGTTCAGCCGTGAGTCGGAGGATGAGATGCGCGAGCGGTTGAGGCAGGAGCAGGCAGACGCCGACGTCTCCAGCATGGGCTCGGCATGGGCGGTGAGAGAGAAAGAGCATCTCGAACGCGCCCTTGGCGAGGAAGAGTGAGCATCGAAACCTTCACTCTCCGAGTGCGTCACGGATGGGTCGAGAGTACCATGAGTGAAGTTCCAGCGGAACTGCATTACACCGAGTCGCACGAGTGGATCAGAGTCGAGGAGAGCGAGGTCGTCATAGGTATCACAGACTTCGCCCAGAACGCGCTGACAGACGTCGTCTGGGTGGATCTCGCCGAGGTTGGCGCGGTCGTGGATGCGATGGAACCCTGCGCCAGCGTCGAGTCGGTGAAGTCAGTCAGTGAGATTTACGCTCCGATTTCAGGAAAGATAATTGCCTCCAACATGGAACTTGAGGATGCTCCTGAGATAATTAACGAGGATCCTTACGGCGATGGTTGGATTCTCAGGATGACTGTAGCAGATAACGCTAATCTCGAGGCTCTGCTCGATGCTGCAGCATATACTGCCCTGATTGGAGAATGACAATGGCTGGGTCCCTTCCGCTGTACATCTACGTCGATGGATCGTGTGAGGAGAACAGGGATGTCACCGCCGCCACTCCCGCAGGATGGGGTTTCTGCGTCATCTCAGGGGACAATGGGATCGGACGAGGGGGAGGAGAGGTCGTTTTCGAAAGAAGCGGTGTGGTTGTCACCGACGAAGATGCAGAGAGTTATCTCGGAGCTGAAGTCGGCTCAAACAACACAGCAGAGTTGAGCGCCGTTGCACAAGCCATGAGGTGGCTCCTAGCCGAGGGCGGAAGCCAGGCCGTTGTCATCCGTGGGGACTCTCAGTACGCCCTCAACATAGCCTCTGCAGTCTGGAGGGCGAAGGCGAACCGCGGCCTAGCGCTGTCCGCTCAGGCCTTGTGGAGCGAAGTCGCATCCCTGCGCTCCCTGACACCTGAGCACGTCCGGGCGCACCGTGGGCATCGGTGGAACGAGCGCGCCGACCATCTCGCATTCAGAGCCATGCAAGGTAAGGATGCGCTGCCTCTGCAGTTCTGGAAGCCGGGGCGCCGTTGATTACTCCTTATCCGCCAGTGGCCCGATGCTCAACATCACATAGACGGCCTGGAGTATCATCAGGAGGCCCAAGAGCATCAAAATCAGGCCTGCTGGGTCCGGCATAAGCTCCTGCATCGGATTGCCGGACACCCATGCTAGGGCAATTGTAGCGACACCAGCAACGAGGATCTTCCTAGACGAGCCAGGAGGGTCTTCCCACAGATCCAGCCACGGAACCAGTCCCTTCCGCTTGAAGGTCATACGATACCAAGCCACGTAGAGCAGGACCATTCCCGTCAGTCCGATTACCCCTAAAGTGAACGATTCCGAGTCCCAGGGGCCGGCTGGTGCGAAGTCGATAAACAGTGTATCAAGCATCATCAAGGCTCCCAAGGTCGCATGGAGTCGCCATTCGGGCGCCACTTGCTCGGCCATGATGTCACGAGGCGGGTTCCCGGCTTGAAATCGCCGTAGCGATGGTGTCTTCAAGGCCGCCTCGCAGGCGCTGGTGAGGCACATGGGGTACGCAGTTGAGTTCAGCGACGTGCAGGATGCTGCAGAGAGAGTCGCTGGTACCGTCAAGAGAACTGTCGTGGTGTCCTCGGAAGAACTCAACGATATCGCCGGCAGAGAGGTCCTACTGAAGTGCGAAAACCTGCAGCACGTTGGCGCCTTCAAGTTTCGCGGTGCGACCAACGCGGTGAGTATGCTCGATGAAGATGCAGAGATGGGAGTATGCACGCACAGTAGCGGCAACCACGCTCAGGCGCTTGCGCTCGCAGCGAAGCAGCGAGGCATCCCCGCCTACATCGTGATGCCGAATACCGCTCCCAAGGTCAAGGTGGCCGGCGTACAGAGCCATGACGCCGAGATAACCTTCTGCGAGCCTACACTGGAAGCTAGGGAGGCGACAGCTGCGAGCGTGATCGAGCGAACCGGTGCGACACTGGTTCACCCATACGACAACCCGAACGTCATCGCAGGCCAGGGCACGGCTGCGATGGAACTCTTCGAACAGGCGGGCCCCATGGACGCGATGGTTGCTCCTGTAGGTGGTGGCGGGCTGATGTCGGGTACTTGCATAACCACGCGGGCCCTGTTCCCCGAGACTAGGCTGTTCGGAGCCGAGCCGGAAGGAGCTGATGATGCGGCTCGTTCACTGGCCGCTGACGAATACATCCCTCAGACTGGTCCTGACACCATCTGCGACGGACTGCTGACCAGTTTGGGGCAATTGACTTGGCCCATATTGAGGGACCATCTCGAGGGCGTCATCACAGTCAGCGACGAGGAGGTGATCGAGGCAATGCGGCTTCTGCTCAAACACCTCGGTATGGTGGTCGAGCCGAGCGGTGCGGCCTCACTCGCTGCGGTGCTGAGGCCTGAGTTCAGGGATCTGGAAGGTATCAGCAGAGTGGGGCTCATTCTTTCAGGAGGAAATGTCGACCCCGGATCGGTCTCCTTCTAGAGCGGTTGCTGAGACGGAAGATGGAGCACGGGCCGGGATTTGCACCCGGGTCCATGGATCTGCAGTCCATTGCATAGCTGCTCTGCCACCCGTGCAGCGACTCTCGACCCCCGAGGTCCCCTTGAAGACTCTTTGGAGAGTGGCGACGTCACTATCAGAAGACTTGGCGCATATGTTCATCTCCGGTCAGCCACCCGCCAGCGGCATGCCTGAGATTTCCTCGCGCTACGACGGGCTTGGTGTGGGCTTCGCACCCTATCTGCAGCCCCCGGGACCAGAAGTAGTTCGCTGGACGGTGGGTGAGCCGGGCTTCGATGCACCGACTGAGGTCATCGAAGCGACGATCAAAGGACTCGAAGATGGTAACACAAAGTACACCCGCGGAGCCGGTTCGATGGAGTTGTGCCAAGCTGTTTCCGACTACCTAGCACGCCATCACGGAATAGATGTAGGCATGGATGATGTGGTCATCACGCCCGGTGCCAAGCAGGCGCTGCTGTACTCGTTCATGATAGCAACCATGCCAGGCGACGAAGCCATCCTGTTGGCTCCATCGTGGGCCTCCTACGAGCCTATGCTCAGCCTGATAGGAGCGGTCCCCGTGAACGTCCCAGTGAGGAAGGACAACTTCCACCCCGACATCGATGCCATCGCGGCAGCGGTCACCGAAAGAACTCGGATGATACTAATCAACTCGCCATGCAACCCAACGGGAGCCGTGTTCACGCCCGACGAGATGCAAGCGATAGTCGACATTGCCATCGAGCACGATCTCTGGATAGTCTCAGACGAAATTTACGCCAGATTGGTCTGGACGGACTATCCACATACCTCTCCCTCAACCCTCTCCGGTGGTAAGGAGCGTACACTAATCGTCAACGGCTGGTCGAAGTCCTGGGCGATGACGGGGATGAGGCTGGGCTTCCTCGCAGGACCCCCGGATGCGATGAGGGCGGCAGTGAAGACTCAGGCCAACTCAGCTTCGCACGTCCCTACTTTCATGATGCACGCAGCTGCGGTGGCGCTTGACTGCGACGACTCTGTTGAGGAGTTCAACCGAGAGTACCTGAAACGACGCGATATCATGATTGGTGGACTCGAAGAAATGTCCGGTCTGAGGGTGATCGAGCCAGAAGGAGCATTCTACGTGTTCGTTGATGTCACCGGCACCGGGATGAGTGATATCGAGTTCGCCGACGGAGCCCTAGAGGCCGGAGTACAGTTGATTCCAACTTCACTCATCACCGGCGGCGAGGGTTTTGTCAGAATATCATACGCCACCGACGAGGAGGCAATTCACGAGGGATTGAGGCGCTTGCGGGCATGGCTTGTGGATTAGTCACCTTGAAATCGATAAAACGATGCAGAGGATGTATGAGCGGTTCAGCGCGCGGCGGGCACATCCTGCTGGACTACACTGGTTACGCCTCACCGGCAGACAACGACGGTGAGTGGATGTTGCAGTTGCTGCGTGACGGCGTCCGGAGAGCGGGGATCAAAGAGGTTCACTCTCATGTCGCGCAATTCAATGGCGCAGACAGCCCGCCCGGCTTCGCGGCTGTTGTGCTGATTGACGAGAGTCATGTCAGCGCACACTGCTATTCGGATAGTGGCCTGCTGGCTATTGACATCTTCACTTGCGGAAGCAACGACCCCGGTCCTCTGGCCGACGACATCCACAGAGTACTGCAGAGTGCTGTGCCCGAATTGGTCCTCTCCGGTCGCAAACATGTAGACAGGTTCTGAGGTGAGGACGTGTCGGTACGTGACTTCATCGAGGAGAATTACCGCCACTTTAACGCTGGGGCACTCGCACGATGCGCAGAATCTCTGCGTGGATTCCTAGACAATGATGGGAGGCTGATGGTCACTCTGGCCGGTGCGATGTCTACTGCTGAGATTGGCAGGAGCTTGGCTCCGGCTATTCGCGCTCAGAGGGTGCATGCCATCTGCTGCACCGGCGCCAATCTGGAAGAGGAACTGTTCAATCTGGTCGCACACTCTAGTTACGAGGAGATAGAGGACTGGCGCGAGCTTACAGCTAGTGACGAGGTCGCGTTACGGGAACGTGGGATGAATCGGGTGACCGATGTTGCGATTCCGGAAGAGGATGCGATTCGCGCTATTGAGAAACCATTGATGTCGCTGTGGGAGGACGCTGAGGCTGCGGACGACCGTAGGTTCCCACATGAGTACTTGTATGACCTGTTGCTCCACGGAGAATTGGAGTTCGATGCGAAGCCAGAGAGTTCCTGGCTGGTGGCAGCAGCAGATGCGAATCTCCCCATCTTCACACCCGGATGGGAGGACTCGACGCTTGGCAACATACTTGCTGCTCGCGTCCTCGACTGCTCGCTCAAGGGCCCGGATATTGTCAAGGGAGGCCTGCACGCTATGCAAGCGCTTGCAGACTGGTATCGCGAGGACGATTCGCCGACCGGTCTGCTTCAAGTCGGCGGTGGCATCGCCGGCGACTTTGCGATCTCGGTTGTGCCGATGCTGCGTCAAGATGCCAAGGTCGATGTCCCGCTATGGTCCTGGTTCGCGCAAATCTCGGAGTCGCGTCCGTCCTACGGGGGCTATTCAGGCGCATCACCTAACGAGAAGATAAGCTGGGAAAAACTCGATGCTGAGACTCCTAAGTTCGTCATTGAGTCAGATGCTACCATTGTTCTGCCACTGTTGCTGGCAGCCCTAGAATAAGTCTGTGAAATCGCTGCATTGCTCGGCTATCCTAAGCAGTTGGTTGTACTTAGAGGTGCGATCGCTCCTCGCCGGCGCTCCAGTCTTGATTTGCTTGGCGTCAGTACCTACGGCAAAGTCTGCGATGAGATCGTCGGAGGTCTCCCCGGAGCGGTGACTGATGACGGTGGCGAAGCCAGAGGTTCGGGCCATCTCCATGACTCGCAGGGTCTCGGTGACCGTGCCAATCTGATTGAGTTTGATGAGGATGGCATTACTCGCGCCATCGGCTATTCCTCGAGCGAAGCGCGTGGGGTTGGTCACATAGAGGTCGTCGCCGACAATCTGCACCCGGCCTCCCTCACGAGCCGTGAATTCAACCCAAGAGTTCCAATCATCCTCGCCAAATGCGTCCTCTATGGAGACTATCGGATAGTTGTCGAGCCATGAAGAGTAGAGTGCTCCCAACTCAGAGCCGGACATCACCTTGCCGTCGATATGGTAACCATCGTCGCGATGGAACTCCTCTGCGGCGCAGTCGAGAGCAATCGAAATCTGCTCACCGGGCTTGTACCCGGCTCGCTCTATCGCTCCAAGCACGTGACGCAGTCCGTCCTCGTTGCGTGGGAGGTTAGGTGCGAAACCGCCCTCATCACCCACGCCGCTGAGAAGGCCTTCCTCTTTGAGCACCGACTTCAGCGCGTGGTAAGTCTCCACCCCAGCGCGAAGAGCCCTAGGAAAACTATCGAAGCCGTGAGGTACGATCATGAACTCCTGAACATCGACATTTGAGGATGCATGGACGCCACCGTTGAGGATGTTCATCTGCGGCACCGGCAGGCTACTGCGATCTCTGCCAGAGATGTGTGCCCACAGTGGGCCGTCTGCCGCTGCCCTCAAACACGCCATTGAGGCGCCAAGGATCGCGTTGGCACCTAGGCGGCCCTTGTTCGCTGTCCCATCGAGTGCAATGAGAGTGGCATCAATGGCTTCCTGATCATTCACATCCATGCCTATCAGAGCGTTGCGAATCTCACCGTTGACGTGGGCGACGGCTGCATCGACGCCTTTGCCAGACCACTGAGCACCTCCGTCGCGCAGTTCAACAGCCTCGTAACTGCCAGTACTGGCACCGGAGGGGACCGCTGCACGGCCGCGCAATACCCCGTCCACGCAGCAGTCGACTTCGACAGTCGGGTTGCCGCGAGAATCCAGAATAACCCGGGCGGAGAGGTCGCTGACAGCGCCACTCATTGAAGCGGCGACCTGCCATCCCCCTCTCAAGGTTGCGTAGAACAAAGATTCAGGCGTTGAGCCAACTCAGCCAGCGAGCGACCTTTCCTTGGACCTCAGGAACTTCCATCTCGGAGCGACAGCAGCGTTCCCAGCAAAGTTGCTCCTCTGTGGGTGAGATCGAGAACAGCTCAGCGCGGAACAGGACCCCATCGTGCTCCTGGCACTTGTCGCGGTTGTCGTCGACGAAGCAATGTAACAGGTGTTTGGGGAAATGCTGCATCTTACCAGCAGACGGGCGACAGAGCATGACGCTCCTCTCGAGAAAGAGAAGTGAGTCGCCAGTGCCCTGATCGACCTCGTGTCCGAGTACCTTGGAGCCGGTCAAGAGAGATGCGACGTCGACATTGTACCACTCGGTATGGGAGGGAGGGATGTCCAATCCAGAAACATCGTCGAGATACTCCTGAATACGGAGGTGCGCGACTGTCTCCTCCGCCGACATCGGACGCGAATTGTCGCCGTCCCTAATGAATACGACTTTCTTTCGTGGTTTTTCTCATGTACATAATCCGGAAACAACGAATGACCATAATTCACACATCAGGTAGCGAACATACAAATATAGGTCCAATTTCGGCGCAATCCATGGCCATAGTAGATAGTTTGGATAGAGCGATTCTGACAGTTTTGAGGGATTCGGGAAGAGCACCTTTCGTTGACATCGCCAAGCAGGTCGGAGTGACCGAGAGGACTGTTCGAACCCGCATGCGACGCATGGAAGAGGGGGGTGTGGTCCGCGGCTACACAATCCGCGAGGCTGGAATCGGACTGACTGCTTTGGTCCGTCTCAAGGTCGGCCCGGGTACAGAAATCGGAACCCTTGCTGGAGAGTTCGCTGCATGGCCTGGTATCGAGTGTGTGTACGAAATCAGTGGAGACGCGGATCTGGTCGCCGTCGTCCACGTCGACGACACCGTTGCGCTACGGGGCCTGCTTGAGGAAATGTGGCACGCCGCGCCCGGTGAAATCAGCACAACCCAAACCGAACTCGTTCTAGAGCAGTACTAGTCAGAGTTTCCACTTGACCGAGCAACCGATGCTAGTGGTACGCGGGACGGCGACGCCGCGACCGGCGGCGAGGTCGTCCATCGCATCGGATAAGTCGGAAGAAGTCGTATGTGAGGGGTCTCTCGGAGAGTCATCCAGTCTCCCGCGGTAGACGACGGAACCAGATGAGTCGATGAGGTAGAACTCTGGTGTCCTCTCCGCTCCGTACGCGCGCGCGGTATCTTGACTGGCATCATGCAGGTAGGAGTAGCTCATCCCCCTGTTTGCCCTCTTGACCATATTATCCCACGAATCAGACTCGTAGTTGACCGGGTCGTTTGAGTTAATCCCTGCGAAGCCGAGGCCTTCAGAGCGCGCGCGCTCAGCCATTGCCTCAATACGCGGTTCAGAACCCACCACATACGGGCAGTGATTGCAGGTGAAAACGACGATGGCTCCGTTATGGGACATCACGTCGGTCAGCGACATCGAATCGCCACCCACAGCTGTATTGGCATTCGGCAGGTGAAAATCGGGAGCGGTCCCCCCCGGTTCTATTCCCAGAGGCTCCGGCATGAGGCGCGGGGGTGGCGGTCGGCAGTTCAACCCTATGTAGTCGGACCGGGTTTCGGTGGACCGGTTCCGTCCTTGCACTCCTCAAGTCTGCGACGTGCCAGACGGTGCTCGGGATCGGCATCGAGTACTCGCCTCCATGCCGCTGCTGCCTTCTTGGGGTCACTGCCCTCGTGCAGTATCGTCGCGATTCGAAGTCGGGCATCGATGTGGTGCTCATCATGCTCGGCAGCGTTCTCAAAATCATGTGTGGCGTCCTCGATGCGCCCGAAGTCGAGATACAGAAGTCCTCGCTGGTACCATGCGTCGGAGTGCGTCGGATCGATTTGCAAAGCGGTATTCAGAGGTTTCTCCGCCTGCTCTGGTCGCCCTCTGGCAATCAAGCAGGTTCCGAGATGAACCAGTGCCATTGTGTGCTCGGGTTTGTGTTCAATCAGCCTGCGCAACTCGGCTTCGGCCTCATCCCAATCACCGTGGTTCATGAGTATCTCAGAGCGGCGGAGGCGAGCCAAGACCAACTTGGGGTGGTTGCTGACCAAGTGATCGGCGTCGTCGAGCGCGGTCACGAGGTCTCCCTTCATGAGTGCGGCCGAGCATCTGTTGAGTCGCGCCCGAACGTGCTCCGGCTCGTTGTCTAGGACCTTAGTGAACAGTGACTGGGCCTCTGTGAGACGGTTCTGACGAGCTGCTATCATACCGCGGATGAAAGGTATCGTCATGTGGTTATTCAATTGGGTCGCCGCCTCGGCCACCAGAGTGTCAGCCTGCTCGAGACGGCCCATGTCCAAGCAGAGTTGCGCCTCTTCGAGCGCTATCGAGGGATGTTCCGGGATTAACCGACGGGCTCTGGTCAAAGCGACTTCCGACTCGTTGGGCGCGCCCTGGTAACGTAGCGCTCTGGCACGGCCCAGCCAAGCGAGACCCGACTCGCGGTCGCGGTCAATTGCCCCATCAAAGGCAACCAGTGCATCAAGCAGAACGAGTTGGTCGTGCTGCCCCGTGTTGTCCCTATGTTCCTCAGTCGTCACCAGATGAAGGCGTCCGTCCATCACATGCAAAGAAGCGTGCTCCCATGCCTCCGGAGGTGATTCGTTCAGGACCTTTCGCGACCATTCGGTGGCTCCGGCTCGCAGAAGGACAAGACTCAGACGGGCTCTGGCCTCGGCGTCCTCTGGATTGGTCTCGAGTCTTTCCTCCAAGACGGCTCTCGCGGCGTCCAACCGGTCGTCGTTTTCGAATATCTCAGACTCCAGCAGGACTCCGTACTCACCCAGCACGGTCGCCCGGCGAATGCTCTGCAGCGCCTCCTTGGTCCTATCCGTATCCGCCGAGAGGAGTTTCGCGTGTAACAACCAGGCCTCACCGTTGTCTGGATTTACCTCCAAGGCTCTCTCCACAGATTCCAGAGCGACGGCGATCTCGCCAAGCATGAGTAATTTTGCTGCACGTTCGAGCCAACCCGAGGAGGTCTCCGGCTCGGTTGCACGGGGGTCAACGTCCTTGTTGACCTCTCTCGCTCTTTCGACTATCTCTGACAGTTCTGTGGTCACGAGAGAGGGGTCGAACTCGACTCCCAGCGCTTCCAGTCTGCGATGGTTGCGGGTCACACGCTCTTCGTCCGACCCAGTTAGCAACAGCGCCTGCTCCTTGAGCACGGCGATGTCATCTGGGTCGATTGCAAGTAGTCTCTCAAGGCTGCGATCTAGCTTTTCTACATCGCCCTCCTCCCTCTGAATAGTGGCGAGGGCCCTGAGCGCCTCGGCGTCCTCGGCACTGAGGCTATGAGCGCAGCGGTAGAAGTCCGAGGCACGGATGGTTCGGTCGATACCGTGGAAGAGTTCGCCTAGCCTCCTGTGCTCATCGCCGCTGAGTTCCAAGTCCTCGGCCTGCATCTCGGCTTCGTTGAGGATTGCATCGAGGCGCTCGACCAACGGCAGCAGGCCCGGTATGACCTTCTTCTCGCCTTCATCTGAGCTGAGTCCTGGGTAGTAGTGGAGAATTGTCTTGGCTGCATGTGTGGCGATGGCGACGGACTCACTGGAGCTGATATTGACGTCCTGCTCGAACAGCAATGTCTCAGCCGACTCGAGTGATTTGTGGGCATCGAGCAGTCCGTGCACCTCGGGCGTCTCACTGAGAACCGTGTCGACGCCCCTGGACAACAGGTCGAGGCGTTGAGAGGTGTCAGAGAGGTCGCCCTGTAAGGAGCCCATCTTGTCGCGCATCCGCTCCCTCTGTCTCAGCACAGCCTGATGCCTGAGCCACAGAGTCAGTAGCGCCAAACCTAGCAGGGCATACAAAGCCAGTATGCCCAAAGTAGACTGTTCCATCGTCCCCAGCGGACCTGTACGACTTTTGATGGCTTCTGCGGTTGACGAGGCTCACGCCGGCATTGTTGGCGGGACTATGTCCCGCCGAAGAGGATTCGCTAATTGCTTGCGAATCAGAGGTCTTCAGTCGAGTAGGCCTGAACGCCGGACTTCCGGGTTACCTTGCCAACCGATGTGCCTAGCACGTTCTCGATACCTGCGCCAGAAGCGTAGTCGAATATCTTGCCTGTCACCTTGCCGGCGAAGACAAGCCCCTGGGGGTTAGACGACTCTGCTAGAGTTTCTTGGAGCTTGCTCGCCCCTATCGGATCCGAGCCCGAGCCGTCCTCGTTGACTATCACTGCCTGATTCTGCTTCAGTCCATCTAGCATTCCTGCCCAGGCCTTGACTTCGTCGGGGGTCTCTAGGGCCTCCGCGCCTCGACCGACTGATCTGTCGTCTTCCTTGTTCATCTGGGACTGGATACGGGCGACTATCTTGCCGGCCGTCTCCTTCTGGCTGAGTGACTTCGTTACGACCTTCATTTCGAGGTGTTCGACCTCTCGGCTCTGTGGCGCGAAAGCGACATGTGTCAATGCATTGCCGAGAACACCGCTGATTTCCATCAGCAGCAGCTTGCCACCGCGGTCCCCGTCGAGGAACGCAGTAACCGTCTTCTTCGACTTAGCGAGTTCCAACAACTCTGGCTTGATGCCGGAGCCCATGGTGGCGATTGCGTTCTTGATGTCGAACTTCAGCAGGTTAAGAACATCGTTGCGTCCTTCGACGATGATAATCGCCTCGGACTTAGTCACATTCGGACCCGCGGTCATTCCATTGTATTCAACTTCCTTTTCCAGATTCAGTACCGAGCGAACCTCATCCAGGATGTTCCTCGATTCGTCCGCGCCGGCGTTCACGATGCTGAGCAGGAGTTCCTTGGCCCTGTCTATCACGGTGTCCCTCTTTACAGAGACGATATTCTCAATTCTCAAGACCTTGATCGAGGCCTTGCACGGTCCGATTCTGTCTATTGTCTCAAGTGCAGCGCCAATCACGGCTGTGCTGACTTCGTCGATGGACGTAGAGAGTTGTATCTCGCCCTTCACTTTGCCTTTGTGCTGGTGTAAAACGACGTCTACGTGGCCGATGCGACCAGTCCGCTGGAGCTTTCTGAGTTGCATCTCGTTGCCGAGCAGACCTTCGGTCTGTCCGAAAATCGCCCCTATGACGTCCTTACGCGCAACGGTACCGTCAGTGCGGATAGTTGCGTGAATCACGTATTTTCCTTCATTTGTCATTGTTTTTTCTCCTTTAGTTTAGGCTCTCGGCCCCACTTTTGGGGCCTCGCTCCCGGTTTTCGCCAGTCGGCGGTTCGGTGGATGGGCGCCAAGCGCCCGCGAGTGTGGCAGAGTACCTGCAATTCGTCCGACCTACCTGCCCTTCATGAACGCTACTGTTGGTGGAGAGAACTGATTATCGGTTGAATGATGATTGAAAGAGCCATTAAGAGAGACGGTGTGAATAGTTGTACATGGAGGCGGGACTGACTGACTGTAGGGCGGTGTTCCACGGTGCTACAATACTCGCCCTTCGCGATGGTCAGTTGTCGAACGGAGAGAAGCGGCTCCTAGTGAAACTGGCTCATGCATTCAAACTGGAAGAGGTTGAGCCGAAGCGCGTCTACGACGCTGTCGTAAACGGCGAAAGTCTCGGGCCAGGGCGTGAAATCGGGAGGCAGGAGATGCGCTTGGTCTACGAGCAGATTCTGGAAGCCGTTCTCATCCACACCGACCGCTCCGACGACGAGCTCACCATCCTAGCCTACCTACGTCGTGCCTTCGATATCAGCGACTCCGAGCACAGGGCAATCACAAGGAGTCTCGACCGTCAGTTAGAGGAGATAATCCATAGGAACGTGCTGCAGGACTTCAGAATGCGTTTGGACGACACCATGGAGAGAATTGGGGGGATCTTCGACGGAATCCGGAGCCAAATCTGAGGATGGACATGTCTCAACACGATTCGCTAGACGATTTTCTTGCCTCCCAACCGCCGGAGGTTCATCAATCGGACAGGCGGCTCGCCAGAGTGGTGCGTGAGGCCTACCCGATTGGTGTGCCGGCCCTGATCATGAAATCAAGCACTGACCGACTGGGGGAGTCGGCCGGCTACGCCTTCCACCTCGGGACGCCGGATGAGATGCTGCGGCAACTCGCCTCTTGGTTGCTGACCGGGGCTGGGGAAGAACAGGGCGCTCTGCTGAGGTTGGTTAGCGGGCTCTGGGCCCGTCACGGGCGCGAGGATGTCGCACTAGCTGCTATACTACTGGCCAACCTAGACCATTCGAGGCTCGGGAGCGATCCCTGGCAAGTACTGGCCTCGTCAACCAGAGGCGTCGAGCCGGCCGAGGCCTTGCTACTGAGCATCGAGGAGCTTTTGCGGGCTGGGCGTGGGATGCCGAGCGATGCAACGCTCCTGCAATGGTGTGAAGGGCGTGCTGTGGATGCTCACATGGCTCTGCTTGTGAGTTACGCCGGCTCAGTCAGAGGCAATGAGCCGAGTGCTTTTTTGAGGAGTGCTCTGACTTCTTTGGAGGTTCCTGTTGGAGATTCGCTGCTAGGCCGGGTAAAGCAGAGGTTGCTCTCGCCTGAAGCGCAGGACTGATGGCTCAGGTCGCTCGCCGCCAGCCATGAGCAACCGCCTCCTGCCCTCTGATGACCCGGTAGCTGAGCAGGTTCTGGAGTGGACCATCAAACGTGATGCGCACGACATCACCCAACTGATGAGATGGATGGAGACTACCGACGTGAGGCGCGACCGGCAGATCCTGCTCAACCGCGCGCTTGATTTGATGGACGAGATACAGCACGCGCTGCGTCGGCTGGACGAGTTGCGGTGATGATATGCGCTCCCTGTTGCTAGCTGGCGGTCGCTCGTCGCGCATGGGTCGAGACAAGGCACTCATCGAAGTTGGCGGCGAGCCATGCATAGCCCGCGTCGCGATGGCTCTGGCCGAGGCAGGGCGCGAGCCAATCAGAATCGCTGTGGCCGAACCGGAAGATATTGAGCGCTACGGCTCGGTGCTAGACCCTACCATCCAAGTCGAGTGGGTTCTCGACGCAGAACCGCACGCAGGGCCGATTGAGGCCCTACTCGAGGCGTTTGAGGACCCATTATGCGAATCCGAGACCCTGCAGTTGGCCCCTGTGGACGTGCCTTGGATTAGCTCAGAGGTGTTCGCAGGGCTTGAGGCAACGCTGGAAGAGGGTGATGCCCTCGCGATGCCAAGCGACGGTCTGTGGGCTCACCCACTGCTGGCGCTGGTTCGCCCGGACAGGGTGGTAAACGCTCTGCGAGGGAATGACCGTAGACCACTGCACATCCAGTTCACCGAGATGCCCCACTCGCTGATGCTGGAGGAGCCGTTGGTCCTGCGCAACGTCAACACGCCAGAGGACCTAGAGTGATATCCGGCCCGAGCAGAGTTGGTCGAGGATCTCAGGGTAGAGTATGTGCTCGATCTTCTTGACTCGTTCCTGCAGGGCTCCCTCATCGTCATCGGGCAGTACCTCGACCTGTCTCTGTGCGAGGACCGGGCCAGAGTCCACGCCCTCGTCGACCAGATGCACCGAACACCCGGTCACGCTTACCCCGGCAGCGAGAACATCCCGGTGCGCGTGGGCGCCCGGGAAGTTGGGCAGCAGAGAGGGGTGGATATTGATCAACCGGCCCTTCCAACGTGAGACGAACCACGGCGTGAGGATGCGCATATAGCCGCTCAATACAACGAGTTCGACATCCGCAGCAACGAGTTCGGCGTGTACCAAATGCTCGTGCGCGAGGCGCCTTTCGGACCTGTCAATCTCCATGGGAAGTGGTACGCCGACGCTCTTCACGCCGGCATTACGAGCATGTTCCAAGCCCTCTGCATCGGTGCTGTCCGCGAGAGCGAGCACGGTGGAGTGGGAGCGTGGAGTCTGCTGGTATCTGAGGAGCGCGGCGAGGCCGGAGCCGCCGCCGGAGACCAGCACCGCGAGTCTGACTGGATCTTCGATGGTGCCTGCCCGGGGAAGTAGGAACTCAGAACCCATGTCGAGGGAGAGGCCGGACTCGGTTTGATGTTTGGGCCCTGATATGTTCGTGGAGAGTTTCGAAGGCGCCCTGCACCGGACCTTATACATCGAATTGCACGGCCGGATGTAGGAGGCAGCACATGGAGCGACTGGAGACGGTGGAGGAGATCGTCGAGCGCTACTGCGTGGCCAGTAGTCCGAGCAAGAGCAGGTTGTACGTCGGCCTCGGTTCTCTGTTCCTCGTGTTCGCCGTTATCGGCATCTGGATTCCTGGCTGGCCCACCGTGTCCTGGGCCGTCCCTGCCGCGTTTCTGTTCTCTATGTCCAGCGAGAGGATGTTTCGCCTGACGCTGACCAACCGCTACTTCGGCTCAGCGATGTTCGACTACTACGCTACAGGCAAAACCATCCCCAAGCACGCCAAGTACACCACTGTCGGGCTCATCGCTCTCATGGCATCGGTCTCGTCATACTTCGTCTGGTTGGTCTCGACAAAGGGGGACGGTGTGTTGACCGACCCATCATCTTGGAGCGGGGCCGACCCTGGGTTCGGGGCTGGGACCGTCATCTTAGTTGGGCTGATTGGGATGTGGTATGTAGGATTCCGAGTTCCCAGCCGAGAGTGAATTAGTCCCTAGCAAATGAGTCACATTTCTGCCGGGCATAAATTGATGATGGCGGGGGTAATGAAGTCGCTGTGGGAAAGCGGAACTGTGCTATTGAAGGCTGCAATGCCTTGGAGTTCAGGTCAGAGGGAATGTGCAACAGGCATATTCGAGATATTTTGGAGCAGGGTGGCACGCATCGGGAGCAGTATACAAATCTACAACAGGAAATAGTAGAGGAGGCCTTAGACAAGGCCTCCTTCCAATTTGCGTCAGCAGAGGTCTTCCGGTGCCCGAACGGTTGCGGAGAACTCTCTTACGACCGCCATGATAAAGTGAGTGAATTCAATAAGAAGATCGCGGCTGTGCTCGGCGTTTTGATGCTTGTAGCTGGTATAATAATTGGCGAAGGATGGTTGATATTGGGGGGTGTCGTAGCATTTGGATTATTTCTTTTTGCAACTGGAGAAACCACTGCGTATTTCTCTTGCATTAACTGTGGAGGGGGTATGCTCGACTCCAAGACAATAATCAGCAAAATCGGGGAGGACAAAGCATTAGCCATAGAAAGAGCCCTGCGGAATTGTGAGGCCGGGGAAAAGATGTGCCCTAGTTGCGAAGGGAGAATGAATCGAATCCCAATCACCTACGTGATGCCCGACCAAAGAAGTGGCAATATTGGATTTGATTTGATACGAGCTATGATACCAAACAAGAAGGAGTATCTGGATCTCGATGGATGCTCGTCTTGTGGACTGTTCTGGTTCGACTCAGGTGAAATGGTTAGTATCTCAGGCAGCGAGTCGATGAGGCGAGACTTCCGGGACGAATCAAAGGGTACCCCTTGATTCGGGATACAGATGATGTTCTCGACTATCTCGTCCATGTTCTGCCCACGCCCGCAGTAGGAGCAGCGAATCTCAAGCGGCTCCACATTGATCACTCGGAGTTTTTGGGGCAAAGGTTCGCCCGCATTCTGAGTGATACAGTTCCAGAACGAGCAACGAGCGATATTCACCAACTCCTCACCCAACTCGGCCTTCAGTTTCTCAGCAACACTGTAGTTTCGGATGATTGCGACGCTTGCTGCAGGCGCGATTAGCGCCAGCCTGTCAAGTTCCTCTTGGCTGAGCTCTCGATCTTCGATCTTCAGCACGTCCTTGCGCCCAAGTTTGGCGCTCGGTACGTTCATCACCATCGAGATTGGGTTAGAGCGCCCGATGTCCAACCTGAGCATGCGCAGGACCTGTATCGCGCGACCAGCGGGTATGTGGTCTACTACCGTGCCGTTGCAGATCGCGGTAACACGCCTCATCTCGCTCATCACTTCACCTTCTTGGGGATCTTTACGCCGAGGCAGTCGCACAGCAGGGCCATCCTCGCGACCACACCATTGAACGCCTGCTGGAAGTACCGAGCGTGACGAGTCGAGTCGACGCTTGGATGGATCTCATTGACTCGAGGCAATGGGTGCATGATGATCATGCTCCCCTTGGCGCCGGCTAGATCAGAGGCCGTCAGCATGTAGATGCCGGCGACCTTGGAGTACTCATCCTCGTCAGGGAAACGCTCCTTCTGGATGCGAGTCATGTAGATGACGTCGGCATCGTCGATGGTTGCGGTGAGGTCGGCGGTTTCAGTCACCTTCGCTCCATCCGCAGTCAGATCGGATACAATCTCAGATGGTATGCGCAGCGAGTCGGGCGATACCAGAGTCAAAGTCGCCCCGAAGCGCACCAATGCGTGCGACAGGCTGTGGACGGTGCGCCCGTAACGCAGATCGCCCACCAGGACTACGTTGAGTCCCTCGAGGGTGCCGTGCGCCTCACGGATGGTGAACAGATCAAGGAGTGTCTGAGTGGGGTGGTTGCCCGCGCCGTCTCCGGCGTTCAGCACCGGTATATCGATGGCGTCGGCGGTATACTGGGCGGCTCCCTGACGCGGGTGGCGTATGGCGGCAACGTCCGCGTAACCGTCAACCATCTGCATAGTGTCGTACAGAGTCTCGCCCTTAGCCACTGACGAGCCGGCGGAGCTGAAGTTCAGCACAGAGCCACCAAGCCTCTTCATCGCGGACTCGAAGGACATGCGTGTCCTCGTCGAGTTCTCGAAGAACATGTTCGCTAGCACCTTGCCCTCAAGCAGAGGGAGGTGAACCTCGCCCTTGGCGATGGGAAGGAGACGCTCGGCGTTATCGAGGAGAGTGGTAATCTCCTTGTTAGTCAGATCGTCCATCGTGATGAGGTCGCCCATGCCTTTCCTCAGCGAAGCCGGGAGCGTACCGGTTATGTGTCTTACTGTGGCCCTCTGGGCCCTCTGACACGGTACCGTCGGCTTGATGTGGGGTAATTATCCCGCGCGACTGATGATAATCAGCCGGACCCCCGTCCGAGTCTCCTTCTGCGGAGGTGGAACCGATGTCGATTCGTTCGCCTCATCCGAGCCAAACGGGGGCATGGTGACCTCTTTGGCTCTCAACAGGCACATCCACGTCACCGTCAATCGGCGTTTCGACGACAAGGTCCGCGTATCCTATTCCTTGATGGAGACCGTCAATAACTTCGAGGACCTGGATCACGAACTCGTTCGCGAGGCCATGCGACTCACTGGAGTGACTTCAGGCGTTGAGATTACGACCATCGCCGACATTCCCTCTCGAGGCACTGGCCTCGGTTCCTCCTCAGCAGTGACTGTAGGACTGCTCAACGCCCTTCACAGGTTCGCTGGGCGTGAGGTCTCAGCCGAGCAGTTGGCCGAAGAGGCTTGCCATATCGAGATTGATGTGCTGGGACAGCCGATAGGTAGGCAGGACCAGTACGCCGCTGCTTTCGGCGGCGTCAACTCGATTCGATTTGGAGCTGACGGAGTCGAGATCGAGTCGCTGAGACTCTCGGCACATACCATGAAGCGGCTCGGAGAGGAGTTGACGCTCGTCTTCACCGGGCTGTCGCGCAGCGCTAGCGAGGTCCTGAGCGAGGCACCGGATGACCCTGCCGACAAACTCGACAGGTTACGCGCCATCCGTATCCAAGCCGACGAGGCCAGAGAAACTCTGGAATCGGGGGACCTTTCGGGCCTCGGAAACCTGCTCAGCGGTGCTTGGGAGGCCAAGAGGGGAATCTCTGCCGGCGTCAGCGGGAACGATATTGACGCGCTACACACGCGCATCATGAGTATGGGCGCTACCGGTGCTAAGCTGCTTGGAGCCGGGGGGGGTGGATTCTTCCTAGTTCACGGTGAAGCCGGTCTGCGTGCGCGACTCGCCGAGTTGGGGCCTGAGCACAGAATCATCCCACTGGGAATCGATCATATCGGTTCGACGATTATCCATGAAGACTGAGGTGAAGCAATGGGTTCTCGCGCTTCAGCACTGACTCTGTCGCTCCTGATGCTGTTCGGCACGCTCGCCGCCCCAGCACTCGCAAACGGCGAACAGTTGGCGAGCGGCGAGCGTGATCACCTGCCAGAGGAAGGCAATGCGAATGTAATCGATCTGCTCGTCATCTACCCAGAGCCGGAGGCAGGCAGTACTCACATCGACGACATCTCAGACGACTACGGCGAGACGACGGTGGACGGCTACCTGAGCAGGTTGTTCGAGCATGTTAACCAGAACTACGCTAGGAGTGAGATAGGGGCGGAGTTCAGCCTCCTGCCCTCTATGCAGGTCAACATGTCCCACTTGGACGAAGATTGGAAGAAGCAACTCTCACTAGCGATGATGAATCCCCACAACAGCCCCTATGTGGACTACATCGAGGAACTCAACCTCATCAGGAACTCAACATACGCAGACGTAATCTTGTACTGGAGGGAGTCAGGGGACGGCGGCCCCGGGGCGAGCGGTGCCTCCAGGATTCCCGCGGAGGAGGACGAGTCGTACGTGCATATCACGCACTACTCGATGAGCCCCTACATCGCATCTCACGAACTCGGTCATCTCCTAGGGGGCGAGCATCACATGGGCACACAGAGCGTGGCCAACGTCTCGGTGGATGGAGGGGAGTTCCAAGAGCGCGATGTTCGAACCCTGATGACCAGCCAAGTCTCGTACATCGGCTACCCTGTGGTAAGGCTCTGGGCCTTCTCGGACGCGAACGCGACCATCAACGGCACGATTCCCTGCGGTTACGGTCTCGAGCCGAGCAACTGCACCTTCGCCGAAGAGACGCCCTTGGGAAATGCGAGCCGTAGCAACGTCGACCTCATGCGGCTGCGAGCTCCCATTATGGCTGGTTTCCGCACTGAGGAGCTTACCTGGGTCTGGCCCGACCCGCTGCCGCCGCAGGATGATGACATCATGGGCAACGCGCATCTGGATATCACAAGCAATATCGCATCCTCATCGAACATAACCGCGACTTGGTTCGCAAACGTCTCTATTCGCGACGACTACGGCACTGATCTGCTACCTGACCATGACATCGGAGTACGTGCCCAGATAGATCAGCACCTTGGTGATGGGGACGGCTGGCTGAGTATTCCCGAGATTGTTGATTTCGTCTCTTTAGTGGAGACTGTTCGCAACCTGACCGACTCAGAAGATTCGGGGTGCTGCGTCATCGACTATCTCTCTTTACGCTCTGACAAAGGGGGTGACATCACTGTCGTCCCACCAATCAACGGCTCGGTGGACAGTAACGGCAGTTGGGGCTGGACCGAAACGGCGGATCTCAGTGGCACCACAGATGGGCGCTCCACTAGGATACTCGACATACCTCGTGTCGGTGGGGTCATCGAGGAGATACCCCTCCGTGTGACCCTGCCAGGAGACTGGGAGTTCCGCTACAGCGCCATGCTCGAAATCATCGAGGGAAACCCGAACGACTTCACCGTATATCGCCAACAGGCTCCCGTCGCATCGGACATCCGTATCACTCTAGGGCAGAACCAACCCCCCTCTGCTCTCTCAATCAGGCAGACCGGTGGCTCCGTGATACCACTCTCACTGCCAACTCAGTATTCGGGCGAGTGCCGCGACAGCGTACTCGACGATACGCAGCTGTGGTGGACAGTGCATCAGAATGGGACACAGGTGTTCGAGACCCAGGAACAGAATCTGGTATTCACAGCCTCACAACTAAACTACTCTGACGGAGAAGTTGCTACTGTTGTTCTACACTGTATGGATTCATTCTCCTCATCGAGTAATGCGAACGAAAACGTTGTCATCGACGGTCTGGATCCTACTTGGGAGGGCGCCTTCGTGCTTCTGGAGGACGGAAACTCAACCGAGCTCGAAATATCTGAGGATTATCTCGAGGTGCCATCTGGGAGAGATATCGACTTCAGTTTTAGCGCCTCCGACGTCGGCGGTTTACCTGTATACATCGAAGTTGCTTCGGACAAGTCAGAGGGGTGGAGTCATTCCGGGATCAATACGCTCGTGTTCACGGACCGCTTCTCTCAGGGCGGCGAGGTCAATGGCATGCACCTCAACATCACCGAGCGGCACCAAGCGAAGAATTCGAGCGAGTACTACCTCTCCCTGACAGTGACTGACGACGCATCCAATCAGGTCACTGACGACTGGACGATTACCATCTCCGACGGGATGGGCCCGACCATCATCCCAGACATCATCGCCAACGGAACTTCGATTTCCCCCGAGAGTCCCTCTCGGGCAGGTGATTCGATAATTCTCTCTCTGACCGAATCCTTCGACGATCTGGACGCCATAGAAGATGTGATCTGGGAGGTCCGGGTGAATGAGGAGAAGGTCGTGGAGGGCGCTGTATGGGCCGATGTGGAGAAACTGCCACTGCCCATAACAGAGTCGGGAGTGCACCTCATCCACATCCTTGCTTGGGACACGGCAGGCAACATGGAGCAGATATCCTTCGGCCTAGCCGTATCGCCGGAGCGTGGTGTCAACCTTTCCGTTCTACAGCACAACATGTTGGGCGATGCAGTGGAAGGCGAGACGGTCAACATATTCGTCACCTTGCAGAACACTGGCGCCGACCTCGGGGCTGGAATGCTGTGCTCTAACGATGTCTGCTCGGGCGAGGTAGTGATCACTGCAGCTAACTCTGCGGGTCCTGGCGTGTTCAACGTCGAACTCGTTCTCGAACTAACGAATACAGACCCGATAGACCTCAGATTCGAGTGGGCTAGCGACAGCGCGGGTATGCAAGGTGTGTTGGATATCGAGGACGGTTACGTCTGCTGTGTGCAGCCGTGGTGGCTGGCGGCGATGCAAGTGCTGCTCGGGGCCCTAGTGGCCCTGATGCTGCTTGCATGGGGAGCACGTCGGCTCTGGGGGCCGGAATCACAGAAGCCCTGAGCCCCGCTCAGTTATCCGCACACCTCTTGACCCCCGACTCTGGGTGGCTCGACATGATCCTGCTGCCCGACTACCCCGACAAGGTCGTGCTGGCACACCGTCTCAGGGTCGAGCGACTGGCTCTGCTCTGCACTCTGGTGCTGATTGCTGGCGGGGGATGGTGGCTGTCACCCGCGGTCAATGGAGGGGCGGAACTGCTCCCTAGGAGTGGTCCCGTGCTAGCGCTGTTCGCCTCCGGGCTGCTGATTGCCGATCTCATAGAATACGGTCCGGTAGAGCGTTCTAGGCTCGGTGCAGCCGCCAACATCGCATGGCCCAGCGTCCTCGCATTCGCAGGCATCCACTTTGGCTCCGATGATGCGATGATCGCCTTCGCTATGCTCGGGGCCATAGCCGTCTTGCTCTGGTGGTTCTCCAACCACCTGCTCGGCTCTAATCTCTCGACACGCAGGTGGCGGGGCCTCACCAGCATCGCTGGCCTCGCAATCGCCTTGGCGATCCTTGTCTCGATGAGTGATGAAGCGCTTCTCTGGGGTGTGGTCATCGTTGCATGCTGCGCGACCATGATCCCCGACCTGACTGCGAAGGACGATGATTACGAGGCCAGAGGCGAGTTCGGCGAGAGGCTGGAGGAGGCTGATGCCAGAATGCTGAAACTGCGAGCGGAGGGTTCTGGCTTGGAACAGGCCGCTTCGTTGCTCAAGACGGCCCGTGAAGAGGGTTGGAAGGACCCTGTTAGAGGGATGACACTGATCTCTCAGGCCGAGGTAGAGGCCGAGCGGGTCCTCGCTGTGGCAGGGGACCTAGATGTTATCCGCAGTGATGCGATGAGGGCGGTCGAGAGGGCCGAGAAGGTCACGATGGACGCCCTCGGTCCGAGGCGGGCGTTCGAGATGGGCGATAGGGAGACCGAGCACGGCGCCCTGCGAGAGGCTGAATTGCTGTACCGCCGTGCTAAGACAAAAGCGGCCGTCATCGAGGAGCACTGGCAGGCCGCCGTCGACTCGGTTGCCGAAGCAGAAGCAGCCATAGGTGGTCGGAGCGGCCATCAGGCCGAGACTGTTCGAGGCATCCTAAACACCGCCAAGGAAGCACTCGACGCCGAGGAGCCCGAAGAGGCCCTGCACATCGCAGCATCCATCCCCGGGCACCTCGATAGTCTCGGCTCGTCCGAGGAGGGTGCCTCCAAGTCACTGAAAGACGCTGAGCACGCGGTGGCCAATGCAGAAGGTGACATTCTAATCATGACGAAAGAGAGGCTCGCCGAGGCCCGCGAGGCGATTGAATCGGGTGACTCAGCTCTTGCTAAGGGGCTCGCAGACAGTGTCCTACGTGACGTGCGAGAGACATCAGAGGCCATGCAGGAGGTTCAGAGGGCTCTGCGTCAAAGGAAGCAGGTCGAAGACAGGTTCCCAGCAGACTCGGTGGCAGAATGGGAAGCAAAGCTCGACGATGTCGCATCCAAGGCCGCCGGAGGAGAATGGGTAGTAGCAGCGGAGGCACTGAGGGAGATTACTGCCTCGCTGCGCACGCACGAGACCGAGCTCAGCGAGGTCAGGGAGTTGATGAGGTTCGTAGACACGGAGTGGAAGACTCTGCGAAAGCGACTGGATTCCTCTGGGGTCGGACCTGGAGACGCCGGCAGGATGGCCGCCGAGAAGGCTGTATCTGAGGCAGCGAGTGCCTTGGAGCAAGGTGATGTTCAGTTATGCCACAAGGCGCTCGGTGCCGCCGGTGAGGCGCTCGAAACGCTGGGCCGTCGGACCTAGATGGCTGCTGAAAAATTCACTCTTCCTCGAATTCGGCCAGATCTCCTACCGACTCGAATAGGCTGGGTCCGCTGCCTAGGAAATAGACCGACCCGAGTCTGCTTCGGGAGTCCTCTGGTGTGGAGTTGTTGTCGGTGGCGCAGGAGTCCGTGCAGCCGTCTGCGAAGGCCACGTACACCCGCCCCTCGTGGTCGATGTGGAGGTCATTGAAGTCCAGTAGGTTACGATTCGAACCCCCTATATCGCGGCAGTCACCGCTGTTCAGGCAGATGCTGCCAACTTGGACCGGGTCGGGGGAGACTCTGACGGTGTGGAATACCGGCTCTGGGTCCAGCGCGTTCAGGCTGTAGGTGATGTACAGGTAGTAGCTGACATTGGCAGGCGCATAGTGTGCATTACCATCCCACGGCTCCCCGTCGATGTCGGATTGATTCAGTTCACTTGCATTCTCACTCCCAAGATAGGTAATCGCAATCCTTCCCGGATCACCTGCATCAATCTGAGGGAATACAGTAGAGATAACTGCGCTTGGACTGATTCTGATACTGGTCTGTTCCCACGTCTCTCCCGAATTAGTACTTCTCGACATGTAGACGCCTTCGTCTGCCCCTGTCCAGATGTGATATGCATTAGATTCAGTGTCGGTCGCAACCTCCGAATTCTTGCGAGGATTGGGTGTCCCTACATCTTCACCCATGGATCGATCAAACCAAGTCAAACCATTGTCATGGGAAACGATGACCGTTGGCGTTGCTACTCGAGGCGTGACGTATACAGTGCCATCCGGTGCAGAAGTGATAGCTCCATGGAGACCACCATTGGTTGTGGCTAATCCGAAGATTAGTCCACCCGTCTCGAATGTCGCACCGCCATCAAAACTGGTGAAGCAGAAAATACCGATGAGTTTGTTGTAACAATAGTACACGGCTGTCTCATAGTAAGCCTGAGTAAATTGGCCGCCGATTCCATAACCGCTGCTCGTCCACGGGCCAGTTGCCAGTTTGATGTGATCATTAATCGGAGTCGTACCAGAGTCGTGCGGATTACCCACCCAAGTTAATCCGTCATCATCGCTATAACATATCCAAGACGTCTCCAAGCCCTGCATCTGCACGTTGAATATCCGATCCGTCACAGGGTCGACCCAGCCCCACGGGTCATTGGTCTGGAATGCGCACATCCACCCTGAAACGTCCTCCCATGATTGGCCATGATCGCAAGAACGCATGACCTTCTCAAAAGCAATGAAGAAAATGCAACCACTCGAGGTGACTCCGATACTCGGCTCCGCCCCGTCCTCACCGACACTGCTGAACACGAAACTGAGGTTCAGCGGCTGATATAGGGTCAGTGAGAGGTTCTCTCCATCGGGTCCGGTGAGGAAGAACCCGTCCGGAAGAGGGGGTTCTTCGAGCGGAGATGGTGGCGGATCCTCCTTGAAACAGCCTGCAAGTGATGCCGACAACATCAGGAGCCCGACTAGCAAGACTTTCGCCCGCATGTCTGCATCGACAGCGGGGTAACGCAATTATCTTGTTATTGATTTTCAATGTAGGAAGAGTCTCATTTCAGTGAACAGCATCGCCATTTCGTGTTCGTTGGCCGCGTCGATCGACTCTTGGTCCCTGACCGAGCCGCCGGGCTGGACAACCGTGGCAACACCAATCTCGTGCGCTGCGTCAATCCCATCGCGGAATGGGAAGAAGGCGTCAGAGAGCATCATCGAGCCTGTGGCGCGCTCTCCCGCCCTGCGAGCAGCAATCCTCACCGCCTCGACCCTGCTGGTCTGGCCGGGCCCGACACCTACCGTCGCGCAACCGGTCTCTGTCCTCGTGACCAGGATGATCGCGTTCGACTTGACTTCCGCAAGCACTGCCGAGCCGAAGCGGGCCAAAGCGATCTCGGAGGAGCCAACCTGTCGCTCAGTGACGCACTTCACCTCGCCCCAGTCTATCCTCGGAGGGCCTTGGACCTGAGCCAGCCAGCCGCCGTCGAGCTGACGTAGTCTGACTTCGTCGGCGCGCGGCTCGATTGGGTCCAGCGCGAGCAGTCTGCGGTTCTTCTTGGCAGAGAGAACCTCGATCGCCCCGGGCTCGTACCCGGGTGCGATAATGCACTCGAGGAAGTGGTCTCCGATGGCCTCGGCGGTGTCCTTCTCAATTGGTTTGGTGAATGCGATGACGCAGCCGAAGGCGCTCTCAGGGTCGCTCGCGAGCGCGTTTTCCCATGCTCCGACCTGAGTGGTGTCGACTGCCGCGCCGCAGGGGTTACTGTGCTTGACGATGATACAGCCATGGGGCTCACTTGGGCAGTTGACATAGAGGGATCGTACCAGCCGCAGGGCACCGTCGAGATCGAGGTAGTTGTTGAATGAGAGTTCCTTCCCAGCGTGCTGCACCGCTGCCGCCAGGCCCGAAGGGCCTGATGCTGTGGGGTAGAACGCGGCGGGCTGATGCGGATTCTCCCCGTAGCGAAGCTCGGTTCCCGGCCCGGAAGCGACGTGGATTCGCGAGGGGATATTTGTGTCTGCAAACCTACTCTCAAGTTCGTTGGAGACCGCCGCGTCGTAGGCGGCCGTCCTCTGATACGCGGCGAGCGCCAATCCCTCCCGTGCCTCTCGGCCGACACCAGATGGGCTGCCATCAGCGGTGGCGAGGGAGTCGAGTACACCCGGATACTGGTCGGAGTGGGTGAGGATCAGGACGTCTTGGTGGTTCTTGGCGGCAGAGCGGATCATGGTGGGCCCGCCGATGTCTATCATCTCGACGAGTTCGTCGATAGGTGCGGGAGGATCGCGCGCGGCCACCGCTTCGAAGGGGTAGAGATTGATGCAGACGAGGTCTATCGGGAGGTAGCCCAACTCGCCGAGGGCAGACATGTCGTCCTCGCGCTCACGTCGTGCGAGAATGCCTCCGTGCACAGCCGGGTGCAGCGTCTTCACTCGTCCGTCGAAGATTTCCGGATGCCCTGTGGCCTCGGAAACCTCGGTGACTTCGAGGCCCGCCTCCCTGAGAGAACGCGCGGTTCCGCCGGTCGAGAGGAGTTTCCAACCCATGCCTGTGAGGGCTCGCCCCAGAGTCACGATGCCTGACTTGTCCCAGACACTGAGCAGAGCGCGTGGCGAAGCCATGCTGATGCGTTCGTGCGGCGGACTTGAATTATTCGCGTCGGCAGTCCTAGTCGCCTCGAGCGGAGATTACCTGATCTATCCTGAGCATGCTCATAGCGGTCTCTGTGGCCGCCTCGAGACCGTCCTCAATGACTGCTCTCGGATGCCATACTCCGTCGGCTGCACCAACAGCACCATCAGCGGTGATTCCGACGAAGCCGTCGTCCTCTCTGGCAGCGGCTCGCAGTTCGAGGACTCTGTCCAACGGGTCACCGCCGGAGTTCTCGACCAGAGTGGATGGAATCGTCTCGAGGGCGCGGGCAAAGGCGTCCATTGCGAGTCTCGCCCGGCCCGGTTCGGCCTCGGATGCCCGACGTACAGCGTGGGCCATGCGAGCGTGAATCGACCCGCCACCAGGCAGCAATTCGCCACTCGCAATAGCCAGAGAAGTGGCTCGCAGTGCGTCGTGCAAGCCACGGATGATCTCCTCGGTGCCAGTCTCGCCACTGCCACCAACCTCAATGGTCACGACACGGGGGTTGGCGCACTTCTCGATTCTGATGATGTCCTCGACTTGGTCGGTAGCCTCTCGGCGCTCCCAGACCAGCGAGCCACACGCCCCGAGGTCTGCAGACTCGATAGCGAGTATCGAGTCGACGATGTTGGCTCCGACAGCCTCAGCGGCGTTGCGAACCTCCGATTCGTCCAGTTCGCCCACTGCGAGGATGTCCTCATCAGATAGACGGTGCAGGATGTCGCGGTCGACCTCGCCAGAGCATAGTATGACCTGTGCCCCGCTGGCGATAACCGCGTCGGCGAGCGCGTCCTTGCGGGCCTGCTCGGCGTCGACGAAGGAGTCAAGTTGCTCGGCTTCGGTAATCTGTATCTCGGCGTCGCGGGTCATCGAGCGAATCTTCAGATCGCCGCCAAGCACCGCGACCTTGGCGTCAGTCAGCCTGTTGGGCAGGGTGTCCATCAGCACGCGGCGGTTGACGATGACGCCGCGAACCATTCGCGAATCACGCAATCTCCCGGTGCCGGTCTTGAACATAGCAACATGCTCCGCACCGGCATCGTCGCGATTAGCGGCTAGTGTAGTGAGTGCTTCCACTACAATCGGTGAGAAGTGATCGAGCGCCGCCTCTGCGCCCTTACCACGAAGCGCGGTCTCAGCCACTGCCAAAAGACGTTCATCAGACACGCTATGCGTGTCTGTATCCATCTGGTCCCGAGCTGAAACGAGTGCGACCCGGTAGCCATCAACGAGGGTCAGTGGGTGCAGCCCCTTGCGCATGAGAGTGCTGGCCTGTTGGAGCAGTGAGCCACACAGGAGCATCGTGGTGGTGACACCATCACCACAGGTCTCCTCCTGTGAGTTCCCCATCGAGACCATCATCTTGGCCGCAGGGTGCTTGACGAGAAGTTCAGCGACGATCTTGGCGCCGTCGTTGGTGATGGCTGTCGTCCCATCGGTCTTGTACAGCATCTTATCGAGACCGCGTGGACCGAAAGTCGGTTTGAGCAGGTCCGAGAACACCTGTGCGGCGCTGATCAGCTTGTCCTGGACCTCGGCACCGCTAGTGACCTTGGTCTGGTCCTTCACAATGGTAACCGGTGGCTTGGCCTCACCTCCGCTCATGGATTCGGGCGACCCTAGGGGTCGCCATGAATGCTTTGAGTCGGCAAATCAGTCAGACGCGAGGAGCGAATGGAGAATATCTATCCGAGTGGGGCATCAGCCGGAGTCGTGTCCAGAACGGCTGTGGTGCTCGTTTTCCTGCTCCTCGCGGGGCCCTTCGGGACGCTCGTCCCGGTGGCATCGGCGCAGCAGATTCTGCCGGACATCACCCTAGAGTGTGTGGATAGTGTGGATGTGGATGTCTCACCGGGCTCGACGAGGACTGCGATGGTGAACTGCGAACTGGAGAACGCCTCGATGTGGGAGGAGGAGGTGAGTCTGGATATCAGCTCAGAGGATTTGTCCGCCACAGGCCCAGACAGTGTTTCCGTCCCGGCGGGGGAGACCGTGCTGATCTCGATTACTGTGTCCGCGGATCAAGACGAAGAAGCAGGGGACTACCAAGTCAACGTCTCGGCAGAGGTGACCTCGGCTGGCGGCGTCCCGGTCCCCGGGCTGGCCAGTGATTCCGATGAGGTCGAGGTGACGATAGCCGAGTACACCACCTGCGACCACACTGTAGGGCAGGGTGGAGGCACTCTAGAGGCCGGACAGATAATCTCGTTCTCGGTTTCGATATCCTGCGACAGCAACACCGATTCCACGACCAAATTCAGTGCCCGATTGATTGACGATTCCGGCTCGACTGCTTGGCCCTCTGGATTTGACGACCAGAGCCCGCAGTGCGAAGTTCTGATTCCTGACGGAGGGACCTCGGAGAACTGCCAGTTCCAGATACTCACGCCCTCCAATCTCGAGTACGCCTGGGAGGGTTGCGTCATCGTTCTGGAAGACGGGGGGTCGGTGCCGAAGTCGTGCCCCGGCTCCAATGTGGTCAACATCAAGGTAGAGCCGAAGACGCTTGGGATAGGTTCCATCGAGCTCACCGGCAACGAGTCGATCTTCGGTGAGTACTCTGACGAGGCCCCCATCATCATCGGGGGGGTCGCCACAATCCTCGTGCTGGCTATCATTGGAATGCTCGTCGCAAGGCGCAGAAGACGCTCACTCGACGATTAGGATGTGCCATCTCAGAATCAGGGTCGAGATAATTGCCAGCCAAAAGGAGACGTTCTCAGAGAAGTTGAAAGTTCCTGTGAAAATGATGTACTGAACGGCTGTAAGGGCGATGACTACGGCTAGATCCTGAAACGTCCCCCTACCGAATCCGGAGTGGTCCACCATATGCTGTCTATTCTGGACAGCGACCACGGCAAGAGTCAGGATGCCCAAAACGAGGAAGTGCCCGATCAACCATCCTGTGGTGGCTCCGAACGCCTCGACTATCGTGTCTTGTACGCTGCCTAGCACCATCGACGCGAGGTCGGCCATGGCTGTGCCAAACGAAGACTGCTCTTGAATTAAATGACCGAAGCCCCTTATCGTGGCTACCCAAGCGTGGCTTCGTGGAAGAGCAACGCCCGCGCCTGCTCGTCGTCAAAGCGGCGATGACTGTTCACGGTGGCGCCGCGCGCGACCTGTTGCGCAACCTGCCCAGCATCGCCGAGCACTTCGAAGTCCGCTTCGCCTGTCTGAACCTGCTCGACTCGCAGCGCACGATGATGCTCTCGCATGACATCCAGATTCTCGAACCGTACTACCAGTGGCAACCTACTGACGGCCTGCTGAACGAAATCTCAGCTGGCCAAGAACGCAGTGCTGCGGCTGCATGGAAGGAGCATTCGAGTGTTCACTCAGCTATCGAGTGGGCTGATGCGATCCACCTCACAGGAGGCAACGGCTCGATGGAGTTCCCCGCCTTCGTTCCCCCCAGCAAGCCACTGCACCTGCACTTCCTAGAGTCCAAGCCCGGAATCCACGACGACATCAGTCACCTCAACCCGGATGGCAGCGGCGGCTGGCGCCCGAAATTGATGCACATGCTGCAGAGCCGTCAACGAGCAAGGATCGAGAAGTCGTTCAGAGGTTTTGTCGAAAACCAGAACTGGAGCGTCTCTGCGAACTCCGAGTTCTCGGCCCAGAATCTGCACCGGATTTACGGAATCAAGGGTGGGGTTCTGTATCCCTCGGTCGATCTCAGCGAGTTCAGTCGCGAGGAGTCCCGGGGCGAAGGTTCGGCGTTCACAGCGTTGGGGCTGGGGGAGCCTAACTCATACACAGTCACAGTCGGACGGATGTCTCGCTTCAAGGGAATCTACGAGGCCGTCGACCATCTGGTCGGCAGTGGTCTTAACCTAGTGGTCATCGGAGGTGGCAAGGAGGGTGAGAACGCCGCACTGCGCCAGTACGGTGAGAGTTTAGGCGTCGGCGTAAAAGTGCTCTCTGGCATTGATTCCGAGTCCATGCGCGCCGTCATGCGGCGCTCGGCTGCGGTGATTGGGTTGGCCCACGGGGAGGCCTTCGGTCTGACACCGATTGAAGCGATGGCGATAGGCGTCCCACCCATCTTCGTCGATGAAGGCGGCTACACTGAGACGGTGGTCGACCAGCTCAACGGCAGGCTGCTCAAGCGCGGAGACATCGAAGCGTGGCAGAGGGCTCTGGAGCAGGCTCAGGACGCGGGCACGCGAGCGCGTTGGGCGCGCAACGGCATGGAGCGAATCGAGGAGATGGGTCTGACTCCGCAGGAGCACGCGATGCGTCTAGCCGCCATCATCACCATCGAGGATTAGACATGGCCATCGAGGTGAGTCTCGAAGACGCGGAGTGGATGGTCGGTCTCGCCGGCCACACAGGCGTCGAGTCGGTAGAGCACCTTGCCGGTGGCTGGGACAACTCGAACCACAGGATCTGCTTGGCTGGTGGCTCGAGTCTGGTACTCAAGATATGGCAGGCTCAAAGCGTGCTCGAGGATGTCGAAACCGTGATACAGCGTCACATCTGGATCGACAGTAACGGAATCCCCACCGCAGTCCCGATGATGCTTGAAACAGGTGCTCGATACGCTGTTCGCGATGGTGTGGCGTGGACGCTTCTCCCCTTCATCGAGGGCGGGCACCTCGATAGCGACGCAGTATCGCTGACCAGTCTGGGTGCGGTGATGGCCAGAATGCACGAGGTTCCCACTGCCGAGTGCTTCCCGACCGAGTTCACGATGGGGTGGACTCTCTTCGAACGCATGTTCGTACACGCCGAAGAGAGTGGCGAGTGGACGCCCTTCCCATGGATGCTGAGAGGGGAGTCGACAGCGCTGCGCGAGAGCATCCCGGCGGGCCTCCCGCAGGGCATCCTACATGGAGACCTGTTTCCGGACAACGTCCTCGGCAGCGAGGGGGAGGTAACCGCGATCCTCGATCTCGAGGAGGCCTGGATAGGTCCGCTGGCATTCGATTTGGTGATGGCCTACGTCGGATTCGGCTGGGTCGATGGCGAGCCCTCAGAGGAGTGCTGGCAGGCTCTGCTCTCAGGTTACCAATCAGTCCGCAGTCTAACGGAAGATGAGTGGTTTGCACTGCCTATTCTGCATCGCTACGCCACCCTGTCGATTGCTGCTTGGAGATACTGGAAACACAATATGTTTCAGCCAGATGAGGAGCATGCGGACCGCTACCTCGAGATGGTCGAGAGGCTTGATGTACCGCTCCCATTCATGGAGAATCGAAGATGACTGGCCTCGTGCACTCAGTCTGCGTCCGCGAGGGGGGTGGTGTGCCCAAACTGCCTCTGAGAGAAGCCAGAGTCGGGGCTGAGGGCATCGAGGGGGACAAGAAGAGGGGGGCTCGCAGGGCCGTCATAATCTACTCGTTGGAGAGGATCGAGGGTCTGCGAGAGGAGGGTCACCCGGTCGTCGCGCCCGGGAGCCTCGGCGAGAACATACTCGTCGAGGGACTGGAATGGGACTCGCTCGCAGTGGGCGACCGTCTGCGAATCGGTGACGCTCTAATCGAGCTGACGGGGGCGACCGCGCCCTGTCATATCATCGCCGACCAGTTCCAAGACGAGGATTCGGGGAGAGTCGATCACGGGCTGAACCCCGGCTGGTCCAGATGGTGCGCAGCGGTCCTCAAAGAGGCGGTTGTGACCCCCGGTGACGCCGTCAGCCTAGTGCTGTCGTAGGCTTGATTACTACAGGTGGGTTCATCGGAGCCCAAGCAGAGGTGGCGGAGTGGTTAACGCGCTGGGCTGAGGGCCCAGTCCTTAGTGGATCGCAGGTTCGAATCCTGTCCTCTGCACCACCTAACGCTCCAAGCAGACGACAGGCTTGAATAGGTCTTCCCTGATTATTGGCCATGCCGCGTTGCTCGTCGATCATATGGAAATAATGGATAATTCCGATTTCATGAACGATGCAATGAAGATGATAGAAGAGTGGCTGGCCTCCTCGAAGGCTTGGCTAGAGTTAGAGAGCGCTAGGCTGAAGCTAGAGGCTGAGACGAGGTTGTGGGAGGCGGAGAACGATGTTTTCTCACCCGAGGCTGGCTGCTATGACTGGGAGTTCATAGACGAGTGGGTTTGATACCGACGCATGCCCCCCTAGTTCCGTGCCGAGTGCTCGATTGGCCCCCCTGGTCGTGTCTCTGATGCTGATGGCCTCCGGGCTTTTTGGTACAGGTCAGGAGTTGACAGAGGAGATTCAAGAAAGGCACTGGACCGACTCAAACGATGGTTACGGCCCTATCGACTACACCGACGATCACACTACTGCCACCATCGCCTCTGGAGGGAGGTATGCGACTCTTACCATGCCGGGTGGGCATCTCTACGATCACCCTCTCCCTCTTGTCGTCGGTCTGCATGGCTACTCCAGTTCTGGATCCTTCAACGCCTGGTGGATGAGCCTGTATGACAGCGTCCACGAGAATGAGCATCTGCTGCTCACCCCGGACGGCACCATGAATCTCATAGGGATGCGGTTCTGGAATGCCACCGATGCCTGCTGCAACCTGTTCGGCGCCGGGGTGGATGATGTCTCCTTCCTCGAAGACCTAATCGACCAGGCCGTCCAGAACTACGGGGCTGACCCGGAGGGAGTTGTGCTGATAGGTCACTCTAACGGCGCGTTCATGAGCCACAGGATGGCGTGCGACCGGGGCGGGATGATTGAGTCTATCGTGTCGCTGAACGGGGCGACGTGGGACGATTTCGCCAACGACTGCCCCGATACCGGAAGGCCGAACATCCTGCATGTCCACGGTGCCCTAGACAGCGTCATACAGTATGCTGGTGGGTCGATGAACGGCAATTCGTATCCTTCGGCACCCCAATCAACCGCCATGTGGGCCGACAGGTCGGGCTGTGAAGCAAGTTGGACAGACATCGGTGACATCGATCTGACCGGAAACGACGGATTTCCCGAGACCGACGACCTCGAGTTCCTGAACTGTACCGATGGCAACAGGGTGGCGCACTGGAGGATCAACGACGGAAATCACGCCCCCTCTCTAAACGACCCAGAGTGGGCGGAACAAACCCTGAACTGGGCGCTCGAGGACTTCGTCCGTGATTCTGACGGCGATGGTTACCGCGACGATGTTGATGCGTTCACCTACAACCCGAATGAGTGGGCAGATGCGGACGGGGACAAAGTCGGGGATAATGCTGACCAATGCGATGATGACCCGACTGGCTGGTCAGATGCCGACGGTGATGGGGTCTGCCTCCCTAGTGATGCTTTTCCAGACAATCCGTATGAGTGGTCCGATGCCGACGGTGACGGTGTGGGGGACAATTCAGACGCCGATGACGACAACGACGGTGTAGCGGACTATTGGGATGCTTTCCCACTCGATGCCAACGAGACTGTCGACACGGATGGTGATGGGGTCGGTGACAACGCCGACCCCGATGACGACGGTGATGGGTGGGATGACGTGCAGGACGCTTTTCGCCTCGATCCGGACGAGCATTCCGACACCGATGGGGACGGAGTGGGCGACAACGCGGATGCCGACGACGACGGTGATGGGTGGTCTGATGAAGACGAGTTGAGTTGCCAGAGCGACCCCTTGGACGGCGCCGATGTTCCTACGGACACCGACAGCGACTGGAAGTGCGACCTGTTCGATGATGATGACGATGGAGACGGTGTTCCTGATGGGGCCGATCAGTTCCCTCTCGACCCCAGTGAATGGGCCGACAGCGATGACGATGGGATTGGGGATAATGGCGATGTTTTTCCTCAAGATGCTTCGGAGTGGGCCGACTCGGACGGGGACGGAGTGGGCGACAACCAGGACGTGTTTCCCGGAGACCCTAGCGAGACCATGGACACCGACGGCGACGGAATAGGGGACAACAGCGATGTTTTTCCCGATAATGCCTCGGAGTGGGCCGATTCCGACGGCGACGGAGTCGGAGACAATCATGATGCTTTTCCTGGGGACGCTGGCGAGACCACGGACACCGACGGTGACGGAATAGGGGACAACGCGGACGCCTACCCCTTCGACGCTACCAAGTGGAAGGAAGAGGCTGATATCGTGCTCTTTGTACTGTCTGCAGTAGTGGTCGTCCTGCTCGGTTTGGTGGTCTACACTGGCCGCAAGAACGACTCCGATTCCTGAACCGGACGCAGGTGAAATCCTTATGCGGAATCCGACTCTAGTCAGCGCGTGGAAGTAAACGAGTGCTGGCTGAAGGCCGAGGACGATACGGGATGGATGGTAATCACCGACTGTGGGGTGCACATGTCGGTAGCTCGTCGAATCCAGCGCACCATCGT
>JAKUUP010000012.1 GCA_022447095.1 Candidatus Thalassarchaeum betae
CTGCGCTACCTCGGCCTCGATGCGAGGATTCTTTCAAATGGAAATGGACGGGCGAGAAGTGGGAACCCATTGAATGACCATTGATTCGATGGATTCACAAGTGCTAGTTATGACGCATTGCCGTGACAGGGGTCCCCGTTGAGAAGAAACCGCCTTCGGGAGTGCAGGAGGATCTGGTTCCCGAAAGGGTGGTTGACGGCCTCCCGACGATGTACTGCTTCGAGACCTGCCCATTCTGCTTCAAGGTCAAGGCACTCCTGGGCTCCAGGGGCATCGAGTACTCTAAGGTCGAAGTCGACCCTACTTTCAAGACGCAGCTGAAGTGGTCTGACTGGGGCATGGTGCCAGTATTCGTCGACGTCGATGGCACCCAGGTGACCGACTCGAACTACATCCTCCACTACATCGATTCCAATGACTCAGGATCGTTCCCGCGAATGGGTGAGGACCCCGAGCAGGACCGGTGGATGAACTTCTCCAACAAGATCCTAGGGAAGTCCATCGTCGCAGTGATTTACACCTCGTACAGGACCTCCCTCCAGGCCCTCGATTACGTGACTAGGGTTGACAACTTCTCGTTTGGCAGCCGCCTGATTAACAAGTGGCTAGGGGGCTTCATCATGCGCATGGTAGGCAAGAGTAGAGCGAAGATGTTCGAGCTCCCACCCCGTGAGAACCTCCAGTACCAACTGGACGAGATGTCCAAGGGGATTGAGGGGGACTTCTTCGGAGAGGAAGAGCCTAACGGGGCCGACTACGCCAACTTCGGAATTCTTCGGTCGATGCAGGGCCTGAATGGATTCGATATAGTCGAGAGCCATCAGGTCGTGTCCGGCTGGTACGGAAGGATGCAGGAGCACTCCGGCGTGTACTGACTAGTACAGGTCCATCTTATCGCAGGCAGTAAGTTGGGTAGCCTCTATACCCATACATCATTAGAGGCAGTTAAGTCACCTTCAGTGTTGCCCGTGTTTACAACTCCACGAGGTTCGACGAGCATTATTTTACACTCATCTTCAGCGAATGGTTTGTGCTCGACTCCCTTTGGAACCACATACATTTCACCCTCATTCAGCTCCACAGTCTCATTCTCAAACTCGATTTTCATCTTACCCTCGACTACGATGAACACCTCATCGGTATCCGCATGATTATGCCATACAAAATCTCCCTTAATCTTAACCAATTTGAACTGATAATCGTTCATCTCTGCAATAATTTTTGGAGACCAATGGTCCGAAAACTTAGATAATTTCTCTTTCAAATTGATTTTCTTCATATTATTCTCCACTCCATGATTCACTCATCGGTGTACTCTGTGACGCGGATTCCTAACTTGCCCCTGCGGGCCTCCCTCTGCATGATGCGGTCCATCTTTCGGTGGAACTCGGACTCCAGATCGATCTTCATCGCCAACGAGTGCCCGAGTATCAGGATCAGCAGGTCAGCCAGTTCCTCGGCAGCCTCCTCGTCTGGCTTGCCCTTGGTTATCGCAGCGGCGAACTCCCCAAGTTCCTCGACAGTGAGCGCCACGCGGTACCCCATGTCATGGCCATGGTTCTCCTCAGAAGCGAAGGCATGTTTGTGGTGGAACGAAGCCACCCGGGACATCATAGTCATCCAGGAGCCGTCGGGGGTGTCCTGCGCCTCAATCTCAATCCAGTCATCAACGCTAACGGGTCGTGCCATGGTTCATGCTACGCAAGGCGACCCATCAACGTAGTTCCCTACCCGATGGGGGTTGCTTGGGGTCCCTATTCTCATACGGCAACACCATGACCAGTCCGCCTACTCCTGTTGCCATGAACAGTCCGACCGACCCCAGAAAGTACGTCGTCTTGCGCGCCTTTTCACCCTCCAGCTCCTCACACAACACGGGATCGGGGGACTCAATGGTATCGAGGACCAGTAGCCTGTATTCCATGTCACACTCGCGCTCGTGCTCCCTGACCGTATCGTCGTGCTCCTGCATCAGATCCATCGTCAGAGGGAGTAGGAGTAACGCGCATCCAATCAGAACGAAGCCAATCTTTAGATCATTGTCCAACTAATCACCCAACTCGGCTAGAAGCGTCATCATACAATCGCCGACGCGCTCACTCATGGTGGCAGCCACAGCATCGACCAGTTCATGGTCGATGGCAGAATCAGGAGAGCCCGGGGCTCTTCCAGCAGCCCAGTTGGAGCAACACGAGAGTGCGACATGAGGAATTCCGCGTTCAGACATCAATCGGGATTCGGGACCGAGAGTCATGCCGACCACGTCCGCACCGAGTCGCTCGAGGGCGTCTATCTCCGAAGGTGACTCGAACTGTGGGCCGATGCACTGTGCCACAACTATTCCGCTCAGCGCGAATCCTTGACTCGTCCCAATGGCCCTCACACAAGTTTCCGAGGCAGTTGAGTCGAAGGGTGATGTCCTGTCAGCATGTGATGCGTCATCGTCATGGAACGTCCAAGGCCTCTCAGCGAGGTCGAGGACGTCTCCAGCGACTGCAATGGTCCCAGGAGGCATGTTCTCTCGCATTGTGCCGACCGAGTTGATGCTCACCACTAGGTCTGGTTGGCAGCTGGCAGCCGCGTGGATGTTGGCTCGGTGCTCGATCATGTGAGGAGGGGTGCGGCTGCCATCACCGGAGTGGTGGCGGTCAATAACCAGAATCTCACCCTCTGAGATGCTCACCAGTGTAGCCGGAACCTGTCCCCAATCAGAGTCTATTCTCATGGTTTCCGAGTTCGCCCCTCGCATCGAAACGAGTTCGGATGCGAACGCGCTCATCCCAGTACCACAGAGCACCGCGATGCGGGCCACAGTTCTCACTCCTGCAGGCGCTCGATGAGTTCGGCCTTCTTCCCAGATACGGTCTTGCCGGCCTCTCTGAGGAGATCCTTCAACTGGGCTACAGTCATCGAAGAGTAGTCAACCTCATCGCTGACTGCTTCAGGCTCAGCAGCATCCTCTTCAACAGACTCTGGCACGATTGCATCCTCCTCGGCTTCGGCCTCTGACTCCTCTTCCTGTTCAGGAGACTCTGTCTCCTCGGCGGAATCCAAGTCCTCGGGCTCGGGCTCGGCGGCAGCCTCTTTCTCGGCCTCCTCCTGATTTCGAATTTCCTCAAGTGTTGGACCGTCTTGGGTGACGACGCCGGTCTGGATCAGTTGAGTACGTCTGATCATCACGCCCCGCACCGGTTGAATTTTGGATACCTCCTCTCTTATCTTAGCCTCTAAGGTACCGTCCAGAGAAGACTTCTGCAAGTCTATCCAAGTGGTAGTAGCACCGGTCTTGAGTATAACCTCGCGTGCCAGCGTGCGCATCTCCTGCTTCTGGCTTCCTTTGATCCGGTTCCTCGAAATTAGCAGCGGTTTGATGCGCACGTAGAAGCCGTCCTCGGTGACAATGTCGACAGTGTCATCGATCTTGCCTCTATCGCGACGGACCTGTCTGCGGATGTGATCCTTCAGCATCTCGTGACCAATGTATTCGGTAAGAGCGTCACCTCCGACTACACCGGAGATACGGAACTGCACCTTCACGTGCATCTTTGAGAAGTCACCGTCAAGTTCGTTCTGAAGAATCTCGTAGTTCCTGCCTATGAGCATCGACTCGTCCTCGGCTATTGTTTCGCCGATGACCTTGAAGGCCCAGGGATGACGAGGTGCGCGGATTGTGTACCAGCGCTTGGACTTCCACTTGTCCCGCTGCCTACGTGCCGCTGCCCTTGCTGCTGCTCCCTTCGCCATGACAACGACCTCGTCTATCGGGGGCTACCCCGTATGCGAGCCGTGCGACCTGCCTCGAGTATTTGAATCAAGGCCCCGAAGGGGGACTTTGACGGTATCGCAGTCGTCGTATTCAAGGGTGCTTCACCCGTGCAGGCGGCATGGGGCTGCACAGCGCGACCTGGAGGATCCACGCCAGTGGTGTTGACGATCTCAATCTGCTCAAGGAAAGTCTGAGATGGCTGGCCGGGAACGGTTGTGAATTTACTATTGATAAGGGGAAGTCATGGCACGGGTCACCGCAGACCATCATGCAGGCTCGAGTCAGTAAGAAGAAGGCGGCAGAGGAGTCCCTAGCGAGGTTGGGCGAGGCTGCATTGACGTGTCTGATTAAAGAAGGGATTGCCAAGCGAATAGACGCAGAGAAGGTGATGCATGTCAGAGTTGAATTGTCAAAGTTGGTTCAGGGCGAGGTCAGGCTCGCTGCTGACGGGCACACTGGTGCAACAGCGAAAGGGCAGTTCAAGATAGAGGTGTATCCAGGTAGTGAACCGGTTGATGTGATGGGCGACAAGATACGTTCGATGATAGGTATTGAGTAGTGCTTGCACCTTGTTTCCGAGCAAGTTTATTACTCGGTTTCGCATCGCAGGGAACGAGGTTTGGCATGACCCATGTAGTCACCAGCGCGTGTGTACGATGCAAGTACCAAGACTGCGTCGCTGTCTGCCCCGTAGAGTGCTTCCACGAGGCCGATGAGTATCTCGTCATTGACCCTGATGAGTGCATCGACTGCGCGGCCTGTGTGCCCGAGTGCCCGGTTGATGCAATCTACGCCGACACCGACCTTCCCGATGAGGAGATGGAGTGGCTCGATAGGAACGAGGACGAGGCCCCCAACCTACCCGTCGCGGAAGGCGACTCGCCAGTACTGGCTGATTCTTAGACCCCAACTGGACCGGACATAGGTTCATGAGGACATGCCAAGAGGGCAAAACATGTCCCGACTGGTCGATCTCGAGAAGATGCGTCACGGCACAGAGCTTCTCAAGCGTGGTTTCGCCAAGATGCAGGAAGGGGGCGTCATCATGGATGTCGTCACGCCCGAGCAGGCGCACATAGCCGAGGACGCCGGTGCTACTGCGGTGATGGCACTTGAGAGGGTCCCTGCGGACATCCGATCAGACGGAGGAGTGGCCAGAATGAGTCATCCTGACCTGATACGCGCCATCATAGACACGGCCAGCATCCCCGTGATGGCCAAAGCACGGATAGGGCATGACGAGGAAGCACGCGTGCTGGAGTCACTCGGAGTAGACATGGTCGACGAGAGCGAGGTCCTCACACCTGCTGATCCGTTCTACCACATTGCAAAGAACGATTTCACCATCCCCTTCGTCTGTGGCTGCATCAGCCTCGGAGAGGCGTGCCGGCGCATCATGGAGGGTGCGGCTATGATTCGAACCAAGGGAGAGGCGGGGACAGGCAACGTAGTGAGCGCCGTTCAACACGCCCGTTTGGTGGCTGAAGAGATCGGTCTTCTGCAGAGTGCTAATGATGCTGAGTTTGAGACCATCGCTCGCACTATCTCCGACGGGTGGCGTCGCATCGAGTCTTCCTCCGAGCATGACTTGGTGGTTCAGAACACCCCATTCGGAAGCATGGATGCATGCCATGATTCAATAGTGCAGATCATGGGTGAAGTTCGGGAGATGAGTAGGCTCCCAGTCGTCACTTTCTCAGCAGGAGGGATTGCGACGCCGGCCGATGCTGCGCTACTGATGAGGCAGGGGATGGACGGTGTCTTCGTCGGCTCTGGGATTTTCAAGTCCGAGCATCCAGCGACTACCGCCTCGGCCATAGTTCTAGCAACCCACCACTTCAACGACCCGGAGAGGGTGACAGAGGCCAGCTCCATGATGGCTGGAAAGCCGATGGACGGGCTTGAAATAGACAAACTCGATGTTCGCATGCAAGATCGCGGCGCGTAGCCTAATTCTTGTTACCCCTAGTAGTCCCAAGACGTCGCGATTTTTTCTTTTCCTTACTCGGTCGCTGAGAGGCCTCATCGCCCTTCCTAGCACCGCCGAGTGTGATTGAGCCCTGCTCAAGGAGTTGGTTGGCCAGAGAGGTTGCGAGTTGTTCATCCTCATCAGGCGTCTTCAGCGCGTCTTTGACTGCCTGGTTGTGCTCTTTGATGATACGTTCTCTTTCCTCCTGCTGGGCCTTGATCTCGTTTCGAATCTCATTGACTTGGTCAAGCAGTACCTTCATGTCCGAGTGAACCTTATCTGCTGCCTCCCGAGAAGTAACGAAGGCATTGTGGAGTCTATCTCCCTCTGCTCGGAGGAAATCTCTCTCCTCAAGCATCGGCCTGATTTCCTCCCAGATCTCATCGGCCTCCTTGTTGGCCTTTAACATGGACTTATGCTGAGCGTCGGCCTCCGCCTTCAGCAGTTGGATTGATCCTTCCATGTCACCGAGGTCAATCTCTATGACCTGAAACTCCTCTGCGATCGGCAAGAGTTCCTCGCGCTTAGCGATGAGTGTCTTGAGTCTCTTGAGCATAGCATTCTCCTTGCCGAGCGTTAATGAGCCATCGGTCATGATACGGTTCTCTATGCGGTCAATCTCCCCGATGGTCTCAGAAAGTTGGATGACCACCGGCTTGAGGCCGTCCTCGCCACGCTTGCCACGCCGCTGGCTGATGAGTTCGCGCATCTGCGACTGAATCTCGTCCCGCTTCCCCTGATGCACCTTGGCCCTGTTGCGCACCTCCTTCTGCTCCTCCAAGCGCTCCTTGATCCGTTCTCTTAGCTCTCGCGCTTGATCTTGTACTGAATTACGTGAGTCGGCTGCACGTCGGCTGTTTTCATTGTGCCCATTCCTCTGCTCTCGCATCCTCCTGAGTCGTGTCTCCATCGCATGGAGTCGTGTCCTGAGGTCGTCCTCGGGCTTTTCTGAATCTTCAGGCACGGCACGCCCACACAAGCCCTCCCTTTCAATGGACCTGAGTCGTCACAAACCCAATAGAGTGAGTATGAAGGGCACGAGGGGAGATAGCACTGCAATGGCAGCCCCTGCCATGAACAGAGCTCCCAGCATCATTTTGATTCGGGTGAACAAGTCCGACCTGACTTGTACCGTAAGCACTCTCCCGGAGATTAGGTTTCCTGCCTCATCCTCAAGCCTCACAGTGACTGTTGCCTCTCCCATGGTCGAAGGCAGGAGGCTCTGCCAGACTATCCTCGTTGAGGACAACGCGTGAGGTAAGGAAGCGCTTATCGGGACGGGTATGAGAGAATCGGACTCAGGGGAATACGGATCGGCCATCAATCGGTAGACGCATTCCTGAGGTCTGAAATCAGGTGTCTGGACCCTCAGAATCAGATTCATCGGCTCATGCCCCTCGTTCAGTACGAAGGCAAACAAGTTAGCCTGGCCAACAACCAGATTCTCCATACCCACATCGAACCATACGCCTTCATCAGTACGCCCGGACTGACTGCGCATGCGCATCCTGTCGTGAAGCCTGAAGAAGGGGGCGCACTGAGAACGCGCGCGCGAGAGGAGCCTGTCCCAGGTCTCCTCCCCCAGTTCTTGATGGTTAAACAGTGTCTCGACTGTGTCCTGGTCAACCATTGGCTCAAGTGCTGCCCTGAACTCTTCCTCATCGATCAGTGAGGAACGTCTTAGATACAGTAGGTGCAGCAACATCTCCTGAAGTTCACGTCTGCTGCTACCTTGGTGTATCTTTGACTCTACGGAACGGAGGTACTCGGAAATTCGGACAGCGAGCAGTGGGTCAATGTGAGCACGAATCACATCGGTGAAGGGTCGTCCCAGTAAGGCAGGATGGATTGGAGGGTAGAATGCCTCGAGCATTCCCCACGGCTCGGCGGTGTTGAACCGTGAGCGTTCGGATACCAAATGAACGCCGTGCCCGGAAAGCAGCGCTCCAGTGGAAAACGCGAGGAGGATGGGCGTGTCAACGACCTCCTCAGTGAACCACAGGCTGGTTGCAAGTAGGGTAGCGGCTAGAACCATCAGAGCAGTGGTGACGACGAGTTGTCGTGTGGCACCGTCCATAGTGGCTCGCATCTCAGTGTAGCCGTGAGCGCTGTTGAATGTCATACCAGCAGTCGTCAGGGCCTCTGCCTCAAGACGGAATATCTTCCTAGTTACTACCATCAGTCTCAGTAGGATGAGTAGTAAGGTAATGTCGGCCACCAGCATGAGTAGGGACATGACGTAGATTCCTGTCGACATCGGCAAGCCGCCTGCAGCACCCTCAACGTGATTGACCCACCATTGCGGGTTTGAGTTGGTAAATGACTGTGCCAGCCCATACAGTACTATGACCAGCAATGGCAGGAACAGCACCAGTCTAGCGCCGTCGCTTATCAGGAGTCTGTCTACCCCCAGCAGCATGGATTCGTGACTCCTCAGTTTCTCTAACTTCTCGCCTGCACCTCTAGGCTGAGTCGCCCGGGAGATTGGAGAGGGGGGCATGTTAGGGGCAGGTGGTAATGATTCATCCAAGGCTTCCGCGAGGCTATCCAGTTCGTCGGTACCTCCTTGCTCATCCATCAAAGTCACATATCCTTCGTCCTAGCCAGTATGCGCAGTGACAGCGGCTTGGAAATCTCCAATAGGGAGCCGTTGCAAACTATACCGTCATCAGTGGATTGTATCTCAGCGCCGATACCGAGCCCTGCCACCTCCAGTGTGCGCGCGTCAGTGGCTTCCATTACAAGCATCTCAACGGTTGCTGAGGAGCCTATGGGAAGAGCCGAAAGCGGTAGAAGGGATTCGCTTCTGATTGGTTCCACCCTCCTCTCGATCAGTGGTATCCTCTCACCACTAGGGGTTCTCTCTGGATAGCCGAGCATCTTGTCGAGTGCGGCTTCAAGTTCTTTGTCTATGGCGTGCTCCATCTTGCATGCAGCCTCGGAGACATCCCCTGTGAAGCCTATGACCTCAGTCAATAATATCTCTATCAATCCCTCTCGGCGTTTTATCCTAGCAGCACGCTGGAACCCCTCGGGTGTCAAACGGCATCCTTTGTATGGGATATGGGTGACTAAATCACGGCCTGCCAGACGCTGAATCATCTCTGTAGTGGATGCTGGACTGACATCCATCATCTCTGCGAGTTGAGTAGTCTTGACAATGGCGTCGGGCTTGTCAACATGGGCCTCAAAGAGGCGTTTGAGTTACATCTCCTCAAACTCACTCAACTCAGCCATGATTTCACCTTCATCCTAATTCGGCCATGAATTCGGTCCTGCATGCTGGGCATCTGGAGTGAACGGGTCTGCGCTCGAGTTGAATCCGCAGCCTCTGGTCGCACTCCGGGCAAGACAGAATCTCCTCAGTAGATCTTGCTACTGGCCACGAAGGAGTAGGTTCGGGATCCGATGGAGTCTCGGAAGATTCTGGATTCTGTGGAAGAGCATCATTTGAAGGTGGGACAGTCGGATCATCATAATCTGTTTCCGTGGAGAACTGTGTCGTGCAAGCCGGACAGCGGACTGTCCCGGTGTGCTCAGATGGAATATTGAGACGCTGTTCGCAACCGGGACACAGAACCTCTCTCTTTGATGGGGCATCCTCTAATCTGCGAGTTATTCGGGAGTCCCTGAGTACCTTCCCCCCTCCTCCTTCGGTACTGGGGGTCCGCTCTGAGACGGTTCGCCACGCGATGACGCCGACGAGCACTACCGCGAAGCCAGACAGGGCGCCGTAGAAGGCTGCCATGATGTCGAAGGGAAGAGTAAGTCTGTCACCGCCCTGAACTGAGGATTCAACAAACAGAGGCTCGGAAACTGCGGAGCCGTCCATGAACCAGATGACTTCGACTTCGATGATCTGGGAATCTGGCCACAGGTCTATTTCCACGGTGCCCGATGAGGAACCGCTTGCTGAAACAGCCGACACGGTCCTCTCAGCTAGCAGCATACCATTTGAGGTCCTAACGACTCTGAGTTCGCCCGGTAGAGTCTTTGTGTCCCCAGAGTTGTTCAGCCAATAGGGCAGGCTCACGGATTGGCCTGGTTCGGGTTTCTCCGGATCTAGTGGACCGAGTTCGACGGACGGTGATATTGAAGGGGCAGCCAAGTCAACCTGCCAAGTGAGGTTCGCAGGGGAGTTGAAGGTCGTCCACCCTCGTGGCTCGATGGTCACCGAGAGGCTGTCGGCTTGCGGCCCCCCTAGGTCGAGAGAAATCTCTCTTAGGCCCGAATCGAGTGTGACAGTGAATCTTTGGACCTCATTGTCGGCCCCCTGAAATCCCAAAGAGACAGAGATGTTGACATCTCTGGAATCTCCAGCCGACAGAGAGACCGAAATTTGTGATTTCAGGCCACCTGCTAAAGTCCAGTCGGCCTCGCCAAAATTCAGGTCCAGAGACTGCGCCTCATAGACAAGTAAATCCAAAGAGCCCCGAAGTTGCGACGAGACTCCACCGTCGTCACTCACAACTTCCCAACTCATACTTGTAGTACCGGCTGAGGTGGGAACCAAGGAGGCTGAGACCTCACGGCTGGAGCCCGGGCTGATCGCAATATGCTCCCCTTGAGATAAGGTTAGGCCGTTTGAATCATTCAAAACTAATCTGACCGAGCCTGTTTCTGAACCTCGATTGTGGACCAGTATAGAAGCGGTGAGCTCGTCTCCAACGTGGACTGGTTCCCCAACCACTGCGACATCTGTCGCACCTGCCGGGGTGAATCTCTTCTCGCTGTCTTCGGCGGAAGTTGCGGTAGATAGGAGGGTCAATGCAAGTATGAAGACGATGAGTTTTCGTGTTACTACCGCGGCGGAGCCTAAGCTCATTAGCAATACCTCGGAATAGGTGCCCGTATGAATCAAACCCCTTTCCAAGGTCACATAGTGACCTTTAATGCGGGCTCTCTTGTGCCCCGGATGCCATGGACACCGAGGCACTGCTGGCAGTGACGCCCAAAGAGATGGCGCAAGCGCTGCTTATGAGGAGGGAGGTTCTGAGGGACGAGTTGCCTAACGTCATTCGCAACCTTGAGGCTGAGGAGGAGGCGTTAGAGCCGAAGGTACGGAGGACTATCGACTCTCACCGTCTTGCCAATGACCAAGTGGCCCAACTCAAAGAACGCCGCAACGTCGCTCAGAAAGGGGCCTCGGCGCTATTGAAAGACGTCAAGAATGCCCGCGATGTACTTGCTGAAGGCGACGGAATGATCAATCTCGATCCCAACTGGAAGAAGGATAGATTGTTCGAAGAACTGCAGGATATCGAGGAGAAGATTCAGACTTCAGCGCTCGACCATCGTGCAGAGAAAAAGTTGCTGGACCGTCGCAAGAAGTTACTGGAAGCAAATGAGATGTGGCTGAAATCCAGACGCGATGCCAATCCAGAGATGGTCAATTATATCGACTCCAGCGGTGAAATGAATTCCCTCTATCGAGAGGCGGACAAAGCCCACAGAGAGATGCTTGGGAAGGTCGAGAAGGCTCAGCCTCTACATGAGAAGAAGGTGATAATGGGGGCCGAGCTACGTGAGATTCGCAGACAGTTGGATCGAGCCAAAGAACTACTGGCGCAGTCTGATTCGGCGATTTCTCACTGGGAGAGGAGGATGTCTGATGGATTCAGAGAACTGGGCGGGGGCTTTCCCGACCTTTTGGCTACGAACCGTATAGTCTCCAAAGGTGGTCGTTCATCCTTCGCTCGCAAGTCGAAGGCTAAATCCAAAGGTACTCCCAAAGGTACTCTCAAAGGAGGTGAGAGATAATGAGCAAGGGCAAGGAATCAGGCCTCTTTGAGGATCTGGAGGAAATGGATCACAAGGACATCAATGAACTCAAGGGCGACTTGGAGAGGGATTTGAAATCGGTCGTTCAGCAGCACCGAGAACTGAGAGAAGAGCGGCGAAATCAAATCGACATCGTCCGCTCTCTGAGAGATGCCGTGGGCGAGATCGAGTCAGCGGATGGAGAGAGGAAGAGTCTGCTCAAACAATTCCACTCCACTAGGAAGTCCGCCGAAGAGTCCCGCGAGGAACGGGACACCGTCAACATCTGCATCCCCCCTCCTGTCGACGTTCTGTCCGAGTGGCTAGAAGAGACTCATCGTCGATTGACTACTATTGACAACGACTTGACAGCGGTTCCGACCCTGCCCCGGGAACTCGAAACCTTCAGCCGTTTCTTCGAGCTACAGGCTGCCATCGTCAGGAAGAGGGAGTCCGAGGTCGCTCACGACAAGTATGTGAAACACATCCAAAAAATGCGAGAGATAACCTCCAAACTTGATTCGACCCGCAAGAGCAAGAAGAAAAGTGCTGATAACGCGTCGGGTCAGTCGGACATAAAGCCCGATAAAATTTCTCGTGCGGAGGTTCGCAGGACCAGTCGAAGAATCGACAAGATAGACAAGAAGCTCGATGTGCTCAGCTCCGAGAGAAAGTCATTTCGCAAAAGACTGGGGCGTATCAAAGCCTACCAAAAGGTCACTATGAGGCGTGGCCAGCCCATTCGACTGTCGGATGTCAAGGACAGAGCCAAGAGTGGTGGCGCACTCGATGCGAGTGAACTCGAAGTCCTGCTCAATTCAGGTACACTTTCTGAATTGGCCGGTTCCGGGTCCGATACCAAAGAGGTCGATCCAAAGGTCCAGCAAAGCGCTAAGAAGAAGAGAGTGAGGCTTGGCGTAACTAGGGGCGGCCCTAGGAAAGGAACCATGGCTGCGCGCAGAGAGAATGATAGTTGAGTTGATTCGCTGCATCCGCCATTTCTAAATGAAGATTCAAGTTCGGGAAAATCCGGAGAGGCCTATCAATGGTGATCGAATTCAGTGAAGTTCGTGATATCTTACAACCTCTATGTGAATCACTTGATGGCAAATCATCCATGCGCCGCGACGGTCGCGATGAGTGGAATTCCAAAGTCAGGGAGTACCTCGACAAGAGGAACGAGTTGAATAGCCGAGTAAAGGAACTCATCATCGAAGTCCAGACTCAGAAGGCTGTACGCGATGAAGTCAACCTCAAGGTCAGAGATCTCAAGGACGTCAGGGCCGAGCGTTCGGATCACCTGAAGGATATCAGGGAAAAACTTCGGGCGAAACTAGAAGAGCAGAAACAGCAAGATGACGCTCAGCAGCGGAAGCGGGACAAACGCCCTTCCGCTGGTAGAATCAAGATGGACATGGAGAGGCTTGAGAAGAGGTACGAGACAGGAGGGTTTCCAGGTAACAAGGAGAGAGAATATCACAAGAAGATGAAACATCTTTCAAATGCTCTCAAGGAGGCTTCCAAGAGTGGGGACGAGGGAAATATACGTTATCTCAAGGACGCGGTCAGGGATGCTGAGCGCCTCCAAGAGGATGCTCACAAGACGGTTGAGAAAGCAGTGAGGAAGGCTCAGGAGGCCCATGACCTGATGGTAGAGTTGTCCGAAGAGGTTGACCGTCTCAGAGGGAAGGCCAATTCCGCACACCTAGGGTTGACCAATTCGAAGCAAGAGGCCGACACTCTACACAGCCAATACATCGTCTCACTTCGTTGTGTACACTCAATTCAAGACATGATGAAAGCGATGGATTCCCGAGAGAAGAGAAACGAGGAAGCAGGAGACATCGAGAAGTTGGAGGTGGCAGATCTTATGTCCAAGTTGATGGCTGGGGGGACTCTGTCAACCGAAGAGTTGATGGCTCTCAGGCGGAACTGACTCAAACGTATTCGTAGCGCCTCCCATTACGGCCATGCAATACCTGTGTTGGCGCGCCCTCAACTTCGATGACCCAACCCGGTATAGTCACAGGTGACTCTGTGAACTCTGCTGTTTTCGAATTGAATCTCCACCACTCCAGCATCATGCTCCTCACCGGACCATCGTTGGAATCCGGTTCACCTTGCTTGCGAGAATCCAAGAGTCTGAGAAGTTCCGGTGGTAATTCCCGTATATCCGTCCAACTCATTTCCGGTGGGTTTACCACCCTAAGTCGAGGAGGATAGTCGAGTTCCTCATCAGGATCGTAGATTGCGAGGCTGGAAGACCAAGGGTCCTCCAGCACCTGCCAGACTGCGCTTTCCCTCTCATCTTCCGGACCTACGAGCGAGCCCGAGATAATCCAGAGTTTTGCTGACATAAGTACGGGTGTGGTGTTGACCTCTTCCCAGCCGCGTTGAACCAGCCATGAGTCGAGGTCCACGAGCGGTTTAAGGGCCCTGCGCGGGCCGATCGGTTCTGTAACACCGGAGGTAGATACCTCAGTGTCAGTCTCGGACTCCATATCCGGAGAGTGTGCGACAAGGTCTCCGGAAAGCACGGCCTCTCCGATCCATCGGGCCATACGTTCAGGCCCCCATATGACCACGTCCACTGATGAATCGACAGAGCCCAGTATGTCTTCAGGAAAGGAGCGTTCGCTGAGGATCCAATGCCTGCCACCTGGGGCGTCGACGCTCCACCTCTCAATCTCAGTCGGCGAAATCGGAAGGATATCTGAATGTACATGCCACACATGTACTGATGAGCCCGGCCCCTCATCTAGTTCCGGTACTCTCTCAGCGAGGCCCATGCACCTGAATCCGTGGACCTTGTGCATGTTATTCGTGGGGTGCAACTGCACAGCCCGTAGGGCAAGTAGGTCTCGCACTGCCTCATCCACGTTACGAGCGGTGGCAAAGAGGACTTGAAGCGAACGCATCGGGAGAGATTATGGAGCAGATTAGCAGGAAACTGCGGCCTCATCAAACATTGTGTGTTAGAGTTAGTAGGTCGCTCTGTCCGGGGTCGAGGATGCATAGTGCACTCACCGGGAATGGTTTGGCGCATGCCGCTCCCAGCTGACGGTTGACTATCTCAACCCTATGGACAGGAATATCGGGGTGATGCTCGGCAAGGTCCGAGATGTAGGTCTCGGGGCAGTTTGCAGCGACCAACACCAACTTAGCGTCTCCCTTGGAGCATGCACTCATCGTCTGTCTCTGACCAAGAAGGATATTCCCTGAGTTCAGTCCCTGCTTGAGTTGCCGTGCCAAATCCATTTTCAGCCCTCATTCAAACATTCTCAGGGATGTAGTACAGGTCGACGCTTCCAGTGCCGAGTGCTACGGGCTGGCCAACGATGATGTTCTCGGTGACTCCACTGAGTTCATCCCTCTCTCCGATGACTCCGGCCTGAAGCAAGTGAGTTACGGTTACCTCGAAGGCGGAGCGTGCGAGGATGCTGTGCTTGCTGCCGCTGACTCCGTGCCTGCCTATCGCTCGAACCACTCCTTCGCTGGTCATCACGTCAGAGACTGTCAGAAGATGGCGGATGTCGACGTCGAGTCCGGCTCCCTCGAGCGTGTCCGACATCTCGTTGATTATCGCCTGCCTAGCAGCCTCGATTCCTAGATATGCGTGAATTTCGTTGATATTGTTGGTGTAGGTTCTCCCTCTGTCCACTCCGGCAAACTCGCTGACCCTAGCCAGATTTGAGCCAATGGTGGAGATGTAGTACTCGCCAGTCTCTCTGCTGGGGCCCTGCACATTGGCGCGGATCACATCGGGCAGGCCCTTCAGACGCAGTTTCTTGATCTTGTCTTCAAGTGCTAGGAGCGCGGTGTAAGTAGGGGGGTCGCTAGCTAGGGTAGCGAGATCATCCTCCTTAGAGACACCCGGAATGATCGTCAAGACCTTCGGGCGGTCCTCGTTGTCGGCCTGAATGTAGAGCCGGAGGGCCCGGGACAGTTTGTCCCTGACTTCGGCCCCATTCATGCCCTTGAGTTTGAGGTTGGAATTGATGAGTTGCAGGTTGATGTGGCGCTGCGTGATTTCGACATCGATAGCTGCGATGTCGCCGGTGGTGGTCATCTCGATCCCGGCGGCGATCTTGCGAACCGCCTTCTCGTTGGTGTTCAACGGCTTACCCTTTGAATTCAATTCTTCGAGGTATATCAGCATGGTCGGGGTCTTAGGGACCTTGCGAGCATCCACAATCTCGATGACCCTAGGCAAACCCTGAGTCACGTTCACGGTGGCCACTCCGGCGTAGTGGAAGGTGCGCATCGTCATCTGCGTTCCCGGCTCCCCTATGGATTGGGCAGTGGTAATACCAACGGCCTCGTACGGGTCGGCCTTGGCGCTGGCTAGGAACGTACTTGCGGACATCAGCACCTTCTTGGCGTCAGCGCGGCTGAGATTTTTGCTCCCACGAGCTCGGACACCTTCGGTCAAGTCGTTGAGTATGCGCGGAGTCATGACGATATTCATCTCAATCGAGAGTTCCTGCAGCTGCTGGTAAATCTCGTCATCGATGTCCAAGTTGCGAAGAATCTGCCTCATCTTAGCTTCCGGATTGTATGCCTGCATGGGCAGAGCCTTCTTCTTGCGGCGCCTAGAGACCGTCCTGCGCCGCACAATGGTCTTCTCAGTCGCGGTAGCGGCTCTAGACGGCTTGGCGGAGGCCTCCATCACAGTGAATATCTCTTGGGCCGTTCCCGAGTCGATTCCGCAAATCTGCGCGATCTGCCCCGAAGTGAGAACCTTCACGTCATCCCACTTGCGGTCATCGGCAAGTTTGTGGGAGAATTCCTCGGCTATGCCGAGATCCATGAGCTTCTTCTTTGTGGCACTCTTGACTACCATCAGTCCTCACCTCCGAGAGCGTCGTCGAGCACCTGAACGATGTCGAATGGGGAGCCCTTGCGACTACGAGTGGGGTCTATGCCGTCCTCACCGTACTCGAACTGAATGATGCGGTTCGCCGTGTTACGCACCGAGTTCATCCCGTCATCAGAGACTTTCAGGTCATCCATGGCGTTGATGAGGCGGCGCTGCATGTAGCCAGACTTGCTGGTTCTGACAGCGGTGTCGACGAGAGACTCGCGGCCGGACACGGAGAGCATGAAGAACTCGGTCGGCTCCAGTCCGCGCTTGAACGAGGAAGAGACGAAGCCTTTCTCCTGAGCGCCCTTCACTCCGCGGGGGAAGTGAGCTAGGACGCGATCCTGATAACCACGCTCAAGGCGTTTGCCGCGAACCTTGGGCTGGCCGATGGAGCCGGCCATCATCGCGAGGTTGTCCATCGAGCCACGGGCTCCGGAGACGGCCATCATAACGGCCGGGTTATCATCGCCAAGGTTGTTCTTGGCCACCTCTCCAGATTCGGCCTTGCCTTGGTCGAGGATTTGGAGGATATTTTCCTCGAGCGTCTCCAGAGGGGTCCTCCCTGGGCGAGCCTCGTAACCTCGGCCGGACTTGCCGAACTTCGCCAACTCAGCGTCAACCTCGTCACTGGCCCTACGGTTGATTTCGGCTATCTCGGCAATTGCCTCTGGTGGCAGGTCCTCATCGTCGATGCCAGTGGTGAATCCCATAGCAGTGCATATCGCGATGGTCATCTTGGTCATCCTGTTCAGGAACTCAGCACCGGCATCGGAGCCGTGAGTCTGGACCACCGCGTCGAGGAGACGTCCGTCCTCGGCGCCAATGCCGCGCTTGTCTATGGTGCCGCTGACGTTACCCTTGGAAACATTGACCTCGTCACCGGAGCGGCTGGTGTACTGCAATTTGAATCCGGTCGGTACAATGAGGCCCAACACGTCGGTCCCGCGGTATCCCACAGTGCCGTTCTTCTGAACTTCTTCAGGGAGGTCGCCGTCCCAGCCGATGGCCCCGAGAATCTCCAAAACTAGGTTCTTAGGTAGGATCCGGTCGCCGTGAGTCAGTAGGTAGGCCCCGGAGATGTGGTCGTGGATTCCTCCGATGACACTGCCTCCATAGCGAGGAGTGATTATGTGCTCCTGCACGCGCATGAGTATCTTGGCCTCTGCCCGCGCTTCCTCGCTCTGGATGACGTGTAAGTTCATCTCGTCGCCATCGAAGTCAGCGTTGTACGGTGTGCAGTCAGCCAAATTGAATCGGAAGGTCTTGCCGGACATGACGCGAATTTCGTGAACCATCATGGACATCCTGTGAAGTGAAGGTTGACGGTTGAATATCGCCACATCACCGTCAATCAGGTGCCTTTCGACGATAACGCCGGGCTTCGGGTTGTTGTCTCTATCGACCGTGCTCAGCCTGTCCTCGACCTCGGTCGAGTATGTGTTGCCGTACTCATCCTCGATCTCAGGACTGCCGCAGTGAGGGCAAATCACTTCTAGATGGTCGGGGAAGTAGTCTTCTGGATTGGAGTGTTCCCACTTCCATCTGTTGTGGATTACCGCCTTGGGGTCGGCCTCGGACAGGGGTCGTCCACGGTCGTCCTCGCCCTTGAGATTGGTGATTGTCCCCTCCAAGTCAACACCCCACTCCTCCTCGAGTTCGCCGATAGAGTTTCGGCGCATCTGGCGCTTGAGTTCAAGACCGGGTAGGAAGTTCGGGGCAGGCAGAACCTCGTTGAGGTCAGGCCGGTAGCCGGCATAGGGCTCGTCTTCGCTGCCGGAGTTGCACTCGGGGTTAAGGCATCGAAAGCCGGACCAGATGAACTTGGTTCGATCAGTGATTCGCACTCGGAAGGTATCCCCACGCACGATGTAGTTGACGCCGGGGTGTACGTCGGGGCCACGCATGACCATCTGTCGCAACTGCTCGCGGTTACGGCTGGTCACTCTAATTGGCACGGTGAGCTCCTTAGCCGTCTTTGTCGGCACACCGACCTCGTTGATGCCAAGGTTGGGGTCGGGGCTAATCACCGTACGCGCGCAGAAGTTGACGCGCTTACCGGAAAGATTGCTCCGGAACCGCCCCTCCTTGCCTTTCAGTCGCTGGGCGAGGGTCTTGAGAGGTCGTCCAGAGCGGTGCCTAGCTGGAGGAATTCCACTGGTCTGGTTGTCGAAGTAGGTGGTGCAGTGGTACTGCAGCAGTTCCCAGAGATCCTCGACGATGAGTTGGGGGGCGCCAGCGTCACGATTCTCACGCAGACGTTGGTTGATTCTGAGTACATCTACTAACTTGTGAGTTAGGTCATCCTCGGAGCGATCACCGCTGTCGAGAGTAATCGAGGGGCGGACCGTGATTGGAGGTACTGGAAGAACCTTCATGATTACCCATTCAGGACGGCTGGAGTCCTTGTCCATTCCGAGGAATATCAGGTGCTCGTCAGGAATCCTCTCTAGCCACTCACGGATATCTCTAGCGTTGAGTTTGTGCTCCCCCTTGTCGGCCTTCTTCTCCTTGAATGTAGAAGGCTTGTCCAGGACTATCTTGCCTTGCTCAGCACCACAGTGCATGCAGATAGCCCTCCTCTTGTGAGAGCACTCCTTCTCAATATCCTTGATGATTGTCTTGAACTCGCGGGAGCCGACTCCGTGCTTGACCATGATGTCATGGACACGGTCCCTGTAGTAGTCCTGCTCGGACTTCTCTGGGTCTAGGGGGTGGGTCTCAGCGGAACTGTGCAGAAGCACCTTGCTACAGGTGTTGCAGGTCGATTTCAACGATGTCTTCAGGAGGTTGGTGAAGCCGATGTGGATTATCGGTAGTTCCAGCGCGATGTGCCCGAAGTGACTTGGGCACTCCTCGTGTTTGTTGCCGCAGGTCTCACAGCGAATCCCGGGGTCGATAACTCCCATCTTGGGGTCCATCAGCCCCTGCTTGTACGCGTGCCCGTCGTCCTTGTAGGTGTCAGCGGTCTTGATTTCGACAGAAGACATCTTACGAATCTCGTTGGGGTCCATCAAACCGAACTTAATCGATTCGATCCTCTTCGGTATCTTGGCTGCATCGCGCGCGCTCATCTTCGGTCCCCCAGTTCCAGCCTCATAGCCACGCCGAGACTCTTCATCTCGTCGAGCAGCAACTTGAATGCGTAGGAAGTCTGCACGGTGTGGACGTCTGATCGGTCCCCGCAGTAAGGGCAGACCGTGGTCCTCCTCTTCCAGTCGTAGTAGGCGATATGCCCGCATCCTGTTGTGTTACAGACCATCAGGTTCCAGCCGTCAGATTCGTCCAACAGCCTGTCCTTGATGACCATGGACGCACCGTGGGATATCAGGCAGTCACGCTCCATCTCACCGAACCTCAGTCCACCCTGTCGGGCGCGGCCCTCGGTCGGTTGGCGAGTCAATATCTGGACGCGCCCACGGCTGCGGGCGTGCAACTTGCTGCTGACCAGATGGTGCAGCCTCTGGTAGTAGATGACACCGGCGAACACGTCTGCAGTGTATTCTTCACCGGTCTCGCCGTTGACCATGGTCTCGCGACCGGTGTGATTGAATCCGTTTCGTAAGAGTCCTGATCGCAGAGAGTCTTCCTTCTCTCCTGTGAAAGCAGTACCGTCAATCTTGCGACCCTCCATAGAGCCAACTTTGCCACCGATCATCTCCAGCACGTGGGCGACTGTCATTCGCGAAGGGATCGCGTGGGGATTGATCAGGAGGTCGGGGATGACGCCATCGACTGTGAAAGGCATGTCTTCCTCGTTGACGAGTCGTCCGATCACACCCTTCTGACCGTGACGGCTAGCGAACTTGTCACCGAGCTCGGGAATCTTGTTAGTCCTGAGCGTAATCCTCACCAAACGACCTGAGTCAAGTGACTCTGTGACGAACACGTTGTCGACCCAGCCTTCCTCACCGTGACGCACCATCATCGATGACTCTCTCCTCTCCTGGGCTTGCAGGAAGGCGCCGTGAGCCTCCTCGAGGAAACGAGGTGGGCTGGTCTTGCCTACCAGAACTGTCTTTTCGGACTTGTCGAGAGTGGATACCCACTCCTCAGGAACTGGCAATCCATCTCTCTCGAGATGGGAGTAGCTGTCCCATGACTTCAGTCCCTTGACTTCGTCGAGTCCGGTGCCAGGCACCTCTATTCGCTCTTCCTGCCCACCAGGGAAGCGCTTGTTCTCGGCGTTGTACGTGCGTACGAAGGCTGAACGCGCGAGTGCGCGTTCGACCGACGCACGATTCATGATGACTGCGTCTTGCATGTTGTAACCGTGCTGGCTCATGATGGCTACGACGAAATTCTGGCCGCCTGGACGGTTGTTAAAATTGGTCGACTCCATAGCGCGCGTTCCAACTATCGACTGTTGCGGGTAGTGCATTATGTGGGCGCGGGTATCGGGGCGGAGACGGAAGTTGGCACTAGGTAATCCTAGACTCTGCTTGACCATTGCTGTCCCGCCAGTAACACGGGGAGTTGAGTTGTGCTCTGGGTAGGGGACAAGGGAAGCGCACACACCCAGAATGAGTTGGGGGTCGATTTCGACGTGAGAGTAGATGAGTACGGAATTGTCCTTGTTCTGTTTCCTCCTGAGGACATCGGTGTTCTCTTGGTAGTAGTTGAGAGGTCGGCTGAACTCCTCATAGACAGAATCGCCGTTGGAGAGTTGGACCTCGACCCTCAGTTTGGCTTCCGATATCTCTTCCTCACCTAGGTTCAACCACTCAACTTTCTCGGGATTGATTGGCCTGCCGTGTTTTGGAGAGGTGGGTGGAAGGTCAAATGGTCGAGGGGCTATCAGCAAGTCCTCCTCTTCCTCAGCGTCAACCCACTCGACGACTCCTGATGAGACTAGATCTGAGAAGGTCAAATCGCCCGTCCGCAGACTATCTAGGTGAAACTTGGATAGTTTCAGACTACCATGCTCGATGACCAGTAGCGGACGCAGCATCCTGCCTCTATCTGTATTGATGAAGACATCACGATTAGCTGAATCGTGCCGGATGCTGACCTCTGGACGAAGTCTGCCCTTTCTTCTGCTTGCCTTGATACGCTGGACGAGTTTGGCCGGCCTCTTGTGAAGGCCAAAGATATCCCCATTGACGTGTATCCTAGAGCCATCGGCCCACTGATCTGGAGACGAGTCAACACCCGCCTCCATCAGGAGTTCTTTGACGTCATCCTCGGGCACTTCCTCTGAGACGTCAATCATCTGGGCTGCGTTCTTCACGAGGCCGCAGTTCTGACCCTCAGGGGTCTCGTTAGGGCACAGTCTGCCCCAATGGGTAGGGTGCAGGTCCCGCGCCTCGAAGTGGGGTTGGCTGCGAACCAAGGGGCTTGTGACCCTACGCATGTGTGAAAGAGCTGCGATGTAGGTAGTTCGGTCCAGTAGTTGGCTTACTCCGGAACGCCCGCCTACCCAGTTTCCTGTCGCAAGTGCGTGCATAATCTTGGATGTCAGGACATCCGGACGCAGGCATGAGTTGATTTTTAGTTCGCGCTTTCGGTTGTGGTGTCGCTCGAGCTGGTATTTGAGATCTCGAGCGAGTTGCTGCAGGCTGACTCGAAACAGATCCTCCATGAGGTCGCCGGCCAGGCGGACGCGCTTGTTGGCGTAGTGGTCCTTGTCGTTCGGGTCTCGACTGGTGATAGCCATCTCGAGCACCTGCCTCACAATGCGGCCTAGGAAGATTGCTTTCTTCTCGCGGTGCTCCCCTGAGGATCCTAGATGAGGGAGGAGTTCCTTATCCAGCAGATTCTGAATCCTAGACTCGCGATACTCCCTCTGCTGGCCTGCGGCGAACTTCTTCTCCAGCCAGGCTACGGCCTCCTCCTGTGTTTCGACGCCGTATTCTTCGTTGTCCTTAACTTCGTTGAGGTTGGCCACGGTGTATTTCATCGCCTCTACCGGACCTGCAATAGAGGCAAATATCTCCTTGTCGTTCTCCATCCCTAGAGCGCGTATCAGCAGTACTACCGGGATGGCCGTCGTACCAGCACTGGGAATCTTAGCCATCAGCATGCCATCACGTCGCTTCTCGACATTGATCGGCTTGCGCACACCGTCCCTCTGAGAGAATATCTTGGCGACCTCGGTCTCGTGCGCGTACTTCTTGTTCTTCTCGACCGTGACTCGGTTTGGAGCTAGGTCCTCCATTGAGATGAGGACTCGCTCAGTACCGTTGATGATGAAATAGCCGCCGGGGTCCAGCGGATCCTCGCCGAATTTACGCAGTAGTTGCGTTAGGTGTTCGGCATCCTCGACCGAGGTCTGAGGGGAGAGTTTTCTGTTCTCATCGATATGGTCAGCGTGCACGTTGCACCTAGCGGAGCGGACCATAATCGGCAGGTTGCCGATATGAACGCCCTCCTCCTGGATGTATCCGAGGTCCCCGTCGGGTGTATCCGGAGGTATGTCGTCGCGGTAGATTCGGAAATCTAGGTACACTGGCGAGAAGTATGTCAGTTTGCGAATGCGACACTCCAATGGTGTAGCTGGATGCTCTGCTCCGTTGGCCTCGCGAATAGTGGGTCTACCAAGTTTGATGTTCTTCAGGCGGACTATAATCTCCTTATCCAAAACGTCGAGTTTGATGCATCCACCCGCATCTCCCCCCCCTGGGAGATCTTCGACTGGTTCGTCAGTTCCTATACGGATGCTGCGCACTATTTTCTCCATCCTGCTGAGTCGACCATCCCCTGCAGGGATACAGTCATTGTAGGACATCAACTGGTGGTTGACGAGGCTTCTCTGCTTGAAATAACTCTGAACTATCTCTTTCATCTTTTCACCTCAGGTGGTCTCTACAATCAGCCTGTAAGCGGTGCTTGAGCCGGCTGAGCGGCTATGACGGACTACGCGTATTACTCTGTTTGTAAGCCATCCAGCCGGGAGTTCGTCATCCTCTGTCTCCTCTGCCTCCTTAATGGCCTGGACTGCAGGGTCAGTGATCAGAATCTTCGGTAGCAACTCCCTTGCCAAACGGGTACTTCCATCAGGTTGATCATGTAGTAATCCCCATGGAGCCAGAGCCTGTTGCTCCTCCTCTATAGGTACTAGTTCATGGTGTGGGACGAGGATGTGGTTGAGGACGTTGAAGCGGTCATCTCCGGTCGGGATATCAGCATCCAAAAGAGCTTTGCGAGAGATGGTGATTCTGCCGGTACGGCTCCTCTTGCGGGAAGCCATCTGCTCCCTGATAACGGCCATCACATTCTCAAGATCAGTGTCGCCAGTCTCAAGTTCGAGTTTCTTGGAGACTTGGTCGACCGTCATCCGCTTGATGGCGTCCATGTTAGCATCATCGGCAAGCCTGTGGGCGTGTTTCTCGGAGATTCCGAGTTCCATCAGACGCTTTTTCGTGGAACTTTTGACTGCCATATGCGCCCCCCTACCCGGCAAAAACCGTGGGCCTGAGGAGCTGGTCAGGCGGGCCTGATGGGATTCGAACCCACGGCCACCGGGTTAAAAGCCCGGCGCTCTACCTGACTAAGCTACAGGCCCATAGCAAGTGCTGGGCTCTTGTCGGACTGGGGGGGTCTTGAAAAATGTTTCGGTTTGGCCAACCCGTCGGCTACGCTGGGCCACATTCACCCCGGGGGGCCGAGGCGACAAGTGATTCATCCCGGGCATTCACGAATAAAGGTTTTCAGAATCCCACCGGTGCCTAATGCCATATGTCGGGAGTGGAGGGCGAACGCCTGAAGGAAGTCGGCTCCGATTCAATCATTTCTGCGTTCAAAGTCAAGGGCGTTGGTTCATGGGAATTGGATGTCCCTCACACTGTCTACCCTCCGCGTGAGGACACGGACCTATTGGCCGGGGCCCTGCTCGGATTAACGCGGCATGGTGGCCTGGCTACGGAGATTGGTTGCGGGTCTGGTGCAATCTCCCTCCTATTGGCCACGCTGGGGTGGGAAGTAGAGGCTTGCGACATCAACCCGTTCGCAGTGGCGGCTACCATGGGCAATTCCAGCAGGGCTGGATTATCCAATCTCATCAACGTTAGTGAAGGCGGACCGGGTGAGGATGGTTGGTCAATCCCAGAAGACTCTTCTCTGATAGTCTGGAACCTCCCCTATCTGAGCCCCCCCAGAGACGGAGAGCCGGTGCTCGAGGCTATCGAAGAAGCATCGTTGAGTGACCTCGCTGAGGGAGGTTGGTCTGATCTGTTACTTGGTGAACTGGGTTCTGCCAAAGTCAGGAGTGATTGTCTCGTTGTGATGCTGCACAGAACCGATCCCCTGAGTCCAAGTAGCCCCGAGAGTTGGAAGTCTGAAGGGTGGTCTTCAAGACTCCTCGCTAGCTCAAGGATAGCTGACGAGGGTCTCGAAGTAATAGCCTACTGGAGACCGGGGTCCGGAACTCCCCCTGTAGTGGTTGAGGAATGTGGGTCGACTATGGACGAAGCCGGAAAGATATCGGAACCTGGTTGGCAGAGGGTCCTGTGCCTCTCCCAGAAATCGGGCAGGGGCAGGAGGGGCAGCCCCTGGCAATCCAATAGCGGCGATCTGGCTTGCACCTGGTTGATACCATCCAACGTGGTGGAAGAATGTTCACCGGGACTGACCCAGACTGCAATAGGGGCAGTCGTGTCCCATGCACTCCGGTGCAATGTGAAGTGGCCGAATGACATCCTGACCAAAGACGGTGCGAAACTCGGAGGAGTATTGCTCGAAGGAGGGACCGAGGAACCTAGGATCAAAGTAGGAATCGGCTTGAACAGGAAAGGCGGCTCATTGGATGGAATCGGTATCGCCGGGTGGGAGGATGTCATTGGCCCTTCTAGAGCCTCGGAGGTCTTCGAAATGGTGGACGCCGCTGTGGCCTCACTTTTCGAGGAACGTCCTTCCGTCTCACCTATCACCCGCGAGGAGTTGTTGCAAATCTCTTGGAAAGGGCTGTCAGAATCGCTGTCCCTTGGGACTCACGTCTCTAGGTCGGGCTCGTCGGTACGACCGGTGGGCCTGACGGAAGCTGGTCACCTGATACTGTATTCTGAATCTGGGGTGGAGGTCGTTGATGAGATGAGGTCCCTGAGTTGGGTGGCCTAATTCAGCTTCTGCTTGGGGGCCGGGAGATTCCGAGGCGTCCGCGAACAAGTCTGATTTTTCCCGAAGTCGTGACGGTCTCACAGAACTCATGAGAGTTCAGACGACCGTTTGCCTCTTTCAAATCGGACAATTTGACTCTGACTATTGCCTTGATCAAGCCGTCTTCTTCGATAACGAGATCGTATAACTTCCACTCAATTCCTCTGAGCAACTCTCCAAGGATGCCCTCACAATCACTGCGTGAAGCAGCCTCTGAGGCGAGGGTTAAACCTACCCAGCGGCGCTTGCCTCTGGCCGTCTTGTTCAATCTCGGCACGGCCTCAGGAGGGGGTTTGCCTTAATCGACTTGGCCTGAATAGATTCCACTGACCACGGCAACCAGTCTGATTCTGCCCACCATCTCATCACTCGCCCTCGCACCTAAAATCACCTGACAGTCGGGGTCTAGGGTCGATACGAAAGCATCGGTCACCTCATTCAGGTGCGCCAGCGTCATGTCAGGTCCTCCTTCGACTTGAATCATACATCCCTTGGCGCCGTCGATACTGAGTTCCGAGAGGGGTGACCTAGTTGCCTTACTGACCACCTGCTCGGGTTTCTCCGTAGTTCCAGTTCCTACTATCAGGGTGGCGTTTCCGGGCCTGTTGATTACTGTCCTCAAGTCCATAAGGTCTAGGTTGATTTTGCCGACCTTCGCGAGGGTTGTCACCAGACCTTCGATGAGCTCTTCTATCCAACCGGAGCCGGTCCTCCAATCGGCCTCTCTGTAGCGAGCCTGCCAAGCAAGTCTCTCCATGCTCACCCTGATGCACACGTGTGAGTTATCCTCCAACGCTGGCATAGCGGCCTCGGCAATCGATGACCTAAGGGGCTGCTCTGCGAAGGGCAGACCGGCAATAGTGAGGACAAGGCATTCGGCTTCCTTCGAGAGGGTAGCGAGCTCGGCTGATGCGCCGGAGCCCATCCCCCCTCCCAAACCAGTCATGATGATGATTAGTTCGGCTTGCTCAAGAAGTGGATTAATCGAGTTCAAGCCATCCCTGAGGCGATGAGCAGCCAGTGCAGGAAGGGCAGCCGTACCCCTGCCGTCGCCGCCTGCGTCAAGATGAAGACAGTGGGCAGTAGGAGCTCCTGCGAACGAGTTCTCGTCAGCATCGATTAGCAATAGGTCCGAGAGATCCTGACACGTAGAATGGGCTCTCTCGGCCCATGCGCAACCGATGCCTCCGACACCCGCTATCAGTATGGCTCCTTCGTCCATGAAACTCCTCTCGCAGCAGGGGCCGTTTAGAATGTGCTTCAGTCATAGGTGATATATCGTTGATATCGCCGCCTCTCGTCACGTGCCCAAGCATTGTCGGGCTCGATCTCCAGCACTCTGTCGTAGTACTCTACCGCCTTCTCAAAATCAGACAAATAGCGGCCATGCATGTGCCCTAGGTTGTTCAAAACCGGAACGCAATCAGGATCTCGTTCCAGCAATGTCATCAGTATCGTTTCAGCATTACTGATGTCAAGCATTTCCATGTACTGCTCGGCCTGTTCAAGCTGTGCCAACTGCTCATCTGAGAGCCGGTACACGTTGCGCCAGTTCGGGCCCGTCATAAGTGCGCCTGAGCAGGGTCCCGTTTGAGGTTTCTCGATTTTATAATGAGGATCATTAGGGGTGTCTCATCGGAGCCTCTCGAAAGGGCCAAACTGGAACGTTAATATCCCTATTCAAGGTGGGTAGACATGTTCCCTTAGGTGTTAGTGTGAGCAGGGTAAGTGTATACTCAAAAAGACTACTCGTGTTAGGAGTAATTGCGCTGTTCGCAGCGGGCGGTGCTCAAGGGTGGCCAACTGGTATCGGAGGTGATGCTGATGAGAAAGGGGAAGTTCCCTTGTCCGGATGCACCTGCCACAGCGAATTGCCTGACAATTCGGTCACGGTCCTCATAGACGGGCTACCTTACCACTACGAAGCAGGGATTGAATATCCACTGATGATTCAACTCATCGGAGGACCCGAAATCGATGCTGCTTCCAATACCGGAGGATTCTCCATGCTTGTCAGCGCTGGCACTCTGGCAGCCGGAGACGATTTCGGTGACCTAGTTCAGAACTGGGAGGGTGACCAAACGACTTTGACTCACACAAATGCTGGCTCGAAGACGGAGGACAGGTCATGGCTCATCGCTTGGACGGCTCCCTCAGCGGGTGAGGAGGAAGTGACCTTCTGGCTTGTCGGAAACTCGGTCAACGGTGATCTGGCGCCCTCTGACCTCGACAGGTGGAACAGGCTTTCCGTATCGATAGACGAGGGAGACGACAACGGCAGGACTAGAGTCATATTCTCAGGAGACGGAGATATCGAGCCGCCGGCCCCTATCGGCCACGGAGTCGATATCCACGAAATGGGGGCAGGCCTCTTGGCCCATTGGCTGGGTCTGCTCGGCTTCGCCGCAGTCATGATCGTGCTGTTATTCTGCGGACTCTTCCTACGCTACGGCTTCTCTCGTCACTACTCTGGACGCAGTAACCTGCTGAAACTGCGAATCAAGCACCTCCGCAGAGGTGATCAACTTTGAAGGATGATATAGTGATGAGGCTACTCAAGCAGGTCAAGTCCGGAGAGGTCAGTCTAGACGATGCTCGCGCTGCGCTTGAGGAAGTCAGCCTCTCAGAGGATGCATACAATGCGGCCTTGGACCACGGGGTGTTCAACCACCCTCATCCAGGCACGGTAGTCAGAGCTACAATTTCGCCATCTGGCGAATCGATACTCGTGATTCTTCTCGCCTTATGGGGGGTCCTGTGGACTCTCTTCTGGGCCGGCTCCCTGACCTATGGCCTGTTCAATGGATGGGATCAGCAAATCCTGTCGTTCAGCATGGGGATGACCTTACTGACCGTAATCATACTCGGGATAGTGTACCTCAAGTACGTCTTGCCCGATGTAGTAATTGTCAAGCATCGTGGTAACAAATACATCACTCCAAACGACCCTGAAGGATGGAAGGATTACGAGGTGTAAAAATGGCAAGGAGATTTCGACTTCGTCCCGTTCCGGGTGCTGAGGAAGAGCTTGGTGAATCGCCCAAGTTGATAGACCGCAGGGAATTCATGCGGCACTCGTTCAACACTGCCGCTGGAGTCATCACCATGGCCAGTCTGGGGGCCGTTGGATTCGCCTCCCTGCTGATGGGTCAATCCGATGCCGACGGAGGGGACACATCTGTCCGTTTCTGGGTCCCTAGCGGTGCTGAGGACACGGCATGGTACGGAGACAAGCATCTAGAGCCTATGTCATTCCAGTCCTTCGTCGACGAGGCTGCTTCCTCTTCGACCGGAATGTCGGGCGCCTCTGGTGTTTGGTCGGGGCTGCCTGTGAATGTCATGTACGTCCCTCACACCGAGAACGCACAGGCCCCCCTAGTCGAGAACAAGCCTCGCTTCCAGTTCATGGACGGATACAACGAGAGCGGGGCCTACATCGGCTCAGGATATGATGTGGATGAGGATCCGGCTTACGAACTACTGTCGATTCACGACAACATGATTATCATATTCTCCAGATGTCCACACCTTTGTTGTATACCGGGGTGGCAACTGGTTGCCAACGACTTCACCAGTGACCAATGGTTTCCAGGAGGGGTCGATGCAGGAGGGAACAAACTGTTCTGTATCTGCCACTCGAGTCGGTACGACCCGACTGTGATTGAGAAGAACAGGAACCGGAACAGAACAGATGGGACTGAGTTCGACTATATCGGGATTAGACGTACTGGAGGCCCCACTCCGGTCGGGATGCCTCTAATTCCCTTTGAAGTGAAAGGGGATATCATTGAGGCTATGGACGACTTCAAGGACTGGTACACGTATTGTGCGTAGGGTGGTAAGATGATTCAATTCTGGTTCCTGTGGCTGTTCATCGCGATTGTGGTCGTCATAGTCGCATTCACACTTCGTAAGGAGAGAGATGACATGCCTAGAACTGATATCCTGCGTGCAGTGGAAAGCAGTGCTGGCAGTATGGGCCTCGCCGAGAAGGCTTTTCTCTGGGCCTTCTCGTGGCTAGACACGCGGTTCAGGATCCAAGACTACTGGGGTATGAGTAGAGACTCCTACCACCACATGCACAGGCAGATGCCCCTGACCCACGCAGAGAAGTACAAACTGCGGATAATCTGGTACTGGTACCCTCTGTACTGCCTCGGTGGCATTTCGTTCCTCGCGTTTGTCATCCTAGTGATATCGGGAACGATTCTCGGACTCTACTATGTCCCGGGGGGCGACGGCACCCCTTCGCCGGCCTACCTGAGTATGGAATTCATCATGGTCGAGTTACCATTCGGTTACATCATGAGGTCTATTCACCACTGGGGTACTCACTTCATGGTGGCATCGGTGTTCCTGCATATGTGTAGAGTATACTTCACCGGAGCCTACCGCAACCCCCGGGAGTTGAACTGGCTAATAGGGGTCGCCTTGATGTTCTTCACCATCTTCTTCGGCTATTCTGGTTACTTGCTTCCTTGGGACAGTCTCGCATTCGGCGCGGCTACCATTGGCATCAACATGGCCAACTCGACTCCGCTGATTGGGGGTTGGGTGGCCAAAGCCATGTTCGCCGGCACGACTCTATCTGCGCAGACGGTCGTCAGAATGTACTTCCTTCATGTGTTCATCCTGCCTGTGATTGTGACAGCGCTGATTCTCGCCCATCTGTTCATAGTCTGGGTTCAGGGCATAGCGGAGCCGCATTGAGGAGGTAATGAGATGGGAATGATAGACAAGTTCGGGAGGATTGCTGACACCTACATCAGCGAGAGGGACCAGTTGCTCGAGGCTGACGAAGAAAGGAAAAGGGTGTTCGTCGGACACTCTTTCTGGCCCACTGAGGTGCTTCGTGACAGTATCATACTGGCTGCGATGATGGCCGTCATCGCGTTCTACTCGTGGATAATACCTCCTCCACTGCACAGCGCGGCAGATCCGTTCGCCCAAGCGGGCTTCGTCTTCCCTGATTGGTACGTGCTGTTCTCCTATGGGTATCTGAGATGGGGCGAGTACCTCCCTCAGTACGTGATCCCAGCTGGACCTATAGGGGCCTTCTTCGGTACGCCCGTGATAGCGTGGAATGCCGGTTGGTGGGGCGCCTTCCTGACCGGTTTTCCCGTAGGCATTCTCGCTCTGCCACCGTTCCTCGGAGGGAGGGAGAAGCGTGGTGTTGAGGACCCGTGGTTCGCCACCGCGGGCGCGGTCTATCTGGCCCACGTCTGGTTCATCTCGGTTTTCTCGATCAACATCTTCCTTGAACTGTACTCCAAGGACCTGAGCAACTACTGCTGGATCAATTCACACGGCGCTCTTTTCTGCGGGAGGCAGGCCCCGTGGACGGCAGAAGTGTTCAACGCCATACCCTGGGTTCTGACTGGCATCTTCGTCTTCGCCGTAATCTACTTCGGCGTTAGGTGGTTCACCCTCAATTCCATTGGAGCGAGGCTCAATCCTGTTATGGGAAGACAGATTGCGATTGGTTCTTTGATTGCTGCGGTTCTGATTTCTGTGGTCACGTGGCCTATCTACGACGACGGTTTCTGGGACTACGGCGGACTAGGCGCGATGGATGATGTCTCTGAATTGGATGCCATGAGAGGGCAACCCTCGGACACGCTTGTGCACCACGGCAAAGGAAATGTCTGGGCAGAATGGGAGGACGATTGCCTGCCATACTCCGAGACCATGGGGCAAGCCGCGTGGGATGATTTGGGTAATGACGAAGATACGGATGACTGGTGCCTGATAGCTGCTGCGAATTGGGTAAATTGGGGGCTCTACCAGCCTACCAGAACCGTCCTGATTGACTTCGCTGGTGATAATGGACACGCTGATTCCGAAACCGGAAGGAATTACGGGGCAATGGAAATCACCTATGTTGGAAACGCTGATGGTTCTTTGTTGACGGTCAGCGAGAGCAGGACTTTCGAGGTAGAGGACCTAGGTGTCTCAAGTGTCCCTGCAGATGTTGGGTGCAACTTCAGAACCACGGTTAGGGGGGCAGGCACTCACACTCAGAGCATCTCACTCACCGACTCCTCAGGAAGCATACTGTGGCAGAATGAGGGTGGTGTTTGCCAATCCACCACCCTATACCTGCGATCGGGTGCCAGTTACACTGTGAGTTTTTCAGCCTCATCGGATGGTGCTGACGACTCTGTTTCAATGATCACGGACTTCTCTGCTGTTGCTTACCAGCCACTTATACTGGCTGAAGACGGCACTGCATTGATTCGTTCGGAATCCGGCCTGAGCCTAGAGGAGTTGGTGGTGCTCTCGGTCGAGAATCCAACTTATCACAAAAACCCGAAAACATTGGATGCCAAACTAATCTACACGCTCTTCATACCGTGCCTCGGAGTAGGCGCTATCGTCTTCCTAGTCATGCGGAGCATGGCTCGAGGTTACGAGTGGGAGATGAACAAGTGCTACGGATGCGACTTGTGCGATGATGCCTGCCCGGTCCGCCTGTTCACCGCTGGAGACAAACTGAATATCATCTACAACACTTGGAACAACGAGGACGACGGTGTCCCTCTGTACTCCTGCCTCACTTGCACCGCCTGCACCAACGCCTGCCCGCAGTTGGTCGACTACGACTCGTACGTCGACATCCGACGCAACTTAATCGTCGGAGGTCCGCCCGCTGCGGAGATACCTCACACTCTGCTACAGGCTCTTCTCGCGGCCGAGGCAGAGGAGGATGCCGACGAGGCATTCATCTCAGTTGAGGACTACCCTCTAGACTCCAATGTCGGGTACTACCCGGGTTGCGTAGACTACATTGATCAGGAGATGATCTTCAGCCATGTCAACGAGGGCACGATGGACCTCGGCGAGACCACGACCGCGGCCTTCACTCTGTTCGAGGAGATGAACGAGGATGTCACCTACCTCGGCCGTGACTTCCTCAAGTGCTGCGGCCACGACCAGAAGTGGCAAGGACTGTCTGAGGTATTCGAGAAACTCAAGGCGTACAACCAGAAGAAGCTTGGAGACAGCGGTATAGACACTCTCGTTACCTCCTGTGCTGAGTGCTTCCGTACCTTCGCTCTGGATTACGAATTGGACGACATGAAGGTTATGCACACTACCGAGTATCTTGTCGAGAAGGGTTTCGACATGGAACTAGCAACCGATGATGATGTCACCGTTACCTATCACGATCCCTGCAGGCTCGGTAGGCAGATGAACCTCTATGACAAGCCACGCGACCTCGTGCAGGCTGTTGACGGCGTCAATCTGGTGGAGATGGAGCACCATGGCGAGGATGCGTTGTGCTGTGGCGTCTCCAGTATGATGGCCTGCAACGAGAACAGCAGGGGCCTGCGTCTGCAGCGTTTCGACGAAGTAAATGCCACTGGTGCCGACATCATGCTTACCACCTGTCCGAAGTGCGTTGCACACTTCGAATGCCTGAAGTTCGAGGGTGATCCTCGACACGATTTCGAGATTCTCGACGTTGTCAGTTTCCTAGCCCGCCAAGTGAATTCTAGGCAGTAGTTACGAGCGCCCTGCATAAAGTGACGGCAGGAAGCATACATTGAGAATGGATGGGCCTTGGTGGGAATCGTGACTGAGATACCCGACCTGCTTGCACGGCGCGCCGCCGAGCAGAGCCGCATCAGGAAGCTCCTCAATGCGATGCGCGCCGAAGAGGAGGCTAAACTCAAAGGAGGGGAAGATGCTGTTGCATGGGTCAAAGAGGAATTGTGCATAGGTTGTGACCAATGCACAATAGTGTGTGACGACGACGCCATCGAACTCTACGATACACCAATGGCTAGCCCCATCATGGATGTCGAGGTGAACAGGAAGGCGAAGATACTCCGTGACGAGTGCACCGGTTGCAGGCTATGCGCCCTAGGATGTCCCACCGATGCGATAATCATGATTGACAGATAGGCGTTATCATGGATGAAGAGGAGCCCATCAGGTTTGGCGCCGAGTTCGGGCCGAAGAGGAGCAAGCGATCCAGCGGAGTCTCCCTTTCGACGTTCAAGACACTAGTATGGGTGTCGAACCTAGGTGGCTTAGTGCTGTTCGTCATCGGACTTGAGCTGATGGTGGTCCAACAATCGTTCTGGTTCGGACTCGCCTGTATCGTCGCCGGCGTGGTCGTTGCCTTGTTCCCCTCTAACTACGAGATAGTTGGTATGGAGGATCTCGAAGAATTTGCGGAAGACTATTCTGCCGAATCATCCATGAACTCTGAAGAGCAGCGGTGAATGTGCATTCCATCGGGGCGATTGGAACTCCTCTCGGAAGAATGGTAGCCGTCGCAAGTGAAAGGGGGCTGACCAGCCTTGGCTGGAGCGATGCCCAGGAGAACGATTGCATGACCGGGAAGAATCACATCGAAGACACGAGGGTGTGGGTCGGGGCGTTCTTCGAACAACGTTTTGCCCCTCCTCCGAAACTTGACCGTTCCGGACTCACTGCATTCCAGGACAGGGTGCTCGGAACCCTATCTGAAATCGCCCCATTTGGAAGGGTTGTCTCGTACGGAGGTTTGGCGTCCGCATCCGGCTCAAGCGGTGCCAGCAGAGCTGTCGGCTCGGTGATGGCAGGCAACCCGTGGGCACTAGTGGTGCCTTGCCACCGAGTCGTACGCAGCGATGGCGGAGTGGGTGACTACAGCGGCTGTGGAGGGAGGGTCAGCAAGATGTGGCTGCTCGACCACGAAGGTAACAGATTCGATTCTGAGCAGCGGCTGATCATATAGTCAAGCAGGCCAGTCACCGACATCATCCAGAAGTTCCATCAAAGGCTTCGATGCTCTCGACTGCGGGTCATCGGTGAAGTGGATGGCGTGGAACAGCCGCATTCCTATTGCCATTTCAGGCTGCCTCCTTAGTTGATCTGAAAGTCCGCCGTAGTCGTTCGCCCACTCAAGGGCATGGGGAGTCAACTCGTCTATCAGAGAGCCTACAAGCGCGGGCGCTGTCGCGGTTCCCGCCGGCAATTTAGGTCGTTGGACTATCTCTCTGGGGAGATTGGTGAGTGCCGCGGCCTCGCGCAGCGCCATCTTCTCCGAATCCGCGGATAGTTTCCAGTCCATCGGTAGCCTGTTGGACTCGGCCCTGTGCTGTGAACTCAGGAACGGTACTCGGACTTCGAGCCCATAGGCCATGCTGTGTCTGTCTGCTAGTCTGAGTTGGAAGTTTGAGAGTTGCCCTCGATCGATTTCGAACTGCAAGGCTGAAGTCAGGTCCGCGAAATGTGAGTGCGGGGTGATGGCTGTGTCCTGCCAAGGCTGGCCGGGGCCGTGTTCAAGATTTGATGGATCTAGACCTCGAGCCAATGAGAGCCTGTCTGTTATCAATCTGGCATGACTTGGCAGATTACGATAGCGAGAGTACCCTGCGTGCAACTCGTCCGCGCCCTGCCCGCAAAGTCCTACTGTTACGTGCTGGGACATCTCCTCAAATAGGGTCTGCCAGAATAGCACGGTGATATCGAGGTCCTCGCCGGACCACGCGAATTGAGGTAAATTCGTCCAAAAGGCGTCCTCAGGCATTATCCTAGTATGATGGTTCAGCTCATGGTGCTGGGCGACCAGTTCGGCAGCCCTGAAGTCAGGGTTGTCCTCACTACCGGCCACAGTCCAGCATTCCGGAACCGGTTTTCCGGTGCTCTCTGCCGCCTGATGAGCCAGAGCAGCGACCATGCTAGAATCCAACCCTCCTGAAAGGACTATTCCCACAGGAACGTCCGACATCAGACGGTCCTCGAGTCCGGAGCGGAAACTATCCAGAAGTGTCAATGCCTGACTCGCTGGATCCCATTCCTTCTCGGGGGCGATGGTGTCCCGCGAATATCTGGCGACTCCAGTGAGAGAGGCCCGGCCCTGTGCATCGAGGGACCATGTTTCGATCGTACCCTGAGAAACTTGCGTGACGCCCTTGAACAGCGTCGTCCTGTCTAGAGGGTACTCATATGCTAGTCGGACTGCGAGAGCGTCCAAATCAGGTTCAAGTCTGAAGTCTGGATGAGCTCTGAAAGCCTTGACTTCTGAGGCAAATAGGAGTGTGCCATCAGGTAGTAAGGTGCGCACTAGTGGCTTGACTCCCATGGGGTCTCTGCTGAGGATCAACTCACGCCGAGATGGGTCCCACAGGGAGAAACCCCAGATTCCATCCAGTTGTGAGAGCCACTCGACGTGGGCCTCGGCGGGGTTATCGGGAGAGTCGCCTAGTGTTCTTGTTGCTGAGCGGTGCATGGCCAGTATGGTCTCACTGTCGCCCGAAGTCCTCCAAGGGTAGGCTGCGTTCTGTGAACGGAGTCTCACTTGGTTGTAAATCTCTCCGTTTTGTATGAGGACCGCACCGTGATCAGAGCCTATCGGCTGGGAAGAGCCTGCGATATCGACGATGGAAAGTCTAGCGTGGCCAAACGCCACGCCGCCGCCCTCAAACTGCTCACAGAAGCCGCCCGAACCGTCGGGACCACGATGACTCAAGCACGACGACATCGATGACGCCGTGTTCTGATCAGCATGCCCTAGCATACCTGCTATTCCGCACACAGAGGGGCGTGAAACCGGCTGCCCATTATCCTGATGGATGGGCAATCAGAAGTATACAACGAATATCGCGAAGGACACCAGTGAGGCGATGGTCCATATCAGGACGTAGACGTTTTGCGAAAGATTGGATTCCACTATGTCGCCAGAACTTCCCTCATCCGCCATGTTACCGACCCGTCCACATGAAGCCGGATTGTAAAGATGACGGGGTGTTGCCTTCAGAGGAACGGGCTCAGCAGCAGAAGCCCGGAGAGCGGGAAAAGAATCATCGTAGCGTTGTCGTCGATGTACTTCACTGGAGGTAACTCGCCGAGGACAGTCAGCGGAGCAAGCAGTATGCAGACCCACATTGGAGTCCCCAGCCAAAGACTGCACCCTATCCAGACAATGTAGGACGTCACCATTCCTACAGCGATTGCCACCTTCATGTCGCGCTTGATACGCTTTATCTCGCCCATGATGGGGTCGACGAAGGTCAGTCCGAAGATCAGGGGAAATCCGTAGATACCTGCCTCGAAGCCCTTGCCGGAGCTTAAGGGCTCCATTCCGGTTACCAACAGTGCGAGGCATACGGCGAAGGCCCCCCATGCGAGGGCGGATATCTGCTTGGACTCATACTCTCTCTGCCCCACTATCACGATTCCGAACCTCAGCCTGACGATTTCGATTGCCATGATTGCGAAGAAGACGTAACTGACGAGCTCAGGGAGGGTGACTGAGAAGTAATCAGCGATTTCATCCCCTTTGGAATAGTAGATTACCGGAATCAGCGCCATAGATACGTGCGTTATACGTCTGAAAGCATGCCCTCCGAAGCCACCTACTGAGTGCTCGACATGGTCGATGTCGAACTGTGTCTTTGGTACATCCATGCGCTCAACTGCCCCTAATCCTCACTCAATCCGACGATTTCGACGGCCTCATCGAGCGTTATACTTCCGGTTTCTAGAGCGTCGATTACCTCGTTTAGCCGCGGGTGTGCGAGCAAGCGGGAGTCCCATGCCGAAAGAAGACGCTCACGAACCCTCAGACGGTCTCTGGCACCTGAGGCTGGACATGATTCGATGGTATCGAGCAACTCAATGATTCCACTCCCGTCATGAGCAGAGACCAAGTGGACAGTGACGCTGGAATCACCACCTACCTCAAGCGCCGCCCGAACCGAGTCTGCGGCCTGCTGGGAATTAGGGATATCTGACTTGTTGATTGCCACGATATCGGCCAACTCCATTATTCCGGCCTTCTCTGCTTGGACGATGTCCCCTCTGTCGGGGCCATCGACCAGTAAGATGCGGTCAGCGAACGCCACGACTCTTATCTCGGCTTGACCCGCTCCTACCGTCTCGATGACTATGCGGCTCCAGCCACATGCTGCCAGAGCATCAATCATTGGAGATAAGCACGAGACCAGTCCTCCTGGATGGTTCCTAGTCGCTAGAGAACGTACGAAGACTGAATCGTTGGAGTCGGCTGTGCTCATCCTCATTCTATCGGCTAGTAGCGCACCACCGCTACGCGGAGAAGACGGGTCGACAGCGAGGACGGCGACTCTCTCTCCCCTGTCGGCCCAATTAGAAATCAGTCTCCCTATCAGGGTCGACTTGCCGACCCCTGGTGGGCCTGTGACACCGAGAGTCCAGGGGGATTGCTCCGGGATGTCGAACACCCCTCCGTTCTCTATCAATGTCAGCATCCTCGCTAAGTCCCTGCGATTGCCGGCCAGTGCTGAGTCAAGGAGATCGGCGGGAATCACTCCCATCGCCATCCCGAGTTCTCGCCCACGCCCACGGGCTTGCCGCCCTCGATTCGCTGTCTGGCGGCCTCTAGGAAGTCCAGAATCTCACTAGTCCGGGTGCCGGGGCCGAAAATTGCCCTGACTCCATCCTCATGCAGTGATTCGTGATCCCCATTGGGAATGATTCCTCCGGCGAAGACGACGACTTCAGTGAGGCCCTCTTGCCTGAGCCCCTCACAGATGGCTGGCAAGAGGACGTCGTGGGCGCCTGATAGTGTAGATAGGCCCAGTGCGGCGGCGTCTTCGTCCATCACGATTCTAACGATTTCTTCGGGGGTCTTGCGCAGTCCGGTGTACACGACTTCATGCCCGCCGTCCCTGAGCGCCCTAGCGATTACTTTAGCGCCTCTGTCGTGCCCATCTAGTCCGGGTTTGGCCATTACTATGCGCATTCCCATCGAAGCAGTCGAGTTAGCGGGGACCCTTCAAGCAACCGATGAGGCGTGAAAAGAGCAAGCATTCCCTTGGGGAATGCTCATTGGCGGGGTTTTGCGAACACACGATGTATTATGGCAGGCGTGGATGACCGTATCGAGGATCTCCGACGGAGAAAGACGCAGGCGGAGACGGGTGGTGGCCAAGCTCGGGTCACCGCGCAGCATGCCAAGGGGAAGATGACCGCGAGAGAGAGAGTCGAGCGACTCCTCGATGAAGATTCGTTCATGGAAGTCGACACACTAGTCGAGCACAGATGCCGTGATTTCGACATGGATCGTAATGTGATTCCCGGAGACGGAGTAGTCTGCGGGCATGGCACGATAGATGGGAGAACGGTGTACTGCTTTGCTCAGGACTTCACGGTCTACGGCGGCTCCCTAGGTGAGATGCACGGACTCAAGATTTGTAAGATTCTCGACATGGCGCTGAAGACCGGTGCGCCGGTCATCGGCATGAATGACAGCGGCGGGGCCCGAATACAGGAGGGTGTGGCCAGCCTCGGCTCCTACGCTGAGATATTCTTCAGAAACGTCAGAGCCAGCGGGGTCATCCCGCAGATTTCAGTAATCATGGGACCCTGTGCTGGTGGAGCTGTCTACTCGCCGGCTATCACCGATTTTGTTGTCATGGTCGACCAGACCGCTCACATGTTCATCACTGGTCCGGAAGTTATCAAGACGGTGACCAACGAGGAGGTGACCTTTGAGGACCTCGGAGGTGCCTCGACCCACTCCACCCGCTCTGGTGTGACTCACTTCACCGCTAGCGACGACAACGACGCCATAGGAATCGTCAGAGAATTAGTAGGGCTAATGCCTTCCAACAATCTGGAGAGGGCTCCGGTCAGACCGACCTCTGATCCTCATGACCGGCTCTGTGATGTTCTTGACACGCTAGTACCTGAGAATCCCAGTCACCCTTACGATATCGTCACCGCCATTGAGGAGGTGCTCGACGACGGCGCCTTCCTCGAAGTTCAAGCAGACTTCGCGAACAACATAGTCGTCGGCTTCGGTCGACTGGGCGGACACACCGTCGGAGTCGTGGCCAATCAGCCGAAGGTACTTGCCGGTTGCCTCGACATCGATGCCTCGGTCAAGGCCGCTCGGTTCATCCGCTTCTGCGACGCCTTCAACGTACCAATCCTGACTTTCGTCGACGTACCGGGATTTCTCCCTGGAGCCAGCCAGGAGTGGGGGGGCATCATCAGGCACGGTGCCAAACTGCTCTACGCCTACGCCGAGGCTACGGTCCCCAAACTCACCGTCATCACTCGCAAGGCCTACGGCGGGGCTTACGATGTCATGTCCTCCAAGCACATCAGAGGCGACTACAACATCGCTTGGCCGACTGCTCGGCTTGCGGTCATGGGTGCTGATGGGGCTGTACAGATCATCCATCGAACGAGAATTCAGACCGCTGGCAATCCTGAGCAAGAGCGAGAGAGACTGGTTGATGACTACGAGGAGACTTTTGCCAACCCGTACAGAGCCGCGGCTCTTGGGTACCTCGATGATGTGATTCAGCCGCACCGGAGCAGGGCCGTCCTGACTCGCGCGCTGGGTGCCCTGCTGGACAAAGAAGAGATTCGCCCTGCTCGCAAGCACGGCAACATCCCGCTATGAGGTTAGAGGCATGGGCAGGAAAGCGGACAGGGTTGCGAAGTTACGGGCCGCTGCTGTGGTCGCTGTGCTGTTGGAATCTTCCAATGGTGAGGTCCTGAGTCCCTCGGCACCTCGCGACGGAGGAGATTCCTGGTCGCGCGACCATCGTCGTGTGCTGATAGGTAGACGTAATCTCTTCCGCGCACGCACGCGTAGAAGCACTCCGAGGTGAACCAGTGGGCGAGAAGCGCAAGGTAACCGTCGATGGGGAAGAGTTCGAAGTCGACCTTGAAAGGGATGGGGATGCCTGGAATGTAGAGGTCGGAGGGAGGAGTTTCTCAATACGAATCTCGGGAGAGTCGCTTTCAGGTCCTTCTAGACGATCTGCCAGTGGTGGAAGCAAGAAGAAGCGTTCCGGGATCATATCCTCAACAATACCCGGAAAGGTCGTCTCGTTAGACATCTCAGTGGGTGACGAGGTCGAAGAGGGCGATGTACTGATGATCCTTGAGGCGATGAAGATGCAAAACGAGATTCAAGCGCCCCTCTCGGGGAAAGTAGTCGAGGTGAACTGCGAATCGGGAGACAGTGTCGAAGCCAATACCCCTCTGGTGGTGATTGAGCCACCTGAGTAGAGCGAGGGCTGTTCAGAGAGTTCAATAGTGGTGATTCAGAGGAACATGCGTGTCGAAGTGCGACTACTCAGAATGTGAGGAGAGGGGAGTTCAGATCAGTCGCCTCTCGCCGGAAGGATTCCTAGTCGCCACGGGCAGCAAGGCCTATTCATTCAGAGAGGCTTACCGGAGGTTTCACTACTGCGAGGATCATCACGATGAACTGATGACCTCGGTGTGGAACAGGGTCAGGAAGTCAGAGAACAAGGACGATGATCACGTCGCCCCAACTGCCATCTGACTGCGGTATGTTCATCGAATCATTCCGAACAGTCGGTGCATGGCCTCGTACGTTAGCCATCTTGAATGCGCGTACACCGGGCAGCGCTACGAGGCGGATGGTTTGCACACCATATCAGATGCGGGCAAGCCCCTTTTGGTGAGGTACGACCTCAGTAGGCTGGGTACTGAGGTTCGCAGAGAAGATGTCGAGTCTTCGACCGAACCGGGATTCTGGAGGTACTCGCCCTTGCTACCAGTAGGCGAACCCGTAAACCGGGTCTCATTAGGTGAGGTCGTCACGCCCCTAGTAAGCCTCGAACGATCGGCTCACGTCCTAGGCGCCGTCCCGGGCAAGGTACTGGTGAAGGATGAGTCACGGCTACCAACTGGATCGTTCAAGGCTAGGGGGCTGGCTCTGGCGGTCTCCATGGCCAAGCAACTCGGCATCGGCCATCTAGCAGTCCCAACCAATGGGAATGCGGGTTCCGCCCTCGCTGCCTATGCCAGTAGGGCGGGCATCAGGACCACGGTCCTGTGCCCGGACAACACGCCTGAGATCAACACGCAAGAGACGAAGGCCCAAGGCGGTGACACTCACCTGATTAACGGCCTCATCGGAGAGTGCGGACAAATTATCTCCGAGGGTTTGGATGAAGTTGACTGGTTCTCTGTATCTACCCTCAAGGAACCTTACAGAATCGAAGGAAAGAAGACCATGGGAATCGAACTGGCGGAGCAGATGGGATGGCAGTTGCCGGATGTCATCTTCTACCCCACGGGTGGAGGCACGGGAATTATTGGGATGTGGAAGGCCTTCGCCGAATTGACTGAATTGGGCTGGATAGACTGCAAGCTACCTCGAATGGTCGCAGTACAGTCCACCGGCTGCGCCCCGATGGTCAAGGCCTGGGAGGAGGGCAAAGAGTTCGCTGAATTCTGGGAGGATGCTGAAACCGATGCATCGGGAATCCGAGTTCCTGCCGCTTTGGGAGACTTCCTCATACTCCGAGCCGTCCGGGAGTCCGGGGGATTCGCGATTGCAGTCAGCGACGATGAGATACACCGAATGGTCGAAGCTATCGGGCACGAAGACGGGTTGCTGATGTGCCCAGAGGGCGCTGCAACGGCAGCTGCTTGCAAGATATCTCTTGAGAGGGGCATGATTGATGAGGATGACACCGTTGTCCTTTTCAACACTGCAACCGGACTGAAGTACCCTATGCCAGCGGTTACTTCGCTCATCGACAAAAACGCTGATATCGACTACAGTCGCTTCACCTAGATTAGCCCAAGAGCGTCTTCGATTCGGTTCAACTCAGGCCCCGTCGAGCCAGAACCCACTAGAGCATGCGCGTCACTGGCTGCGCACCCCGCACCTACGTAAGGCGAGCCGAAGGTCACTGTCCCAACCATCACCGGGACCTTCATAGCGGCCTCGATGGCCTCGGCCTCAGTTTTCGAGATATCCGGGTGAGCGAGGGCTCCTTTACCGTTAGCGACCAGCATGCTGCCTACGGTGTCATGGCCTGCTACCTTGCAGCGAATTGCATCGACGCCCAAGACCTCTCCAATCAGATCAACGCCATTCTGAGGAACGACTGGACTGACTACTGCCCCGTGCTCGTTGCACTCTATCAGATTGCCAGCGGCGTTGACACCGCTCTCCATCACGACTACGTCGCAGAAACTCGTGAGTTCATCGAGTTCCTCCTCAGTGGCGATATCTGCGACGGCGATGCCTCTGCTGTTCCCCCGGAGAAGACTACCGAGCAAAGACGAGCCGCCTACGAGGAACGGATGCAGTTCCATGTCGAAGGAGGATGCTAACTCTTCTACAACCTCATCGTCGAGTGCGCGGGGATGAAACAGGATGTCGCCCACCACAGATAGGTAGACTCCGACCTGCGTGTGACCAAGTATGTCCCCAGTTGTTATCGTCATCTTTCCACCTAGTTGTCCTCAACTATGGCTCCGCCAGTAATATCGTAATTGGTTCGGGGTGAAGGAGAGTGGCACAGCGACGAACGTTCCCGTGGGCTCTCGCGCCACAGTACAGGAATCGACGCAGGAGGGCTTGACTTCCGGGTTCGGTATGGGACCGGGTAGAACCCCTCCGCTATGGCCGTGCACAACTCATCCTTCGAATTTGAATTGATATGCGCTGTTGGACAGAGGCCCACAAGGGCCTTGGTGTTGTAGATCTAATTGGATGCTCGGGGGGTTAGTGCAGCTGGGCTGAATACCTCGGCGAACCTCGGTACTTACACCCGCTGTCTATCAAACTCGTCTTCTACGAGTCCCCTGAGGTGCCTCGTCTTTCGGGCGACTTCGAGCTTAGATGCTTTCAGCTCTTATCCGCGTAGAGCGTGGCTACCCAGCATTGCCCTGCCGGACAACTGGTAAACTAGTGGCTCCGAGCCCTCGTTCCTCTCGTACTAAAGGGCCCTTCCGATCAGGCACCTGATACGCCTCAACCACAAAGCAACAAACCTGTCTCACGACGGTCTAAACCCATCTCACGATCCCCTTTAATGGGCGAACAACCCCACCCTTCCCAGCTGCTGCACCGGGAGGTTGGGAAGAGACGACATCGAAGTAGCAAGCCACCAGGTCGATATGTGCTCTTGCTGGTGACAACTCAATTATCCCCGAGGTAACTTTTCTGTTATCAATGGCCCCCAGAAATGAGGCACATTGGTTCGTTAGGCCCTGCTTTCGCATCGTCGATCGTTATTGA
>JAKUUP010000013.1 GCA_022447095.1 Candidatus Thalassarchaeum betae
AGCCTGGTCGACTGGATCTTCAGGGAGTTGGCTATCGAGTACGCCGGCAGGGACGATCTAGCTCACGTAGCCGCCGAGGACGTCGCCCAGTTCTCAATCAGCAAGCCAGAGATTACCGACACAGGGGTCTTGAGAACAGAGGGTGAGAAAAGGGAGGTACAGATGACCTTGGACGCGGCCGTCGCACCCATACAGGAGAGGGATTCTGAGGCTCGCGCGAGGCAGGCTGCTCGCGAGAGGGGTTTCACGGGTGACATCTGCGATGACTGTGGCAGCAGCCAGATGGTCCGTAACGGGACCTGTCTGAAGTGCAATGCCTGTGGCTCTACCACCGGTTGTTCGTGAGCAGCGCTCAGATTTCCAACTCGATGTTGAGGTTCTGAATCAGCTCCTTGTAGCGGTTCCTGATTGTGACCTCGGTCACGCCGGCGACCTCGGCGACCTCTCGCTGGGTCCTGCGCTTGCCGCATAGAACGCTAGCGATGTAGATAATCGAGGCTGCGATTCCGGTTGGTCCGCGCCCGCTGGTGAGTTCTTTCTCCTGGGCGGCGGCAATCAGCTCGTACGCCTTGGACTGGACCTCGGCGTCCAAGTGCAGACCGGAGCAGAATCTCGGTATGTAGTCCTCCGGCTTGGTCGGGGGGATCTTCATCTTGAGTTCGCGCACCATGAACCGGTAGGTGCGACCGATTTCCTTGCGTCCGGTCCTGCTGGCCTCCCCAATCTCGTCGAGAGTACGTGGGTTGTTGCACTGCCTGCATGCTGCGTAGAGACTGGCCGCGGCCACTCCCTCGATGGAGCGTCCGCGGATGAGTCTGGCCTCGACGGCCTTCTTGTAGTTCACAGCAGCCGATTCGCGAATCGACTTCGGGAGGTCCAGGCGGCTGGCCATGCGGTCGAGCTCGGCCAGAGCCATTGCTAGGTTTCGCTCGGTGGCGTTGCTGACTCGAGAGCGCTTCTGCCACTTCCTCATGCGGTAGAACTGGCTCCGGTAGCGGCTCGAAATCGCCTTGCCGGAGTAGTCCTTGTTCTGCCAGTCGATGTCGGTGGACAGTCCCTTGTCGTGCAGCATCACCGTCATCGGTGCTCCTGTACGCGCGCGCTGGTCACCCTGCTCGGGGCTGAACACGCGCCACTCCGCGCCTTGGTCGATTACGTTGTCCTCCAGCACCAAGCCGCAGTCATCACAGACTACCTCTCCTCTGGTCTCATCCCTGTTCAGGTTCCTGCTACCGCACTCGCTGCACTTCACAGTGTCTTCCACTAGATATCCATCGTCTGCCATTCCCTCACTTCCACCTTTGCTCGCAAAGGTAATAAATCCCGACAGCCCATCTTATTTAAGATTAATAGTTCATGTAAAACAGGGATAACCGCTTTACTGAAAGGCTGTTGAGAGCAATACCGGCATTGATAATGATGAAATAGAGCGCGACCTTGACACCAATCGAAGAAGGTGGTGTGACCCTGTCCGAGAAGTGGCCCCCGCAGCGAATATCCCTGACCCCGGGCAAGAGGGTGCTCTTCCTCACGAAGGACCTCGAGCTGATTCGTAGGCAACTCTACGAGGGTCTCGACCTGCGCATGACGGACCTCCGTGTTGAGGATCTGCTCGACGATATCAACACCGACGTCATGACTCCGGCTTGGGTCTGCTTCGACCACGAGCCGGCAGTCATAGCCGAGAATGCCTACGCCGGCCTAGTTCACGAAGGCAGGCGCGTGTTCGAGCCTCACGCCTTGCTGGACGGTGGGTTCGAGGTCATAGTGTCCGGGCATCGCAAGGGTACCGGATCGAGTCGTGAGACTGCCGCTCAGTGCGAGCGCTGGTCTGGAATCAGGGTCGTCATCGCTGCGTCCTTCGCGCCAATCCACGAGCGCAACAACATCAACCTCGGGCAGTTGATGGGGGACCACGATATGTTGGAGAGGCTGCAAGCAGGCGAGAGCATTTCTCTGAATGAGTTCACCTCGCAATACGACCCGGTGACCCGACTGATTGTCGAGAACGGTGGCATCCTGCCGTTCGCTAGGAAGCTTGGTGACGGAGAAGTTAGCCTACCTGAGCTGAACACCGGGCCGCGTCCGATGACCATGGTAGAGAAAATGGTCTCAAACAAGCTGCTCGGAAAGAACGGTTCTGCACGCTACGTCAAACCGGGAGACGCAGTGCTCTCGCAGGTCGACGGAGGGTACTCGCACGAGTTCACGACGGGGCAGGTCCACGAATTCCTCAAGGAGGAGTACGGTGACGACTACACGCTTCCGAACCCCTCGAAGTATGCGGTCTTCGAGGACCATCTGCTGTATGCCACCGATGTGCCGAGGTACGGGCGCTTCACCGAGAAGATCCAGACCCTGCGTGACATGCAGGACGTGTTCCAACAGCATACGGGCGTGCGAGACTACTCGGCCGAGGATGGCATCAGCCCGGGCATCTGCCATCAGGTCGCTCGAGAGGAGTTCATCGATGTGGGGGACTTCATCCAAGCCACCGATTCGCATACCTGCATGGGTGGGGCGACCAATGCCCTGGCCTATGGAGTCGGCTCGACCGAGTACGCGAATCTGGTGCACAACCAGTTCGCCTTCGTGCAAGTCCCGGAGAGCATTCGCTTTGAGCTGGTGGGCGCTCTCGATCCCGGGTGCACAGCCAAGGACGTCATCCTGCACATCCTGTGGAAGTACGCCGCTAACTCGGAGACGCTCGACAGGAGCATGGAGTTCGGAGGCCCGGGACTAGCCAGTCTGTCGATGGACGAGAGGGCGACGCTGTGCAACATGGCAACCGAGTGCAGCGCCAAGACCGGGATATGCGAGCCCGACGAACGCACGGTGGAGTGGCTGCTGAAGCGCAGACCGGGATTGAGCGAAGAGGCGGTGCGTGGTGCCTTCGTCCTGCCCGACGCGGGAGCGGAGTACCACGGTGGGGTGCACGCCATCGACCTGTCACAGATTCGTCCAATGGTCGCGCACCCCGGCAACCCTGACGAGGGAATACCCTCCGACCCGACTAACGGCGCTTACATCGATGATCTCGGCGAAGTCAGCATAGACATCGCCTACGCCGGCTCGTGCACCGCCGGAAAGGACGACGACTTCGCATACTACGCTCAGGTCACCGAGGCGGCTCTCGATGCCGGTGTGAGAATCCCCGAGGGAGTGGAATGTTACATCCAATTCGGCTCTAAGACGGTGAAGGCTCTGTCGGAGAGGAACGGCTGGAGCGAGATGTTTGAGCGCGCCGGAGTCAAGCTGATCGACCCGGGGTGCGGGGCCTGCATAGGTGCTGGTCCGGGGATTAGTGACGATGCTGAGCAGGTGACCATCTCAGCAATCAACCGGAACTACCAGGGCCGCTCCGGGCCCGGCAAGCTGTATCTCGCTAGTCCCCTGACAGTAATGGCCAGTGCCTTCGTCGGGAAAATCTCGGCTTGGCATCCTGACATTTTCGCACAGGGTTAAGTGCGTCCCCCGTCCGGGGTCTCCTATCCACAAGAGGCCCCATGCCATTCGGGTATGGGAGGACCTGATGGAGGGTTGCGAATGAGTGAGGAAAAACCACCAACCGGCAAACAGAAGCAGATAGCGATAAGCGAATTTTTCGAGAAGAACAAGCACTTCCTAGGCTTCGACTCCTTGCAGAGATCCATCATCACGGCAGTGAAGGAGTCGGTCGACAACTCCCTCGATGCTTGCGAGGAGGAGAGGATACTGCCCGATATCAGAGTGGAGATAAATCGACTCAAGGGCGACCGGATAGAGCTGATATCGCAAGACAACGGGCCTGGCATACCGAGGGGCTCAATCGAGCACGTGTTCGGCAAGTTCCTGCTCGGCTCTAGGTTCCACGCAATCAGGCAGACCCGTGGCCAGCAGGGAATCGGAATCACGGGGGTGGTCATGTACAGCCAGTTGACCACGGGATCGAAGACGACCGTTGTCTCAAAGGTGGCAGAGGAGTCCTCTGCAGTCAAGGTCGACCTTGGAATTGACACTAGGAAGAACAAGGCGATCAAGAGTGGTGAGGCCAGAGATGTCTGGGTAGACGAGGTCACGGGAGAGGAAGTCAGACACGGCTTGAAGATACGAACTGAGATGAAGGCCAAGTACCAACGAGGCAGGCAGTCAGTTTACCAGTACCTCAGGATGACTTCGATCGTGAATCCTCATGCCTCCATCAGCCTGACCGTCAAGGACCATGACGGTGGGGTGATAGAGGAAGGGAACTGGCCCCGCACCACCGATCGCCTACCCAGGGTGGTCGAAGAGATCAAGCCCCATCCTCATGGCATTCACTTAGGCACGCTGCAGAGGATGCTGCGTGAGGCCGAGGAGAGGAAGATGACCTCGTTCCTGAGGCACAACTTCTCCGGTGTCAGCATGCGGGCGGCCCGGGAGATACTCAAGAAGGCCGACCTGGAGGAGAGTCGGCAGCCACGCAGAATCAGGGCCGAGGAGGCACAGGCCGTGCTCGACTCGGTCCAGAAAGTCAAGCTGCTTAATCCGCCAACAGACTGTCTTTCACCAATCGAGGACCTGCTGATCAAGAAGGGGCTGTCGAAGGCAATCGACTCTCGCTTCGCCTCGACTGTGACCAGAGACCCGCGGGTAACTCAGGGGAACCCTTTCCAGATAGAGGTCGGCTTGGTGTTCGGCGGTGATATGCCAGCTGATAGCCCGATAGAGATACTCCGCTTCGCCAATCGGGTGCCACTGATGTACCAGCAAGGAGGTTGTCTGTTGACCAAGGCCATAGAATCGGTTGATTGGAAGAGGTACGGGCTGGACCAGCCCGGAGGCAAGGGAGTTCCTAAGGGGCCTGCTGCGGTGCTGATTCACCTAGCCTCCACTAACGTTCAATTCACCAGCGAGGCCAAGGAAGCGGTGGCCTCCAACGAAGAGGTAATTGATGAAATTAGGAGGGCTTTACTGGAAGTTGGGCGTGGTCTGAAGAATCATCTGAAGAAGAGTTCGCAGAGGAAGAAGGCCCGTGAGAAGTTCGAGCTGATCAACGTCATCCTGCCGGAGATCTCTCAGAAGTCCTCACAGCTTCTCGGCAGAGAAGAGCCTGACCTCGCCCCCGTAATCACCCAAATCATGAACGCAGTGTTCTGCGAGGAAGCTCTCGGATGGGATGCTGATGGTAAACTCGCCACCTGTGACATCACCGTGTTCAACTACACCGCCCGAGCTCGGGCTTACACTATACTGGCCAAATGGCCTGAGGGCGATGGTGTAGAAATGGTCTACAACCCGCTCGGTGGGCGGAAGGAGACTCATGGCCTGTGGGCTTGGAGGCTAGACACTCTGGACCCGGGCTCCTCGGCCGTGATATCATTCTCCGTCTCCGGCCTCGGCAAGGGCGATTGGGTCGACTTGGAGGTCTTCTTCAGAGGCAACGGCGACATAATCGGGGCCACTAAGATCGACGAGAAACTGCTCGGAGAGATGCGAAACAAGGAAGCGTTGGATGCTGCGGTAGAGGAGGCTAGGAGTAGCGAGGACATTGTGATGGTGGGTCTGGCCGAGAGGGCGGAGGATCCATCCGAGGAGGCCGTCGAAACTGACTGGGGATCTATAGTTCCCGAATCGGGGGTGGATGAATGAGCAACGGTAGGAGGAAGTCCAAGGAGGAGGTAATCGAGGCACTCCACGATGTGGCCTCTGAGATGCATGACAAGATGTCGAAGGGGATCCCCCCTACCATGACGCTGCCCGTGCGCTCGAAGAGCAACATAGGCTTCGACCAGAGGCTGGGGGTCTACAAGTACGGCAAGAAGAGGACGGTTCGGGACGCTACAAGCCTCGGTTCCGCGAGGCAGTTGTTGCGCTCGCTGCACGTCACCGAGTTCATCGAGGAGATGATCAACAGCGGCAAGTCCTCAACCCTCAGGGAGATGTACTACATCTCCGAGGCGTGGGGTAATGGTAAGTTCCACTCGCAGAACGAGAGCAACAACCTCGCCGAGGACCTTGAGATAGTCACCAAGTGCCTGCGCGAGGATTTCCGACTCAGGCCTGAGGAGGACGGGGCCAGAATCATCGGAAATGTGACTTTCGAGGAGCGCAACCGACGCGGCGATTGGATGAGGATAAACTGCCGCGACGACGTGGGCGACTCGGGTTACGGTGTCCCATACAACGTAGAGTCTGAGAAGCTCAGACTCATCGAGGAGGATGTCGATTTCATCATGGCGATAGAGACTGGGGGAATGTTCGACAGGCTAGTGGAGAATGGTTTCGACGAGGAGGCTCGTTGCGCGCTTATCCACCTCAAGGGCCAGCCCGCACGCTCCACTCGCCGAATCATGCGAAGAATGAGTGACGAGTGGAAGAAGCCGATTGTGGTCTTCGCCGACTGCGACCCGTGGTCGTTCAGAATCTACGCCAGCATAGCATACGGGGCCATCAAGACGGCTCACATCTCAGAGTACCTAGCGAGCAAGGGCGCAATCTATCTGGGGATAACCGCGGACGACATCCTCGCTTACGATCTGCCGAGCGATGACCTCTCCAAGCAGGACCTAGGTGCACTTGAAGCCGAGTTGAGTGATCCTCGATTCTCGACAGGATGGTGGCAGCAGCAGATTGAGATGATGAAAGAGATGGGAAAGAAGGCCGAGCAGCAGTCGTTGGCCAAGTACGGTCTGGATTTCGTGACCGATACCTATCTGCCAGAGAAGTTGGCTCACCCCGATGTGGGTCTGCCCTACTGATTGAGAAGCCTGATAGCGCAACCCCACTACCTCGAACTGTGGCAGAAGGAGCGAGGTTGTGGGCGAGGCGGCTCTCAGGAGCGGCTTTCTTGCTGCTGCTTATCGGCGTCATATCCTACTGGCAAGCGGAGTCTTCGATATATGACAATCTGGATCCAGGTCAAAACCACCTCTTGGAGTTAGAGGCTGGGCAGAGCGGAGAGGTGTCTCTGATTGAGGCTGGGAAGTATGTCGCCCTGCGAATCGAGGAAGGTAGTGAAGCTGGGTTGAGATTAATCGACAGCAGCGGAGAGGAGGAGGAAGGGGCGACACCGGGTGCCTTTGAGGCAGAGCGTGAAATTCAGAATGGAACCAGATATATTCCGGTCAGAGTATTCACAGCAGTTGAGCCGGGCACATATACACTGCATAATGACGGTGATTCCACACTGTGGCTGGTAGATGATGTTTCAGCAGGGGTCGCGTTGTTGGAGAATAAATGGGTCGTGCTGATGTTCCTTGGATGTTGTTTGGGGCTGCCACTTGGTGCGGTGGCTCTGTTTCTGGTTTTCTTCGATCGGAGGCGTTCTAAGGAGAGTTCCACTCCATTAGTCGTGCCTTCCGAGGGCAGGATTCCTACCACAGACGAGTTGTATCGACAGTATAGGGACTCAACCCAAAGTGAAGCAGGACAGGATGTTCCCGATCCGTTCTTGGGACAAGCGCCGGCCAGTGAAGAGGCACAGCGAGAGGAAATTGAGGAGGATTGGCGCGGTTGGGACGAAGGGTAATTATTGCCTCTTTCTGATTACAATCATGGCCACCGAGGCGAGTAGTAAGGCGGCCCCTAGGTATCGTAACATCTGACCTACAGAAGCGACTTGGTCCCTCAAATCGCGGGCATCCTGGCACTGGCCCTCGTCCGCACCGATTATCTGGCCTATTGTCCCGGCCTCGTCATCGCATTCCTCTGCAATCCTCTCTTCTAGGTAATCATCAGCGAAAGAGGCCCCCCAAGACAATCCTAGCAACAGCAAACCTGCGATAACCAGTATTGTGACAAGTACGGTCTTGCCGGTTCCCATGGCAGTTTCACCAGTTCGACAGATATTATCCTATGCTCAAGTTGGGTTTTTAGAAGGCCTCCACTACCCAACCTCAGGTTGGGAAGTAAGTGGTCGGTTTTGATGAGGCGCTCTCGATACTCGAGAACCCCACCCGACGCCAGATCCTCAAAAGGCTGGTGAAGGAGCCGCACTACCCTCTGCAACTCTCTGAATTGCTGGATGTTAGCCAGCAGGCGGTGGTTAAACACCTCAAGGTCCTAGAGGAATCGGGGTTCGTAGATTCCGAGCGTGTCCCCTCAGAGAAGGGGGGTCCTCCGACTAAGATGTACAAAGTCAGCCAGTCATTCTCACTGCGGCTTGATCTCGGACCTGACCTTTTTCGCGCAGAGCACAGGAAGATGCCTGCCGGGGGCCCGATGCGCTTGTCCAACAGACTCCCCAAGGACCTAGATAGCGTCGTTGACCGACTGGGAACCCGCCGTAAACTGCCTATGGCCGAGGCCATGGGAATTCTCACCGAGCTTGAGTCCGCCTTAGAGCGCATAGACGAGCACAGAGACGCTGTGATCGCGCTTCACCAACAGGTGATGCGCAAGGTCTCGCCGAGCATTACTGATCATTCTGAGTCTTACGAAGAGCGTCAACTTGCACATGCTATGATGAATCAGCCTCGCAGACCCTTGGACTTGGATACCTTCTCACAGGGTCTGCGCATCCAGTCAATGCACGCTGAGGAGATGATGGAGAGTCTGCGCGAGCGCCTGATGCGGGACTTCGCAGCCAGCCAAGGCAGCCTGATCGCCGCCCGTGAGGGTACGCCACTGCCTTGGTGGTTGGCACGCTGAGTCTCAGAAGATTATGTCTTCTTCGTCGTCCAGATTAGCAACTAAGCTACTCTTCTCGGCGAACTCGGTTAGCGCTTCCATTCTGCGTCCATACATCACTACGCCGACGACCCCAATCAGAGCGAAAGTGACTCCGAGGATTATTGCCGGTATAGAGTACTGAGCAATCACTTCGACACCCACGTCTAGAATTCCCAGATTGGAACCCATCTTCTTGGAAACTTTCTGAATGTTGTTGGTCTCGTCGGTTTCGACGATGACGTTGTCAGGATCTACGACCACAAACACATCGTGCCTGCCTGCCTCCACCAAGTAGAGCAGAGCGATTTGAGGTGGGTCATCATCGTTAGAAGGCATGATTGCCTCGACGATTTGCCGGTAGACGATATTCTCCTCCTTGCATCCGTTCCTCTTGATTTCGGATTTTGTCTGGTCGTCAGCAGAGCACAAGATGATGTTGACATCGGTTGCATGGGCATTACCGTTATTGACAACTTGAACATTGACTGAGAGCATTGATCCAACATCACCTGTGTATGTTGCTACTTCAACTTCGAGAATATGCAAATCAGGGGCTCTCAGACGGAGTTCGATGATTTGTTCGTTTGTATCGCAGTTGGGCCGGTAGTTATCCGGGAGTCCGTCTTTGTTCTCATCGAGAGTGCAAGAGTCATCCCAGACCGCGGTCTCATCGTGGTCTCCGCCGGCCTCGGCCGAGCCGAATGAAGAGAGGACTTTGATTCCGATTTCCCTGTTGGCCAGAGCGGCCGCTGGATCGATTCCGATGATCACAACTACTTGCAGTGTGGAGTAGGCGGGCATATTTGGTAGGGTCAGTGCAGCGGTTTGTGCTGAGAGGAAGCAACCCTCTGAGGGTGCTTCATCACCCAAAACCAGAACGATGCAGGGCTTCTCTGTCGGATACTCTGTATTGAAGTCCTCGAGTAGCGCGAAAGAAATCTGCCACCCACTCAGCGTGTTCAGCCCTGGTACTGTGTCCCAACCCCCATCGGGGGCTATCGTGTGGTTGTGTAGAGTGGGTTGGTCATCCATGTTGCCGAAATTGGTCACGTTCATGGTGAATCTCACGATTCTACCAGGGGCGGTCGTCTTGATTCGACTTTCAACCAGCGGATCTACTTCGATCCTCATGTCATGGAACTCAACAATCTCGATCTGAAGTTCGATGGTGTCGCGCAACTTGGTTCCCTCGTAGGATTCTTCACTGAGAACATGTAAAATCAAGGTGTATTGGCCTGCATGGGTCATCTCAGGAACGTTGATCCATATTGGAATTGTCTGCGACTCGTCGCGATCCAACTCTTGGAACAGTATCCTCGGGACTTCTATATCCCAGACGTGCGACCCCCCGAACGAGTCGAAAATTGAACCGACGGCAATATCGTATCTGTCAGCTCCGTTCCCGATGTTCTCGACCGTAGTGTCCAATTGATAGGATTGGCCTGGATGTAATGCGAGTATGGTCTCGGGGACAGACGCCTCTAGGCTGTACTCCTGAATCACGTTGGTGAGCAGGACTACAGAGTCCCGCACACGCGGCGCGCCTTCGAGATGCGCCTTCACAGTGACCGAGTCCCCCAATCCGGCTGTGGCGTTGAATGGTGCACACATGATTGCCGTGACTGTGAATGGGGTGTCGATTACGGACCAGTAGCGTGGTGAGGTGTCGGGTATCCCGTTGCCACCGGGTGCTTCGGAGAAGTCCAAATCGACAGTCCAGTGGTCGAACCTCCATGTCTGCTCTGAAATCTCAGGAGGTCTTTCCTCGGGGCCGCCTGGTGTAGTGAATATCAGGTGGCCTGGGGTGAAGTGTTTGGTGACCAGTATGTCGAACTCAGAGCATTCTCCCGGTAACACGTACTGGGTAGTATCGCCTAAGTTGAAGACAATATTTCCGGTACTCTTTATCGAGACGTTGATCCATAACTCAAGGACATCGAAAGTTCCCTGATCTATAGACAGTACAGGCTCTCCAGTGGACCATCCTTTCAGATAAATCACGAAGGTTCCTGGCTCTTGAGAGGTGGGTACGCTGACTTGCAGGTTGCGGGTCACCGATTGATCTGGATCCAAGGATAAAGAAGTCGGGAAGGTAATACCCCAACCGAAAGGTAAGGCCCATTCGACTTGGCCCTCTAAGGTGGATGGGTCGTAGAAGGCGAAGGTATCGTACACGTTTCCTGTATTCGTCACCGTAATCGAGAATATTGCGGATTGCCCCTGTTCAACGTCGACTTGGAAGTGGCTAGTGTCGAGATTGATACCATGAACCACGTCCATCAACGTGAGAGTAAGTCTCTCGTCTTGTATGGCTGGATCCTTGTAGGACACCGCGGACACCGTAATCGTCGCCAGCTCATCTGAGTGGGCCTGATAGATCGATGGAGCGCGGACACGCATGTACATCGGGATCACATCTCCTCCTCGGAGGAAAACAGGGGTGGAATCGAAAATCGGCGTGTGGTTCGTGGTGAAAAACAGAGAAACGGTCCAGTTGTTGGGAACTCCTTTCATGGTCACGGTGAATGTGTCTGCAACCAACTCGGCCGGTCCGGGGGTCGGATTCGAGATTGTCATGTTGTACAGAGTCTGCTCACCGGGCTCGATGGTGTGGTAGTAGGTCTCGGACTCATCGAGAGCGACCTCGACGAGACCGGTCAGCACGTGCACATAGCACAGCGTGTAGGAACCGCCGTTGCTTACTTCGCTGCACTTGTTGGTGTCTGCCCAAGCGACGTGGGCCCCGCTTCCTAGGTCATTGGCGAAAGCAGGGGGCTGACCGAGGTCAGGCACGGCGGGTGAGTTTGGACCCAACTTATCGGACGCCCACTCAGTAACCGGGATTATCTCCCATGGGTCAAGAATGCCAACAGCGAGTGAGTTCAGCGGGAAACCCTCAGGGTAGTCGTCGTTGGTGTGGTTCAGCCTAGTGTAGACGATTGTCTCGCCCTGGGTCTCGTTGGCGTTGTCTATCCAGGAAATATGGACGTTGTCGAACGAGTCCGTGATAATAGTGGGCATATGCGAGTTAGGGCCGAATGGCCGGTCTGTCGGTATGCCGTTGATCCCCTCGACTTCGGATACGGCCGAATCGACGATTTGCTTGATACCGTAACTTGGCAATCCCTCGGGAGCGCCGTCCCAAGCACCTGCTCCTCTCAGTCGCAAACGGGTGTAGTAAATCTCGTAATTGACGTCGATCTCGTAGCCGTAGGCACGCCCGTCCATCCAAACGAGGTGGGTGTTACCAGAGGTGTCAACTGATATGGCTGGGTGGAGGCTGTAGGCGTCATTGAGGGTGACTCGGGTGTCGTTGACCACGACCAGATTCCCATAGCCTAGACCATCGATTGATGGGCCGATGTCCTCGATGTACCTGTCGGCAGTGGTGTCGACGAAGGTGCCCGGGTCTCCTTTCTGCCAAGTCGGAGGGGGGTTCTCCAAAAGTGAGAGTGGATCTAGGACGGTCATGTATATCTCCCGAGAGTTGTTCGTAGAGAGGTAGACCAGAGCCTCGACCATCAATTCCAATTCAGCCGAGTTCGATGCTGTCGTCGGGAAGCTGTACATCTGCCCCTCGGCGTCGGTCAGACGCGTGTTGGTGCCTGGGCATGTCCTTGTGTTCAGACTCGTGAAGCCATTAGGGCATTGAGCGAGATCCATCATATGGGAGCCGACATCGGTGGAACCGGAGCCGAATCCAGCAGCGAGAAGCGGGACGGGTATGATACCAGCAATGACGCAGGCGTCGTGAGCTTCGTTGATGCTCTGTGTGTCATCCGACTGCTGCGCGGGGTCGCCTCCGTACGGGCCCTCGTCGGAAATCGGGATGATGATCTTGGTTGCGTTTGGATTCCAGTGGTGGTCTAACTGGGTCGGAGGATTGCCCGGGACGCTGCCTTGGGCGTCTCTCCACGACAAACAAGCCCAAGTAGAGCCGGGGCCCCAGAATTCGCTGTAGTATCCGCCATCCTGGGGCAGATTTACTGCCCCGCCATTGTAGATCACCTCAGTCAGTTCCCTGATTCCACCTGAGTCGTCACCGGGAGTCAAACCTAGAGCTGTTTGGCGCGGGCCCTGACTGCCCGAGCCCCCGGTCTGGTAAGCAGCTGCGCAGTTACCGCTAGTGGCGGCGGAGGGCCAGTTGCCGCTGAGGGCGTAGAGGGTCTCGTAGACTGTCATGTTGGCTCTCAGAAGCATCGGCTTGAGTCCTTCGAACCAACCACCGCTGGCGAAGTAGCCACCGTAGAAGACGACGCACATGTCGGCCCACTCTGTGTTCATCGAGCCGGATGTGTCGATTGGTGCGACCATCTCGACCTTGCCGCCTCTGGTATCGTCCCAAACGATTTGGACGAAATCATCCGCATCGACTGCTACATCGGGGTGGCCCTTGTGACCAATGATAGGAGTGAGCAGTGTCTCACCAACAGCCACAACGGCTTCGCGAGACTGTATGTCCGGCTCGATCATTGAATAGTAAATCTGAGGCTGTTGGTAGAACTTGTCTAGTGGCTCGAAGGAGTCTTCCCAGACGATGTGGGCGTTGTTCTCGGAATCAACGTCGATCGCGGGCCAGTCTCGGTTCTGGGAATGGAAAGAGACCTCGTAGTCGTTGATGATTGTTATTACCGCGTCCACAGAGGAGTCCCCGTCCTGATCGTCCTGTGAAGGGTCTAGCATAGTGTAGAGGATTGTCCACTGGCCCGCTTTGTCGGTCCATGTGATGTGCACGTTGTCGTCATGATCCACCCTAATATCCGGATGCCATGCCCGGTGCGCTCCTGGGTTCGATATCTGGGTCTCTGCAATCAGCACTTCTCCCCTCGGATTGTGCATCTGGTACCAGAGGTGCTGTGTGTTGCGGCTCCATACGAAGTGTACGTTGCCCATGGAATCTGCATCTACGGCGACCATTCGGTCATTCGCCGAACCACCGTTTACAATCTGTATTGCTTCGGTCAGTACAACTTCACTCGCCTTGGCCTGCGGGATTTCTATCGCCGCGAATGTGCTCATCACCATCAGAAGAACCATCGTTATGCTGTTTCTCATCTTTGCAGTTTCCATTTCATACCCTCCAGCAACGCCGCTGTATCGGCTCTGTTTGCCTTCCTGCGATACTTAACTTCGACTGCCAGCCGTCACAAGCGCACGCGCGAGTGCGCGCGAGGGAACGTTGGATTCAGACCCAATCTGAAGGGTCGAAATCACGTCCGAATCCACCTGTCTCATCGGTACTAATCTCGGTCGGCTCGGAGTGAGTTTGTGGTTGGGCACCCCTGCTCTGAGCCTTCTTAGCAATCCAGTCATCGACGGGGCCAGGCTTTCCTACGCCTGGACCATATCCAAACTTGATCTTGTGAATCAGGGCGAGTTTAGTGAGCCATAGATGGCGCATCGTATGCATGAACTCATTCTGGGTCAGGCCGTCGAACCAAATTGGCCTTGAGAGATTGAATGCCTGAAGGGGGCCCGGAATGCCCTCTTCCTTCTTGCCCACATGCAAAACCCAATCCAAATCTGCCTGAGTCAGGTGTATCCTAGTCTCGTGCAGCCACTTCTCCCACTCTCCTGAGTCTAGATTAGAGTGGTTGATCATCTCCTTCTGCTGCCCATCATCCACTCTGGTGACGGAGTAAACGAGGACAAGGTTTCGATTCTTCGGGATGACGACATTGAACACGTGGCCCTGTTTGGTGGGAGGATAACGGACATGCAGATGCAGTGATGCCTGCTGGTCAGAGACATCGCGGGCCTCGAGATGCTCGCTCTGAAGCCACTCTCGGACAACGGAAGCAGCATCGCGGGCGTTCATGATGAGAGTTGAAGAGTCCCTCCTATTTGAGAGCCCCTAGTCCGGGGTTGATTGATTGAACGAGTTCTTCAACTCGCCTCCCCTGGTCTGAGGAAGCCAGTTTGGCGCTCCTTGAGGTGGTGGTGAAATCCGTCCACAGGTCGTACCCGCGGAGAAACACGAGATTCGAGATGTGGATGACCGCCATGGAAATTGCAAAGTAAACAGGGAACATCGGAGTCACCCCCTCGAGGAGAAGGATGGTCGCAAGGCAGAAGACGGGCCAGAAAATTAGGGGAGAGAGGCCTGCTCCAAGCATATGATGAGTGGTCCGAGCGTCCAAGCCCTCGTCGGTTCTGTCACCCGCATACCAAGTCACCAATGCTTGGAGTCCTGTTGATGGTAAGGTGATTGGTGAGGTCAATAACATGACAAGGACGCCGAAGACGCCTGCCATCCAACGAGGCTTTGCCTTAATCCGTCCTGATTGGTCTAGTATGCGAGCGTCCAATTCATTCGAGTGTAGGATTTCCGCCGCCTCCCTCGCGTCGACTACGAGTTCTGAATCGCCAACAGACTGGCGTAGCCGCTCTCTGACGGCGCGGGCTGCAAGGACCTCTTCCTTCAGAGTTCTAAGAGGGGTCCCAGAAGTATTAGCTCGTAGATGTCCCAGCAGGTGCCACGCCCTGTAAGTCTCCCAATCGGGTGCATCCGGAGTGAGAATGGAGAGTTCGTTGTACAGTCTGTCCCGTAAGGGGATGACTACCTCAGCAGGAGGTTCGACCCACTCACCGTTGATCAGCCTCTTCCTGTGGTCCTCGTCTGGCAAGAGGGGGATGCGAATCGGGTTGGTGAACTCGACGTAGACATCGGTGCGGAACCAATGATGGCACCTGAAGTGCAAACCAACCGGTTGGATCACCGGAGCTGGGAGGCCTTTTTGGTGAGCTATGCAGGCTGCATTGAGAGTGAATCGGAGTGGGCCGGTCCTAAGTGCGTGCAATCTGGAGTCCTGATGCGATTTACCCTCTGGCATCACTATGGCTGCGTGACCGGAGGCGACGCAATGAGACATCGTCAGCATGCTGCGCTGGTTGATCATCTTGGCAAAATCCGCATCACCGACACCTCTGCTCAGTTCAGCCTTCCTGATGACTGGTTGAGAGCCCATTCTCCGTGTAATCCACCCGATGACGGGCATGGTCATGAGATCGTGGCGCCCGATGGTGATGATGCGTCGTTCTTGGGTGGCGATTAGTGCCAGAGGATCTACCAACCCATTGATGTGAGTCGAAGTCGAGACCACCCCTCCTTCGACCTCAGGGTGGGGGTCGGCCTCGATGTTTCGAAAGATGTATGTCCAAGCGATGTTCAATGCACGGGATATAATTCTCCAGAACAGCGGACTTCCGGGGTGCTCTCCGCTGTGGTCCCAAGGAACCCTCTCGAGTTTTTTGGTGTCGATTCTTGTCGCACTGGCAGACAGTCCGGGGAGGATATCGGGCGCGTCCTCAGAATCCGTCACAGAGTATCCAAGGGGTTCGTGGTTGAGAAAGCACCGGATGCTATTCCAGAAGGTTACGTATCTGCTCAGCCAAGCGGGCTCCTTCGTCGGGATCTAATTCTGTGCTCTTGAACGGCCAAGCGAGACCGCTGCCGTCCTCGGGTTTTGGTATGATGTGGAAGTGGACGTGGAACACTGACTGGAAGGCGGCCTCGCCATTGTTTTGCAGTACGTTGAAGTCCACCGCGCCGGTGACAGAGAGAATGGCACGAGAGATTCGCGGCAGAACCCTTCCGATAGCCTCAGAGGACTCATCAGAGAGGGCGTCAAGGGTGGCAGCCTGCTCTTTGGGAACCACAAGGGTGTGCCCTGGGCTGAACGGATTGATGTCGAGGAAGGCGAAAACATGCCCGTCCTCGTACACTTTGTGACAAGGTATCTCGCCTTGGATTATGAGTGTGAAAATACTGGGCTCGAAGTCGCTCATTCTAACCCTCTGAACTGACTATGATATCGGCCAGCATCAACATTCCCTCAAGATGTAATGCGGTGGCCAGTTCAGTGTTCATGACACTGGACTTGTCGTTCACCTTAATTCCAACGCCCCTTATCTCGTCGAGAGCGGAGGAGGCGGATGCAAGTGCGCTCTCGTTTCGGTTGCCGTTGATATTCTGCATGGTCGAGGAAATGCTTGCCGAAACCTGCCCGACCGAGTGGCCCGAATTATTAGACAAGGAAGTGATCCTAATAGAAGCCTCGTTCGAAGCAGAGTCGACTACGGAAGAGCCACCGAAGGAAGCGTCCTTGGCCCAGTTTCCTGCGTGGGTTCCAGCGCTCTGGCCGCTCACAAGGTCGTCCAGTAGTAGATTTCCCGGAAGTATTCCAGCTCCGTGAACACCCGTGTAGGCAGATCGCCCAGCGGCATAGAGTCCAGTGAACCACATCTTGTCGTCGTCAAACGTGACTCTGCCATCTGTGTCGACGGGTGCGCCGCCAGTGGTGGCAGCAATGCTGGATGAGATTGGTATCACCTCCATGGAGGCATCCAAGCCTGTCCTTTCTCTCACCCGTCTGGCAGATTCAGCGAACCAGGGAGTTGCGTCGGATTCCAAACTACGCAAGTCGAGTACACAATCCTCGCCCTCCAGAACTGCTTCGGGACCTACGTCGTCTCCGCTCTCTTTGCGTAGTCTGCCGCCCGAGCCCAACAAATCGATTGGCAATTGCATGTCCGTACCCCTGACAGTGAGAGGGTGCATCGGGGAATGGGCCATACCAGACAGACCGACACCAGCGGCAGCGGCAATGGCAGCGCCGGTACCGGCACCACTGGAAGGGGAAGACCAGATGCCTTGGTGGCCTTCGGTCGCTAAGATTACGGCCTTGGCTTGGATGGGAATGATGGTTCCGGTTTGAAGATCAAGAACGACGATGCCACGGACCTGCCGGTTGTCCATAGCTAGAGACAGAGGTAGGAGGTCAGAGCGACGTGCGACCCCTCTCTTGATCGTCTGCTCCTCGAGTATGCGAGTAACTTCTCTAGTGGTACCATCGCCGCAACCAGTCAGACGGGGCCGACTGTGGCCCGGTGCCTCTGAGGCGTGCGGAAGCCCGCCGTCTCTGCGCCGCAGGACCAGACCCCATCTTTCCAACTCAGCGAGGACCGAAACTGCCTCGCCGCAGGTCCGTGCCGCGGCGACCCTATCTGTGGAGTCGCCACCTGCTGAGACGGTGTCCTCCCTGTGAGCAGTAGAGTCGATCTCGTCGATGGAAGCCGCGAGTCCGGAGAGGGGGGCAGCGCCTGATGCGGCCCCGACGCCAGAGGAGTCGATCATCAAAGGTATGGTACCGGCATCAGCGGCTGCAATCGCCGCACGCAGTGCAGCCGGGCCGCTTCCGACAATCACGACGTCCCACGACTCCATGGTGACTCGGTCAGTGCCACTCGTAATCGCGCCATGAACGTGACGCTCGGGGCTTCGTCCGATTCGACCTCAATCAGTCATAGATAGTGCCAGTCTTCTGACTGCGGAAGCAGCGTCAGACATCCTCTGTCCTACGCTCTCCTGCTGCGCCTTCAAAGAGAGTGTGGTCTGAACGACTATCGACGAGAGAGTCTCACCATTCTCTCCCCTGAGAGTCACTTGAACGGGATGCGAGCCGAGTTCAGAGTCTGGCCATGCGAGACCGATCCATAAGACGGTGGCATCGTCAAGCAGACGGCCAAGCGAATCCACCTGATCCACAACTCGAGACCGGTCGAGGCGACGAGAGGGTTGTGCCTCGACCCTGATGGTCTGTAATGCAGGCTCCCCCTCCGCAACGACGACATCCACCTTCACATTGGTCGCTCTGCCTGTGTTGTTATGCAGTAAAACGAACAAGTCTGCTTGACCCTGTGAGCAACGAGGAGGCAGATCGAGATCCAACCTCCATGGCTCCTCAGTTAGGGAGTGGTCGACCCTAATCGCCGAGTCCTGTAGCCTGTCAATCAGGCGGAAGAGTCCGGGCTCCCAAGCTTTGGTGTGTGCAAGCAGGGTCCTCAGTGACTTCAGGTTGAATTTTGTGGAGTCATCTGTGAGGTCGTCCATCGCTGTCACTTTGAAGACGCGCTTGGCCTCGGTCAGAAGTCGAGCATCGTCAAGCAGACTCTGCTCATTCAGATGTAAGGCGCGCAAGAGGTGCTCGATAGCAGAAGATGGAGTCTGGTCTACCCTGACGCTTTCACTCAGAGATCCTATCCAGTCGTCCCAGGCTCCCGCCGTCTCCGGATCTAAGTGGGCAACCATGAGATCGGTCAGGGGCTTGTCCAGAGCACTGTGATGTAAAGTGGGAGCGTGTAGAGACAGAAGCGGGAAGGTGTTCGAGAGCATTGGTATCGAGTCGTCGAGTCTCATCGAATTGAGAAGACACAGAACTCCGAGGGCAACTGAGGCCCCCAAGAGCAGTGAGCCAAGCGTATCGCCGGTGTCTAGGTTCCACACCGCAGTGATGGACAGTGCCCCGAAAAGAGCGGACAATAGTCTGACCCTCTCTCTGAGGGCCCTCTCTCGAAGCGTGTTGAGGATGCGCTCGACACCGGGATAGGCATCCATTGATCTCTGCCCCCTGTCTCTGAGTTTGAGTCGGTCTCGTGCAGACATCCCAGCGAAAGTGGCCGCTAGATTGGTGGGAATCAGAAGGAGAGTCAGTATCGAAAACACTGCGATAGCGGCCTCGTAGGAAGCGAACTCCCACTTCGTCAGCAGAAGTGCCGCCGTCACTGGAGCGATGAGAGAGAGGAGGAGTCGGATTTCCGGTGTGGGGCTCATTGCTGCGAGACGGGTCCAGAAGCGTCTACCAGTGTCTCTGGCCGCAATTGTGCGAGAGAGAGCCCGGTGTTTGCTGTCACCGTACTTGCTTGAGTTTGAATAGGGGGTCGGAAGCGATGAAAGGGGGCCTTTCATGGGGCGTCGAGAGTCCGAGCATGCTTGATGGCATCGGCTGAAACCCATCATAGGAGCCATGGTTTCGCGAGCGTCACCTTTCTTGAGGAGAGCGCTGTCGCAGAGCCGGGCGATTAGTGTAGTCTGGATATCACCTTGGCCTCCTAAGCCGAGAACACGGGTTCAAATCCTGTATCGCCCGCCATTCCCTCAACCAAACGCCAGACCATGTTCGCGACCTGCCCGGGCGACTTTGTGGAGGAAATTCTCGAAGGGGATTCGTGCGTGCATTGAGCGGGTCAACTGCGCATCGCAGTCAGCGAGTGCGGCCAGTATTTCCTGCCTAAGGTCATCGGGTAGCGAAAGTCTCCTGCCTACCAACACATCATGAAGCTGGGAAACGACGTCGTCAGAGTCCAAACCGTGATTATTCATCAGGCGGTCGATCTCTGCAAGAGCGCCGGACAGTGTTCGTTTCTTGCGGCCGCCCCTGTTCTCCCACCTCCATTCAACCACTCTGCCTCTGAGGGCGAGTTCGAGCAGGTGTCTTCCCGATTGCAGAGTTGTGGCCTGTACCAGCTTGTGGACGGCCGACCTGTCGTTGGACAGGCCTCTGATATGCAGCATCTCCAGAGTGAATAGGGCTTTGCGCAGATTGCCTTCGGAGATGTAGGCTATGTCCTCCAGAACCCCATCGACAGTCTCCACTGCCTCGACTTCTGCCACATATCTCATCGTCTCCAGCATCGTTTCACGGCTGGTCGATGGTATTCGTATCATCTGAGTACGGGAGCGCAGGGCGTCGATGATACGTGAAGGAGCTCTGGCCACGAGAATGAATCTCGAGGCCGAGCCGACAGTCTCCATCATCCTACGCAGGTAGGCTTGCCGAATCGAGCCGAGGTAATCAGCGTCTTCGAGAACGATGAGTCGGCTTACGGGTAATACTCCCGGGTCCAGTTTGGCCTCCCTACCCGCCGGGGGGACATCGTCGGAAGAACCAGCCATTATCCCCCTGTCAAAGGCGTCCAGACTGAGCCTTCCGGCCAGAGTGTCGGTCGAGCCTGTGCCTCCTGGTCTCAAGAAGTTCTCAAACTTCGCCATCGCGCCTCGCTGGCGCACTAAGTCACGCACCTGCAGAACGTGGGTGGTGGAGCGCCAACCGGGACCTAGGACCTGTCTGGCGACGAGGCGCCAAGAGGCGGTCTTCCCGACCCCCGCTGGACCGGTTATCAGGAGATGTGGTGGGTCTGCGGACAGGCTGGCAGAAGCGAGTGCCTGACGTGCCTTCTCTGGCATCGCTAAGTCGTCGAATCTTTGAGGTGCGTGAGTGTTGAGCCAGCCCGCCACGAGGGGTCGTCGAATTGGCGGGACTTGAAGACCGCGCTGCTCACTCGGCCTTCAGGTCCTTGTGGCGGCCTTCCTTGCGGGGCTTTACGAAGATACGGTAACCGCACTTGTGGCATGACTTGCCAGTGGTTCCCGCCTCGTTCCAAGTCAAGTGACCGCAGCGCAGACACTTGTACCTGATCTCGAGTGGGTCCATCGTGGATTCGCAGTGAGTGCACTTCGGTAGCTCGGCGGAGTTCCAAGGCCTACTGTCCGTGCGGTTGCAACTCCTGCACTTGTGCAGTACTAGTCGGTCTGCTTCCTTAGCCATCGGGCCGGCGACCTTGCGGGCCTTCTTCAACCTGTCCTATGCCTCAGCGGGCCCTGCGGGCCCGTTCGCATATACCAACGAAGTTCTCGAATATCCGTGCGCCGTACTCGGAATCGTTGACCTCAGGGTGGAACTGCAGACCAAAGCGATCTCCAGGGGCGTTTTCCATACCTTGGACCTTGCACGAGTGGCTGTGGGCGGTGATGGTGAACCCTGGTGGCGCTTCTGTGACCTCGTCGTTGTGACTCTCCCACACCGTCTGCTCATCCGGCGTGCCCTCGAACAGCTGCCCGCCGCCATCTACCAAGGAGATGGATGCGGCGCCGAACTCGGGCTTTGGTGCCTCGGCGGTCTGGCCCCCGTAGAAACCCGCCATGAACTGATGTCCGGCGCAGATTCCGAGAATCGGCACATCGAGGTCCATGTAGGCACCGCAGTTACCCAGCTCGTTCGACAAACCCACTCGGGCGGCGCCCCCTGAGAGGACCAGTCCGTCGATCTCACGGAGCCCGTCGAGCGGGGTGTCGTTGGGATGAATCTCGGTGTCCACTCCGAGATATCGCAGCACCCGCCACTCGCGGTGCGTCCACTGGCCGCCGTTATCGATGACGTCGATGACTAGGGGCTGCTCACCCATGTCGAACCCCAGTGGGGACGGGTGATGAACAATACCCTATCAAAGATTGAAAAAGAGGGGCGATGTCGAAGGGGCCCTGCCCTGATGGTGTAGTGGCCTATCATGCAGCCCTGTCGAGGCTGCGACCCGGGTTCAAATCCCGGTCGGGGCGCCACTCATTGGGATCCCTGTGATTGGTGCACGTAGCAGTACTCACTGCTTCGATAGGTGACCCTGCGGCACTTCTTGCTTGTCCTATTGTCGATGTGGAGGCAGTTTGTGTTCTGCGCCCTTCCTGCGGACCAGGCGCGGCGGGCTCGGGTTCGGGCCTGTCTAGATAGTTCGCGCTCGGACACGCCTCTCTCCCTCTCCACCAGCATCTCCAAGGATGCTGAATCCGCCTCGGTGACTTTGGCGGCGCTCTCGACTGCGGACATCTCGAAGTAGTCGAACCAAAAGGAGCCGCAATCGGTACAACCGTTGAGTTTGATCGCCTGAGTTCGGTTATCCTTGCTCTCTTGGTGCTGGTGAGATAGATAATCAAAGACGACCATACCCAGCACGATGGCGTCAATCACAGGGTGGCTTGGGCTAGGTACGGAACCGGGCAGGCCGTATGATTCCTTCTTCCTGATATGAAGCAGGGTGGTCTCAACCATCTCCGATGAGCATATGGGGCAGTCCAAACCGCACGGAGAGCCCTGCTCGAGGATTTCATTAGGAGTGATAGGGTGATTTTCGAAGGCATACGCGGCCTGCTTTGCGTTGATGAGTTCTCCATCGCACCGGCCACAGCGATATGTGCCAAGGCGGCGTATCCTGTTTTCCCAGTGGTTGATAACACCAGAGTCCGATGGGTGGTAGGTGAGCTTGCGGTTTGACTTCCCGCTCTCATTGGTGCAATGAGGGCATTCCGCGCGCTCCGGGCCCCAGGCGCTCGAATATTTCGCACTCGACATCCTGTTTTCGTAATAGATCCGCCCAAGAAATCAACAGAAGAGGAACGATATGAATGTACAGAATAAAACAAACAGAAAGATGGCCGGGACGATAAAAATATCGTAGCAACCCATGGTGCCACAGTAGCGATCAGGGTCATCAAGTGCGGATAAATAAGGCCAGAACGGGCTTCCTATCCAATAGAAAACTATCCCGGCCCCAATGTATCCCTGAACCGTGCCGTCCTTTTTCATAACATCACTCCGTTTGTTCTTCCCACCAGTTGGCTTCTGCTTCGGGCTCGGGCTCCGGTTCTGGGTCTGATGGGGTCTCGCCCTGATGCCTCCAGCAGTGGTCGGTGGACCTGAATGTCAGGGCGTTGCAGCCGTCGTACGAACAACTGCGAAGTGCGTTCCGGCTCTCAGTAAGTCGCTTACTCCGGTTGTCTGTTGGATCTGGGGTGCTCAATTTAGTGGGGGGTTTTTGAGCAGTATTCACAGTAGATTCGCCGATGCCAAAGATTCCCCACAATAATCCTGAACAGATTAGTTCCATGATCAGATTGGCTATCATGGTGGTTCATCGAAGATTCCGAAATAAGTTTGTTTACGGCGTGGGGGATATCCACGCCTCAAAGGAGCAAAGTCGCAGCGTGGAGCTGTAGTCGCGCTTGATTCTCAACTCGGGTTCGAGGGTGCCCTCCAGACGGGTGGGGAGAGCGGAGCGGATGGCTGCGTTGGCAGCCTCAATCTCGGATTCCGCAACCACCACCCTACCCCTGACCATGGAGGGAGAGGAACCATCGAGCAATGGGACGAGCAGAGGAAGGAGTTCGAGGGCCCGATGAGGGAGGTTGACTAAGACGAGGTCCCAACCACCTGCGATGTCTGCGTCTCCGGCTAGTTCGATGGCATCAGCAACACCCACCACCCTGTCCTCATGGATGCGTGCGAGGGGAGAGGGTTCACTCGGGTAATCCCTGCGATCCCAGCGACGCAGGTTGTCGAGCAGCATCTCCACGGCATCCGGGTTTAGATCGGCAGCTAGGACATCCCCAACCAAGCCTGGCTCACTCAGCAGGGCAGCGAGGGCCGGGCCGACCCCACAGAAGGGGTCGCAGACTCGAATCGGTCTGCCTAGCAGGGAGTGCAGCTCCTTGGCGAGAGCCAATGTCTCCAGCCTCTCGGATTGGAGTTTTGTGGAGAAGTAGGCCCTGCTCGGGTCGCAGAGTATGCTCTTACCGGACTCTATGACGTGCACTCTGGTGTCGCTGAGTTCCGTCGGGATGTCATGGAGAAGTATCTCCTCCCCTCTCCTAGCACCGATGGGTGATAGTTCGCGAATCCTAAACTCGCCTATGACGCCGTCATCAGACAGTACCAGCCTGATGTGAGGGTGCGCCTGGAGTTTTGCCTGCGCGATATCGGAAACGTGCCCTGCAACCTCGTCGTCTACTCTGACAATCATCATGTCACCGAAGAATTCGTGTGATGAGGGCCATGCTTCTCTGTGCGTCTCGACCGTTTCCTCTCCGACCAACGCAGAAAGGTGGGACCACCAGTCGCTGTCGACCCCCTCGTAGGGTTTGCCCTCATGGTTGATGACATCGAATTCCGCAAGGGGTTCCAGCATTTCGAGAGGTGCCTCGGGATCTAGTGGAATCAGCCTAGCGGTCCCGTCTTCGGAGGGGAATACTCTCATCTCCCCGGCCAGCCATCCCTGACTGCGAATATGGTCGAGGGCGTCCTCGACCTGGCGATTGGGGACTGACAGGTGGCGCATCACGTTCATGACGGGCAGCGGGGCAGCCCGCTTCACCATGACGGATGATGGACTCGCCCCGGGGCTCTGGCTAATCGGCATCGGGCCTGGAGACCTCGACCACATGACTGAACGCGCCCGTGGTGTGGCTAGAGGCTGTTCCAAGAGGTATCTCGAGGGTTACACCGCGGTTCTGCCTCCAAAAGAAGAGGGGCGCCTAGAATCTGTAGTGGGCCCTTGGGAGAAACTCATGCGAGATGAGGTTGAAGGAGCAGAGGAATTGCTAGCATCTGCCCGTGAGGAGTCTGTTGCGCTGCTTGTGGTCGGCGACCCTATGCAAGCCACCACTCACATCGATTTGGAAGATAGGTGTGTCGAGCAAGGCATCGGTTTTCATGTGATTCCCGGTTTGTCTGCGACTGCTCTTGCGGTCTCTCTTTCGGGCATGCAGTCGTATCGCTTCGGCAGGCAGGTCACACTGCCCTTCGCCACCAGTGACTACCTACCGACATCTCCTCTCAAGATGCTGTGCAACAACTTCGAGAATGGTTTGCACTCGCTCGTCCTCTTGGATCTCGACCCCACAGGAATGGGACTCGAGCAGCCCCGCCCCATGAGCCCAGCAGAGGCGGTTGGGCTGCTAGAGAAGATGGCGGCGCGGGTAGTGGATGAGGAAGAGGGGGGTCGCGGTCTTCTAGAGATCCCTGTAAAGCAGTGGAATGGAATTCTCCTCAGCGACCTTGGTACAGAAGAGGAACGGGTGTTGTCCGGGCCTCTAGGTGATTTGTCCGGGCAGAAAGGAGGGATGGTTCACGCGTTCATTCTCCCTGCTGAGTTCAGTGGGATGGAGGAAGATGCTTTCGAGCGGCGCAAAACCGCCTGAGAAAGGTGCGACGCACTCAAAGATGGGGCATGGTTCGCGTGTGTGAGGGGTACTATGGCGAAACCACCTGCAGAAGTCAGTTTCCCGGGTGACAAGAATCGTCGCAAGAAGATACGGATGCGTGGGATAAAGCAGGCTTCCAAGGAGATACAGCAGCGATTGGAGAGGAATCTCGAGGGGCTCCTAGACAATCCTGAGGTGTTCATGCCTGAAATCAGAGGAGAGATAGATCGTTCGCTATTCTCGAAAGACAAGATGGTTAAGACTCTGAAAGAGCTCACTACTGTGGCTTCCAAATGCAACGATCCTCGTTGGTTGCGCAAGCGCATGGGGAAGAGAGGGGGTGACCCTGTCTGTAACGCACTGGCAGGTAGCCTACTGGCCGCTTCGGAAGAGGAACACACCACCGTAGCGGTGTTCAGAAATCCACTCTACGGTGTATCCAGTTATATTCGCAGAGGCAACGGAAAGCAAAGTCACTTGGCAGGGATCCAGAACTACCCTCACCCCAAAATGCGTCTTTTGGTTTGGGACGACCACGCCAAAGCGGGTCAGTGGTTCTTCTCGTGGGATGGTGGTTTCGTCTTCACCGGCTCCGAGCCGAATCCGCCGGACGAATGGGTTGACTGGAGCTTGGACAATGCATCCATAGATCTCTCTGGTGATGATGTCAGATGGAGTAGTGGTCTCGATGAGGCTACTGTTGGAGAGGGGTTGCTGACCGAGGCCGGATGGCTGCGCCTAAAATTTCTCAATGGAACTGTGGTCGGCCTATCACAGACCGCTTTGGCAAAGAGCGAGGAGCAGTTTGTCCAGAGCGTAGCGATGGGGATGATGCCGCCGCGCCTGAGCGATGTCGCGGAAGTGGAGTGGATGTGGAGACCTGGGGGATGGCCAAAGGAACGCGAGCTTTCACAGGAGAGTGAGGAGAGTCTCGGCGAGGTCATCTCTGCTTGGATGTTGATGTCCTACGACGACGCTGCTTTGGCACGTGCTTGCAGAAGTAGTATACTGAACTCGATAGAGGATGGTTACGTCGTCGGCACGCACTGGTTCGCAGAAGAATCGCGTGAAGGCTTCCTAGAGTATATGGTCGGGAACTCAGATGAAAAGGGGGCGATGGCTTGTGTGTTGGATTCCTTGAACACGGGAATCCACATCAGGACTGATGGCCTAGTGCTGGAGTTGGAAGAGGATGTGGTGCGTCTCGAGGAATCGTCCTGTCATCACAACCTAGTCGCATTGTGGCCAGACCACGGACTGACTGTCTTGGATGAGATGTACGGAGTCTCTGGTGAGGAAGCGGAGTCGATCCACGCCAAGCAACAACAGCGGAAGCAGGGCTTCGGAGCCTTCCTACGCGAGCTCGGTGAACGTCTCTCTACATCCAAGCGTCTGGAGAGGCTACCGTGGGACAGCGAGGCTTTGCCGACACCTCTTAACTTCGCTGATGAACTGGTTCGACATGCTATCGAGAACGGTGTTGCCGCGACTGTTTCCAAGGCTCGCAAGGGCAAAGGCCTCGAGATGGCGATGGGGTGGGCTTGGCTCAATGTCCATGAGAGGACTGAATCGGACGCCTGGCGATTCGATGAATCCAGTCGAGACAAGGGTGGTGACTGGGTACCGGCTTTGAGAGCATTATGGGACGCTGCCGAAGACCTGCTTCTAAACGATAAACTCGATTCGGTTCAGGACTACGAGGCGGCGATGAAGTGGCTCGCAGAGACCACTGGTGCGGGTCCGATGCCCTGATCAGGCTCTGGACTCAAGAAATGTGTTGGCCGCAGCAAGCGCCTGATCCATGTCAGCCCATAGGTCCTCGACATCCTCTATCCCAACACTCATCCTAACGAACCCCGGGACTACTCCTGCCTCCCTCCGCACCTCTTCGGGCACGAACATGTGGCTGGAGTTGAATGGGCACTCGACGAGGCTCTGGGTCCCACCAAGGCTGGTGGCCTCGAATACGAGTCCGAGCGCCCTCATGTAACGCAAAGCGGCATCGTCGCCCCCCTTGATGACATAAGACAGCATTCCAGTTCCCTTCGGCATAATCCTCTGTGCCACATCGTAGTCGATGTAACTGGGGAGAGAAGTGTGGTTGACGCTCTCGATCATAGGATGTGCTTCCAGCCTCCTCGCAAGCTCGGCGGAATTGGCAGAGTGGATGGGCATCCTAGCATGGAGTGTACTCATCCCTCTCTCAAGCAGATAGCACATATGCGGGTCTGCGGCGCCCCCTAGATGCACCTTCTTGGAGAATATCTCAGCCACTAGATCCTTGCGTCCGACAACGATACCTGCAATCAGGTCGGAGTGCCCGCCGAGGTACTTGGTGCCCGAATGGATAACCAAATCGAAGCCCATGGGGATGGGATTGCAACCCCACGGTGTCGCGAAGGTGTTGTCCACTATTGCGATTAGGTCGTGCTTCTTGGCAATTGCAGCCATGGCCTCAAGGTCGCACACCTTGAGGACGGGGTTGGTCAGCGTCTCCACGTAGAGAACCTTGGTGTTCTCCTGAATAGCTGCCTCGTAAGACGAAGGGTCCCTCATATCACCCATCGTGACCTCGATGCCGAATCTGGGGAGATCCTCAGTCATGAATCCGTATGTGCCGCCGTAGCAGTCGGCGCTCGCAACCATGTGATCGTCCTTTGAGAGTAGGGTTAGTAGCGTCGTGCTGACGGCAGACATCCCGCTCGCGAAAGTCTCCCCGTCCTCCGCCCCCTCAAGGGCAGCGACCTTTTCTGACACAGCCTCGGAATTCAAACTGGAAAGGCGGCTGTACAAGGGGGTATGCTGGGCTCCGTCGGCCCAACCTTGGTAGCGCTCATCGGTGAGTTGGTAGGTCGAGGTCAGGAAGACCGGAGTAGAGGCCGCTCCCTCGATGTTCTGTGTGCCTGACCATATCGCTCGCGTAGCGAATCGCTTGTCGGAGTACTTGTCGTCCATGACCCCTCGACTTGGCGATTAACCATCAACTATACGCCGGTAAATTATAGAAATTGTCGAATAATAACTGTAATTATAGAATATTATCGACTAAACGTCGGAATATTTAATTTAATACCGTCACTACCGGAAATCGTGCCCACCTCTGAATTAGACGTCAAGGATGCAAGAATAGTGACAATGCTGAAGGAAGATTCGAGAGCCAGCACCCAAGCGATAGCCGATGCATTGGGAATGCCTCGAGTCACCGTTCACGACAGGATAAGGAGGTTGCAAGAAAGAGGGGTTGTTCGGCGCTTCACTGTAGAGTTGGGAAAAGAAGAGTTGGGCTGGAGTTTGCACGCTTTCATCTTGGCGAACTGGGCAGGCGAAAGGGGGCAGACCGACAGAAGAGATGTGGCTCAGGAGATCTGTAGCATGCCGTTCGTCGTGGGCTGCCACATAGTGACTGGACAGTGGGACTTCATTATCGAAGTCCTAGCGAAGAATATGGAGGACCTCGGTGATTCGATTCTAGATGATCTATCAGCAGTCCCTGGGGTCGGACACACCCAGACTTTGGTTTCGTTCTACAGTTTCGATGGAGAGGCAAGGGCTCTGAGCTAGACTAGCCCGATGGCAGCGAGAACCGAATCCAGATCGGCGTCTACCACTGTCGACTCAGCATGCGAATTCTCGACAGCGACGCCGGGGTCTTTCAGACCGTGTCCGGTGACAGTGACTACGACGGTGCTACCGTTTGGAATATCACCTCTGGAATGGGACTTGACTATGCCTGCAATCCCTGCTGCGGAGGCTGGCTCAACGAAAATTCCAGCCGTCCTAGCTAGCATCCTATGCGCATCGAGAATCTCCTCATCGCTGACCATGTCTATTGTGCCTGAGGATTCGGTAGCTGCGTTGACCGCGTGCTCCCAGCTCGCTGGATTGCCAATGCGAATTGCGGTCGCCACCGTCTCGGGTCTCTCAACAGGGGCTCCGAGTACGATCGGTGCTGCTCCCTCGGCCTGCCAACCCATCATCCGGGGTAATTTGGAACTATTGCCACCCTCAAGGTACTCCTTGTAACCCATCCAGTAGGCTGTGATATTACCGGCGTTGCCAACAGGTAGGAAATGCATATCTGGGGCTTCTCCTAGAGAGTCACAGACTTCGAAGGAGGCTGTCTTCTGGCCTTGGATACGATATGGGTTGATGCTGTTGACCACCTCGACGTCGTCCCTCTTGCCGAGTTCTCTGACGATTTCTAGGGCATCGTCGAAATTGCCTCTAATCTCAAGGGTCTGAGCGCCGTGAATCAGTGCCTGAGCCATCTTGCCGAAGGCTATCTTCCCCTCGGGTATCAACACAAGGCATCGCATGCCAGCGCGCGCGGCGTATGCTGCTGCCGAAGCGCTGGTGTTTCCGGTACTCGCGCACGCCACTATGCGTGCACCTCGCTCGGCCGCCTTGGAAACGGCCAGTGTCATGCCCCTGTCCTTGAACGAGGCCGTGGGATTCAACCCCTCATACTTCACGAAGAGTTGGAAATCACCACCTAGTTCTCTGACAATTCCTGCTGCCTCAATCAAAGGAGTTCCGCCCTCATTCAGAGAGATCACTGGTGTATCTTCAGAGACCGGTAGGAAGTCGCGATATCTCCTGATGACACCGTGACCTGTCATGAATCGCCCTGATGGGCCTCAGCCATGAACCTCACCCGGGCTCCCGAAGCGTCCTGCCAGATTGAGGCAGACCGCTACGACAGGCCCAATAAGAACGGCGAACACTATCGTTCCGATTCCGAAAGTCCCTCCCAGAACCAGCCAACCGATGGCGAGTACTGTGATTTCAATCGCCCCGCGGACTCTCGCAATCGGGATGCCTGACACTCTCTGCAAACCCGTCATCCATCCGTCTCTGGGACCGGGGCCGAGATTGGCGGTGAGGTAGATGCCGCTGCCTATGCCAATCAGAAGTACGCCAAGCAGAACTTGGGCTATCGCCATCAATTGGGTTTCAGGAGTGGGTAAACGCGGGACCATCACCTCGATCGCTGCGGCGATGATTATCACGTTGAGGATGGTGCCTATCCCGGGTTTCTCCTTCAGCGGGATCCACAGGAAAAGGACGGCTACGCTGACTAGGAAAGTCGCTTGGCCTACAGATCTATCTATGTTATTCGCGATTCCTTCCGCCAGAACTGTCCATGGGGTGTTGCCTATCCCGGCGGCAATTAGGATAGCGTCCCCTGTTCCGAAAATCCAGAGTCCGACAAGTAGGATGATGAGGGTCTGCCCGCGCGGCCTCGTGGTCATAGAGTCGTCCGCGCTCCACCAAGTGAGCGGTACTTCCTTCGCTGGCCTCAGGAGGGAAAGGAGGGGCATGGCCCACGATGGGGCCTCAGCCTTGAACCCAATAGGAATAACTGGATGTGCTGCTCGCCTCCCAAGCCGCTATCTGCGGTGTGTCGTATGGATGATCGGCGATAATAGCCTCGATTAGCGCCTCCTTGTTCTCGGCACTGGTCTTAATCTCTAGGCGCCACTCTTCGGAGCTCTGAGTGGCTCCCTCCCAAGAGTATACGGAGGTGATTAGGTCCCTCTGAACACAAGCGGCAAGGCCGTTTTCAACCAACTCCGCGGACCAAGCGCCCACAATCGCCTCAATCCAGTCCCCCGGAAGGGTGGTCTGGACAATCCAAATGGCGTGTTTCATGGCACTGCGAAGAGGTTGTATCGAATCAATTCGATGGCATAGTTTGAATGTATGAGGTCCCTGAGCCTAGGTACGGTGAGGTCATGCAGGAGTGGACTCTGCCAATCGACACGGGTGAAATCCCAGAAAGCGGCTCTCAATTCGACGTAATCGTTGTCGGGGGAGGGCCAGCGGGAGCTGCGGCTGCCTCATACAACGCGTTGAACGGTTGCAAAGTCCTGCTCATCGAGAAAGAGGTCTGGCCACGAGACAAGGCATGTGGTGATGCGGTCGGTGGTAAATCGCTCTCTCACGTTGAAGAGTTGGGTGTGAAGAGGATGGTTGAGTCCACTCCTCATTTCCGCGTCGATTCAATCGTCTTCGGTAGCGCCAACGGATCTGAGGTCCGAGTCATGCTACCAGAGGAGACTTACGAGAAGATGCAATCCGGCTACGCTCTGCCGAGGGTGCAATTCGATTACATGATGTTCAAGCGAGCCAATGAGTTGGTGCTGGAGAGCGGTGGCTCGGTGGTTCAGGGATTCGCGGTTACAGAGGTCCTGCATGAAGGAGAAGGAGAGGGGGCGAGAGTTGTCGGGGTGTCTGGAAAGTTCGGCGGTAGGCGCTCGGAGGGTTCTGAGTACTCATTCAGCGCTCCTTTGACAGTCGGGGCGGCGGGCTACAACTGCCCCGTAGCCACCATGGTGAGCGAGGGAATACACGGTGAGCCTTTGAGAGATGATGAGCACTTCTGCGGCGCCTACCGTGAGTATTGGGAGAACGTCGAGGGATTCTCCGGATCGAGTGGCCCTATCGAGATACACTTCATCGAAGGTGTGATTCCAGGATACTTCTGGCTCTTCCCGGTGAGCGAGGGTGTGGTCAATGTTGGGATTGGAATGGTCATAGCAGAGCAACGAAAACAGAAGGGGATACGGAAGTCATTCAAGAAGATGCAGAAGTTCGTGACCGAGGAGCATCCTCGATTCAAGAAACGTTTCGCAAACGCTACCCTTGTTGCAGGATCGGGTAAAGGGTGGCAGTTGCCATTCGGATCACCCCGCAAGAGTGCCCCCTCATTCCAGCCTCGACGCGTTGCCATGGCAGGTGCGATGTGCATTGGTGATGCAGCGAGTCTTGTGGACCCATTCAGCGGAGAGGGGATAGGGAACGCATTGGTGAGCGCGAAGATGACGTCGAAGTACTTCGACCGGCAGACGCACTCAGACGGCTTCCCAGAAGAGTCCGCTATCGATTACATGACAGAACTTTGGGGTTCATTGGGTGGAGAATTGACCAACTCTTACAAACTGCAGAAGTTAGTCAAGAAGAAGCGTCTGATGAACTGGTTCGTCAAAAGGGCCGCCAAGAAGGAGGCGATAAGGGACATGATGAGTGAGATGATCGCCAGCAAAGAGACTCAGACAGTGCTCTGGAGTCCCTGGTTCCTAGCCAAAACCCTACTCCTGCCATGAGGTGATTGGATGGCCGAACTGGACGCTTCGCTCGAAGGAATTGAGGTGGTGTTCCTCGACCTCGATGGGACACTCTATCTCGGCAACCAACTGATCGAAGGAGCCTTGGATTTCCTCTCAAGACTGGATGAGAGCGGAATCAGGAGGTTTTTCCTCTCCAACAACTCAAGTCGTTCTGTAGACCAGTACGTCGAGAAGTTACAGGCAATGGGAGTACCAGCCTCATCAGATGATGTTCTTCTCTCCACACACGACCTGCTCTCTTGGCTCAGCGTGAACGGCGTTTCGCAGACCTATCTCGTTGGGACGGCTGGGATGCGGCAGATGCTTGAGGATGCGGGCGTCTCAACCGATTCTGCAGATCCGCAGTACATCGTACTGGGTTACGATACCGAGATCACCTACGAGAAGCTCAGCATGGCTTCCGTTCACCTCCACAGAGGTGTCCCGATGGTCGCAAGCCACCCGGACACTGTCTGTCCTTCACCTGATGGCGGTCTGCCAGATACCGGGGCTTACATGGAACTCTTTGAAGCAGCCACGGGGGTCCGTCCGGAGCACGTGTGTGGTAAGCCGAACGCAGGGATGATACTGCACAAGGTCGAGTCATTGGGACTGCGCCCGGAGCAGTGCGCGATGATTGGTGATCGGCTCTACACGGACATGGAGATGGCGGATAGAGCCGGGGTTCACGGCGTAATGGTGCTCAGTGGGGAGGCAACATTAGAGAATCTCGAGGCAGCTCCGCAGACCCCTTCCTTGGTGGTTGGCTCCGTTGACGAACTAGTTCGATAGAGGGAGAAACCCTCAATCACGGCAGCCCCTGCCGAATTCGTGAGAGAGGGACTGGTCACAGTAACAGGAGCGAGTGGCTTCATCGGCAGCCACGTTGTCGCTAACCTGCTCGCTCGCGGGAGAACAGTTAGAGCAACAGTGCGGGATTCCTCTGACCCTATCAGAGTCGACCATCTGAAGGCACTTGCGGTGGCCGATGGCGGGAGCCTCGAGATAGTCGAGATGGACTTGTTCGATGTGGCTTCGGTGAACACTGCCATCGCCGGGTGCACCGATCTTATACACACCGCAGCCGCAGTAAGGATCAGCGCCAAGGACCCGCAGAGGCAGATTGTCGACCCGAGCGTGATAGGAACCCAGAATGTGGTTGCAGCCATAGATGCTGCGGGAACGGTCGAGAGGTTCGTGCACACTTCATCCACTGCCGCCATCAGACCGATGAAGTGGAGAGATGGGGAGACACTGACTACAGAGACTTGGGCTGATGATGCTACGCTCGATGGCAACCCGTACGGATTGGCGAAGGTCGAGGGTGAGCGTGTGGTCAGAAATTGGCACGCTGCATCAGACCCGCAAACCCGCCCGCGCATGGTGACGATACACCCGAGTGTTGTGTTCGGGCCACCGATGAGTAAGATTCACCTGCGCGGATCACTCGCTTTCGTGATGGCGCTCGTCCGAAGAGAGTTCCCTGTGGTGCTACCAATGCAGGTCAACATAGTCGATGTGAGGGACGTCGCCGAGGCCCATGTTAGGGCACTGACTCAGGGCGAGGAGGCCGGTCGCTATCTCACAGTTAGTGGGGACATGCAATTCAAGGACATCTCACTTGCACTCAGGCAGGCCTATCCCGAACTCAAGACACCCACATTCACCCTACCATACCCGGCGGCATTGGTGGTCTCAATCTTCCACAAGAGGTTGAGTCTTGCCTGGGCTCGCCAGCACCTCCGGCGGCGGTTATACTGGGATGCAACCCCAGCGGAGAGAGATCTAGGGATGACTTGGAGAGCTCCCCAAGAGGCTCTTCTGGACTCTATGCCAGTTATTCTAGAGAACGACTGGGCATAGGATTGGTTTTCAACGTGGATACTAACCGAGAGTCGTGACCAGAGTAGCTCACCTGCTCGTGTTGCTGATGCTGTGTTCTACAATCAGCGGCTGCCTGTGGTGGGGGGAGGACGAGGTCGTCGAAGAGGAAACAGGGGCGTTCGATTTCAATCAAGAGGTGCCAATCACCACGTGGTACCACTACCCGGGCACGGTGTCGGAGCCGTGGGCTGTCGATGCCACTGATAGTGCTGCGGTCTCTGCGGCGAACATCACAGCAAACCTGAGTGGGAACAGTACCCCTTACTTCTCCAACGCGACCTACTACGGAACCGGGTTCGACACATTCGAGCCGACCATTGGAGTCACCTCCTCAGGGGCCATCTTCTTCACCAGTTGGAACGGGCTAGGTGATGGTACTCACATCATCCGCTCACGTGATCAGGGGCAGACATGGGAGGATATTGGACCGTTTGGGACCGTAGATGAGGACTCGGGGCAGACTCCTAACTCCAACGACCCTTACATCTACGTCGACAAGTTCTCCGACAGGCTGGTCAAGTTCGACATGCACGCACTTGCTGCGATGTTCGTGGAATACTCGGACAATGACGGCGATACGTGGAGTGTGCCATACCCCGTGGAGGGCTACTACGTGACCCAAGACCACCAGAGTATCGCCTCGATGCCACCTCCCCCTGGTGTAACGGCCTTCCACGAGGTGATCTATGTCTACTGCATCAACACTGGTTCGCCAGCAGCGGGAGCGCAGTGCTCACGCTCGCTCAACGGAGGGCTGTCGTGGGACGTGCAGAGAATTGGTTACCCTAGCAGCAGCTTCCCGCAGTGCTCGGGTCTACACGGCCATGTGGCCGGAGGAATTGATGGGGCTGTCTACAGAGGTAATCCCTCGTGCGAGGGGCCGGCAGTCTACCGTTCCCTAGATGGAGGCTACAGTTGGACGGAGCACACAATAACCACAGAGGTCGGGATGCAACAGGGTTGGCACGCCCATGAGGTCGCAACGGCGGTGGATGACGGAGGTAACGTCCACGCCACATGGATTAGCAATGACCAGATGCCATGGTACGCCTACTCGCGAGATCAAGGTGATAGTTGGAGCGAGCCGATGATGGTCGCAGCACCTGGAGTTACAGAGACTGGTTTTCCGACAATCTTTGCAGGAGCGGAGGGACGTGTGGTGGTTGGTTACATTGGTGAGGTAAACGATGTTGGGGAAAATAACACAACCTCAGGTGGGGTCGGTTGGGGCGGCTACATGGCCATCATGACCGATGCCTTCGCCGAGAATCCGCTAATCACAACCGTAGCTGTAAATCAGCCGAATGATCCTCTGGACATAACCTCGGACTGCGGGAACGTTCGCTGTGGGGGATTTGGTGATTTCATAGATGTGGAGATTGACGATGAGGGGAGACCGTGGATAGCATTGGCTCACAACGCCGCAGGGTTTGAGGAAGCGATTATTGGAACTCTGACTGAAGGTCCTACTCTCTATGGAGAACTGGCATACCTTCCCCCGCTCCCCTCTGGCGGTAATACAACTCTGATGATGGGATGACGTTGCGCCGTTCATCTGATGTAGGCGAATCCTGACCGCGAACCGTGCGCGTGACTGCTTTGGCGCTGGTTCTGCTGATGATATCAGCCCCCCTTGGGGGCTGCTTCGGAGAAGAAGAGGTCATTATCGAGGAGAAGGGTGTTTTCGAAGAACTGTGCCCGGATGGAATCGCCAACAACACCTGGTACCATTACTCCAACGCGACTGATGCCACCAAGGTCTCCGATGTATTCAACGGAACCTCGGTGTTGGTCGGTAGCAACGCCCCAGTCTGCGCATTTGGCAGCTACTACGGAATAGGAATGACGACCTTCGAGCCGACTATTGGAGTCACCTCGGCAGACAATCTCTACATGACTAGTTGGGGGAACGGAGCGGCTGGTTCGACTGCGATTGTGCGGTGTTCCGGACTGATAGGTATGTCAAACGTCAGCGAATACGTCTGCGAGGACGTTTACAGTGCATTCCTTCCAGTGGCCAACAGCAACGACCCGTACGTGTATGTAGATCCGTGGACTGATCGGGTCATGAAGTTCGACATGCATGCCCTTCTGGGGATGACGGTCGAGTGGTCAGACAATGAAGGAGAGAGTTGGACTGGTCCCTCTGTTGCCACCGGTTGGTCTGTCCAGGATCACCAAACGATTGCGTCGTCTCCCTATCCGGCTCTGCTCCATCCGACGACTTGGGTGTTCTGCGTCAACGGCAACTACCCATATCCTGTGTGTGCTGCAAGCAATGACGGGGGCCTCACTTGGGGGCCCGAGTTGCCTGGTGCTCCGAATGGTTGCAACAGTGGTGGGCTTACGGGACACATCATGGGTTCAGAGAACGGGAACTTCTACCGCGGAAACAGGGGATGTAATGGGGGTGAGGGTTACTCAATCTACCGAAGCACCAACGGGGGCATAACCTGGACAGAGCATCCTCTACCCACAGAGTCTACGGGGACAGCGGAGACTTGGAATTTTGAGGAGGCGCAGGTCTATCCAGACTCGGAAGACAACGTCCACGCGATGTGGATGGGGTCCGACAACATGCCGTACTACTCATTCTCGACGGACGAGGGGGAGACATGGAGTGAGCCGATGATGGTAGCGCCGCCGATCGGTCTCAACGGAACTGGCTTCCCGGTGCTGACCGCAGGTGGGCCCGGGCAGGTTGCATTGGGCTATCTGGGAGACTCGGGGGGGGACACTTGGAACGGATACCTCACGGTCATCACCGACGTATTCAGCCCGATGCCATTGATGACAACGGTACAGGTCAACGCATGGGGCGACCCGCTCGACACTACTGCTGACTGCGGCTTCAACCGCTGCGGTGGATTCGGGGACTTCAATGACATAATCATCGACCAGTACGGCAGGCCTTGGTTCGGCCTCGCTCACAACGTAGGTGGGGAGATCGGTATCTTCGGAACCATGACCGTAGGGCCGTCACTACGCGGTAACGGCACGCTGACTGAACTACCGCCCGGCGGTCCTGGAACCCTCTAGAACACTTCTGGATAGAGTTCGTACGCCTGATAAGAAAAGCTCGCGGCGAAGCCGAGCATGGCTAGCCCGCAGATGGCCATAGCGAAGCGGTATTTGCGAGGAGATAGCCAAGTGCCACCACCTACGAAAAGCCACGCGACCGATGCCTTCACCAGTATGATAGTGATCAAGAAGCAGACGGCATAGAGGATAGGTGCAAGTGGTTCCTGCTCCGCCGCGGAGGCCATCAGAGGGCCACCGATGAGGAACCAGAACATGTACACGTTCGGGTTCAGCAGATTGGTCAGTATTCCTCGCTTGAAAGATCCTGATGCGTCGGTATCTGCATTCTCGGGGTCCGGCGCTTCCAGAGTGAAGCATTCCAACCCCATCTTGATCAGGAACAGCGCGCCGAGAAGGGAGATGGTAAACAGGACGGACGGTTGTGTGGCCATCCAACCGGCAAGGAACAGACTCACAATTATCATCGGGCCGTCGGTAAAGATGGGGGCCGCAGCTGTCCACATGCCGGCCTTCAGCCCCTTGGAAAGTGATTCCCTGATCACCATAGTCAGTAGTGGGCCCGGTTTGATGCCCTCGATTATCCCGAGCGCGATTCCAGCCGCAGCAAGGCTGGCTATCAGATCAGTCTCCATGCACTAACGCCTCGAAGCGATTTTCGCAAGGAGTTTGAGTATCTCGAGGTAGAGCCAGATCAGGGTGACCATCAGACCGAAGGCCGCTCTCCACTCCAGTTGTTTGGGGGCCCCTCTCTCCACTCCCTTTTCGATGAAGTCGAAGTCCGCGACCAAACAGAGTGCTCCTATCCCTACGACAAACAGGGAGAAGGCTATGCCGATTGGTCCCGCGCTGTGAATATACGGCACGTGGAACCCGAAGAATACGCCTACGATTGAAATGAGGTAGATGAGTACGATGGCGACCAACGCTGAAGTGACTGCTATCTGCGTGTTGCGATCCCAGGCGATGAGTCCTGCTCTGTAAATGGCTATCATGGCACCGAGTATAAGGAAGGTCAGGAGTGCTGCTACGATGCCAATGCCTGGTGGGCCTAAATAGACCTCGAAAAACCATGTAATTCCCCCTAGGGCGAGGCCTTCCAAAGCAGCGTATGTGCAAATCAATATCGGATTCAAAGAGCCAGAAAAAATCACTATCAAAGCGACGATAAAACCGCCCAATGCTCCAATTAGAATCAGGATGGATGCTTCTGGCATTGAAAAAGCCGTCATCATGGCGGTGGTCGCGGTAATCAAGAGGAGGATTCCTGTCTTCTCGGCGACTCCCTCGATGGACATCAGATTGGATTCCTCATCCCACCAGTTGGCTTCCTTGTAGGAACTCTTGTCGAAGGTCGAGTCGGATAGTCCCGGGTTGCCTGAACGGTACATCAGGCGTACTGAAGAGGTCTACCTTCTCAAGGCTTAGCCCGGCTTCGGGCTCACACCATGCCAACCAGATGCTGGCCCGTGTAGCTGTCGGGGTTCTTTGCGATCTCTTCAGGAGGTCCTTCGGCGACCACCAGACCGCCCCTCTCGCCGCCTTCTGGTCCGAGGTCAAGCACCCAGTCGGCGCACTTGATCACATCGAGATGGTGCTCGATGACGATGACCGTGTGGCCGTTGCGCCTTAGACGGAGCAGAACCTCGATGAGTTGGTGGACATCGGCCAGAGCGAGACCTGTGGTTGGCTCATCGAGGATGTAGACGGTGTGCTTCCCCGCAGGTCGGTGGAGTTCGGTTGCGAGTTTGATGCGCTGAGCCTCCCCCCCTGAGAGCGTGGTGGCGGGCTGGCCGAGGTGGATGTAGCCCAGACCAACGTCTCTAATTGTCGAGAGGATGCGGAAAATCGAACGTTGGTTAGCGAAGAACTCGCAGGCCTCTGCCACATTCATCTCAAGGACGTCGTGGATGTTTTTTCCCCGCCATTCGACCTCGAGGGTCTCGCGGGTGTATCGCTTGCCCTTGCAGACATCGCAGACCACCCAAACATCGGCGAGGAAATTCATCTCTAACTTGGTTGAACCTGCTCCCTTGCAGGATTCGCACCTGCCCCCCCTGACATTGAAAGAAAACTGCCCTGGTTGATAGCCGCGCTCCTTTGCCAGATTCGTCTTGGTGAAAAGGTCACGTATCGGGGAGAAGGCGCCGGTGTAGGTGGCCGGATTGGAACGAGGGGTTCGACCAATCGGAGATTGGTTAATTGCGATGGTTTTGTCGATGTGTTCGAAGCCCTCGATCCTGTCATAACTCCCGGGAGTCGTGTCCGCTCCGTGCAACTCGCGCACAAGGGAAGGGGCGATGGTCGAAGACACGAGGGAGGTCTTACCAGACCCCGACACACCGGTGACAGCCACCATGCAGCTCAGGGGAATGCGAACGTCGATATCTTGCAGATTGTTCTCTCTCGCGCCCCTGACAATCAACCAATGGTCTTCCTCGGGGCTCGCCCTATCTTCAGGGAGAGGTATGCTCTCCCTGCCTGAAAGATATGCGCCGGTAACACTTTCTTTGCTCGTCATCAACTCGTCCAACACACCACTGACGACAATGCGACCGCCCTCCTTTCCGGCACCGGGTCCGAGATCGACGAGCCAGTCGGCCTGACGTAATGTGGCCTCGTCGTGCTCGACCACCAACAGGGTGTTGCCGAGGGAGGTGAGTTCTCTGAGAGTTTCGAGAAGTCGGCCGTTATCCCTCGGATGAAGGCCGATGCTAGGCTCATCGAGGACGTACATGACCCCGGTGAGGCGGGTTCCTATCTGGGTGGCGAGTCGGATCCTCTGTGATTCGCCACCAGAAAGTGTGTTGGCGCGGCGATCGAGGGTTAGGTAGTCGAGACCGACGAGAGCAAGGAAGCGGAGGCGTGATTCGATCTCCTTGATTATCTCTCTAGAGATGAAGAGTGAGCGATCGTCGAGATGTTCGGTCTTGTTGACCGTGTCTGTGTCTGGTACGTCTCGATCCAGTTTGTCCCATGTGTCATCCAGACCACCGAGGCGCCAGTGCTGAACAACGGCCAACGCCTCAAGGACGCTGCAGAATGAGATATCTGGCAGAGACACGCCACCGACGGTGACCCTGCTGACTGCTTCGTTGAGTTTCTGACCATTGCACTCCGGACAGGGTTCGTCATTCATGTAAGAGGTGAGTCTGGAGCGGGTCCGATCTGAACTAGTGTCGGTGTAAGTCCTCCTCAGCCGGGCGAAAACGCCCTCCCATGGCCGGACCATATTGTAAGAAGAGCCGCTCTTAGAGCGGAACTCGAAGTTGATTGAGGTACTGCCTGTGCCGTTCAGCAGTATGTCTTGGGCGTCATCATCCAGCTCCCCGAAGGGGGTGTCCGAAGGGATGCCGTAGTGATCACAGGTCTGCGTCATCTGTCTGCGATACCAGCCGGACATCATCGACCGGCGGAATGGCCTGATGCATCCTTCCTCAACTGTGGCCATGCGGTCTATCACAAGATCGTGTGAGAAATTCCTCTGCACGCCCAGACCCTGGCATGATGGGCATGCCCCCAAGGGATTGTTGAACGAGAATACCCGTGGGCTCATCTCGGGTAGGAATGCTCCATGCTCCGGACATGCGAACTCTTCAGAGTAGGCTATGCTCTCACCCTGCTCAGTCTGGAATCTCTGCTCCTCGGAATCGTCTGACTTACGTGGTTTGGGTGCTTTGAGGCTCTCTATGGCAACCGCTCCGGCCCCGAGTCGGAGGCCCGAGTCGACGGCTTCGGTCAGTCGCTGTCGGTTAGAGCGGGTCAAACGCATTCTATCGATTCTCACATCTATGTCGTGACGGAGATTCTTCTCGAGCTCGGGGGGCTCCTCGAAATTCTCGTCCCTTCCGTTGACCTTTCCCCCGAGGAAGCCTTGCTCTATCAGAGCATGGAACAAGTCGGCGTGAGTGCCTTTTCGATTGCGCACCGCAGGGCTCCAAACCACAACTGCGTGGCCCTCAAACCTCCACAGTACGTCGTCAACTATCTCCTGAACTGTTCTGCGGGCGACTTCCCTCCCGCAGTCAGGGCAATGAGGAAGGCCTACCCTAGCCCAGAGGAGGCGGAGGTAATCCATGATCTCGGTGACAGTGGCTACGGTGGAGCGTGGGTTGTGGCTGCCGTGCTTCTGATCGATGCTGATGGCGGGTGAGAGCCCTTCGATGCTGTCGCAGTCGGGCTTCTTCATCTGACCGAGGAACTGCCTCGCATAGGAACTCAGGCTCTCGACATAACGACGCTGTCCCTCGGCGTACAACGTGTCGAAGGCTAGGCTCGACTTGCCTGAGCCGGACACGCCTGAGAGAACGACGAACTTGCCCCTTGGAATCTTGACGTCGATATTCTGGAGATTGTGGGTACGGGCCCCTCGAACCTCTATCCATCCATCCTTGGATGCGCCGTTCTTCAATCGCTTAGCCATGTCTCAACTTCCTTGTGGAAGCATGCGTGCGCGAGGATGTCCTTGAATTCATGTATTGGATTCTCCAAACAGTTCGTACAAATGCCGTGAAAACGAATAAGTCCCAGAGGGGGTTGCTGGAACATATGAGTGGGGAAGAAGAGCATGGCGAGGGTGCGCCGGTGTTTCCTAAGGAGGAGTTAGAGAGTCAACGTCGGTTATGGTTTCTTAACTATTTTATAAATCCGGAAATGCAACCCCTAAGTCGTTTCTCCGATGAGGAGTTACAGGACCCTTCGGTCCAGCTGAGGCTGTTGC
>JAKUUP010000014.1 GCA_022447095.1 Candidatus Thalassarchaeum betae
GGGGAGCAAGATGTTGGAGTCTGCAGCGCAGGTAAGTCTGGAATCTCAAGACGGCCCATTGACTTTCGACAGATTCGGGGCCGAATCGGCACGTATCGGGAGGGAGATCGCAGACCGTTACCACCGCTACCAAATCGAAACCGAGGAGGTCGACGACGCTAATCCACTGCCTCACAGGTTCCTAGTTAAGGTCGGCAAGGTCGGCCTCGCGAAGTTCATCGCCAAGGAGATGCTGATGTACTTCGGACAGTTCGACGTAATCCTATCCAGGCCGTGCACCTACGGCGTGTTCTCGGGGCCTGTGGGCGGCTTCGTCCCGAGGCCAAAACTGTGCGTCGGCTGCCTCAGGTGCGAGGTCCAGCACCCCGACTTCGTAAAAGTTGAGCACAACCCTGACCTCATGGCTCTCGGGGATTCGTACACCACGCATGGGCACATCGCTGCCATTGACGAGGAGGCCAAGAAGGGAATGGTCCCTGTACGCGGTCAGGGCTACAGGGGGCGTTTTGGAGGGCCGGGCTTCGATGGGATGCTGACTGACATGTCCGAGATCGTCCGCCCGAGCAGGGACGGCATCCATGGCAGAGAGCTCATCGGCACGGCCGTCGATGTCGGCAGCAAGCCGATGCATCTCTCGTTCGATGAAGACGGAAAACTCTCCGGGAGCACCCCTGAGATGTTCACCATACAGGTACCGTTCTTGTTCGACCTGCCACCGGGCGACCTTGGCTCCAACGACTTCGCCAGAGTGGTGGACTCCACAAGCAGGCGCATCGACACGCTCTCGTGTCTGGACGCGCACACTGTGGCCCGGCTCGGTTTGGACGCTCCGAACATCGTACCGGTTCTAGATAACGCTGAGGCCACTCACGCTTCCGAGTTCCCTGCTGCTAGGCTGATCGAACTCGATGGTTGGGAAGCCGACGCTTTCGAGGCGGCAAGAGAAGTCACCGATGCCATGGTTGGAGTGCGCCTGCACTTCGAAGAGGGCTGGCAGGAGTCATTCATCGCAGCTGTAGATGCAGGTGCCAAAGTCATCCACCTGCTCGCCGACCTCCACGGTCGCGGTGCTGACGGGGCCTTCATCGCGGATCTGTTCAAGGAAGCCCACATGATGTTAATCGAGCAGGGGAGGCGAGAGACCGTCACCCTCTTCGGCGGCGGCGGCATCGTTGGCGCTGATCACGTCCCGAAGGCAATCATCAGCGGGCTCGACGCGGTCTCATTGGATCTTCCTGTCCTGTTCGCGTTTCAGGGGCGCTCGCACGGCTCGCTGAGGAAGCGCGACAAGGTCTCTGGCACCCTGCCAACGAGGATGGATCAAGATTGGGCCGAGCAGAGGCTCGTCAACCTCTGCGGCTCTTGGAGGGATCAACTGCTTGAGATTCTCGGCGCCATGGGTATCCGCGAGGTGCGCCGTCTGAGAGGGGAATTCGGCCGCTCGATGATAGTCAAGAATCTTGAGGACGAGGCCTTCGAGGAAATTGCAGGCTATGTAGGGGGTGATTGCTGATGGCCATACTCCAGAATCTAGTCGACGCTTACCGAGGTAAGATTGTGAAACCCAGCGATACTCTGCTCCACAAGACCACCCACCTGATGCAGGACGGGATGAACGCAAGGGCGTTCGGCGAATATGAAAAGCCAGGGGCTCTCGGAGATGCACGTTGGACCGACGAACTGATACTGTCTACCTGGTACATGGCCGAGACTGGCGAAGTCCCAGATGACATGAACTTCAAGACCGGTAAAAGCGACGGGGGCTTCGATAGGCTGGACTTCCAGTTTCTGCCTGAGGGTGAATGGCTGGAACACTCGGGTGACATTGACACTAGCTTGTCTCTGAACCGCCGCGGCGACGGGAAGAACGAGATCGAGATTGACATCCCTTGGTACGGCGGCGGGATGTCCTACGGCTCCGTCTCAGTCAATGTTATGATGTCCAGAGCAAGGAATGCCCGTAACTGGAACAGCTACATTTCCACGGGCGAGGGCGGTTATCCACCGGAGTTGTTCGAAGTCAAGGAGAACGTCATCACTCAGGTAGCCACAGGGTACTTCGGTGTCGAGGAGGAGACCATCAAAGCCGCCCCCATTGTTGAATTCAAGTACGCTCAAGGCGCCAAACCTGGTCTAGGTGGGCACCTGCTCGCAGCCAAGGCCGGCGAAGAGGTCGCCAAACTGCGTGGCTCCGTTCCTTTCGTAAGTCTGTTCAGCCCGTTCCCATTCCATTCCACTTACTCGGTCGAGGATCACTCAAAGCATCTGGACTGGATCGAAACTGTCAATCCGAAAGCCATTCTTTCTGTCAAGGTAAGTACTCCTCATGATGTTGACATGGTCGCCGTCGGCTCGTACTACGCCGGTGCTCATATCATCCATCTGGACGGCGGCTACGGCGGCACCGGGGCTGCACCGGAGATAGCCAAGAAGAATATCGCGATGCCCATCGAGCTCGCCATTCCGAAGGTGCACAAGTTCCTACAGGGAGAGGGCGTCCGCGACAAGGTCACTCTGATCGCAAGCGGCGGCGTCCGCACCACAGACGACATCGCCAAAGCCATCGCTTTGGGTGCGGACGGATGCGTTTTGGGTACCACAGACCTCGTTGGTATGGGCTGCACCAGATGCGCAAACTGCGAAGGAGGCCCCTCCGGTCGTGGCTGCCCCTGGGGTTTGACCACCACTGATATCGAACTGCAGGAATGGGTTCAGCAAGACTGGGGTGAGAAGAGACTGGACAACCTCTACACCGCTATGCAATGGCGCCTGCGCGATATCCTACGCAAACTCGGCCTGAACAACGTGCAGGAACTCAGGGGCCGTACGGATCTTCTGAGATACATCGGTAAGGAGGACGGCGAATGATCGACCCTGAGGTGATTATGCAGGCCCGCCGCGAGATGACGGCCAGCCATCCGAAGTTCGAACGACGCGATGAGGACGCCGCCGAAGGTGGATGCGGAGTGGTCGGACTCGCCTCCGAGATACCCGTGGCAGGGCGTCATCTGTTCGACTCGCTAGAGCAGATGAGAAACAGAGGCAACGGCAAGGGCGGAGGAGTCGCGATGGTCGGACTAGACCCTGAACAGTTCGGGGTCGATGCGGCCACCCTGTCTGGGTCATATCTCTATGCAGTGGCTTACCTCGATGCAGGCCACCGCGATGCGGTCGAAGAGTCCAGCATTCATCCCAACTTCCATATCGATCATGTCCACGAGATGCCGAAACTGCCGACTTGGCAGAGTGATCTGCCCGCGCTTGACACCCGACCACCGGACGTAGTCTGCTACTTCGTCAGGCCTCGAGAGGAGGAGTTGGACCGGTTCATCGCAGACAAACTCGACGACATCATCGACCCGAACGACAGAGAGGCGGCTTCCGAGGAGTTCGTCTTCCACACCACCCATGCACTGAATGTCGAGTTCTACGCCAAGGATGGACGCACTGACGCATTCGTGCTGAGCCATGGACGCGACATACTGATCCTCAAGATAGTCGGCTACGCCGAGGATGTAATCCGCTACTACGGACTCGAGGAAATGACCGCCCATGTCTGGATCGGCCACCACCGCTACCCGACTCGAGGCAGGGTGACGCACCCAGGGGGGGCTCACCCCTTCGGTCAGGGAATCGACTGCGCTTTGGTCCACAACGGCGATTTCTCGAACTACGTCTCGGTAACCGACTATCTTGCTCAAAGGGGGATGGAGCCTCTGTTCTTCACCGACACCGAGGTCGGTGCCTTGGCATTCGACCTGCATCGGCGCGTCTACGGTTACAAGATGGAACACGTCATAGAGAGTCTGGCCCCGACCAGCGAACTCGACTACATCATGCTCCCTGAGGACAAGCAGGAGGTCTACTCGGCAATCCAGAAGACGCACATTCACGGTAGCCCCGACGGTCCATGGTTCTTCATCATCGCACAGTCTGATGGACCTGCGCACCGACTGATCGGAATCACCGATACCAGCATGCTGCGCCCGCAGGTCTTCGCCTATCAGCGTGGTGAGGTCGGAATCGCGTTCTGTGCCTCCGAGAAGCAGGTCATCGACGCGGTACTGGAGAGCCTCGCCTCCGAGGACAAGCGGTTCTGGCGCCGCGCCGACGAGTACTGGAACGCTAGAGGAGGATCTTACACCGACGGCGGGGCCTTCCTGTTTGATGTCAGGCCTACCGAGGAGGGGGGCAGGGCACTGGTCATGACCAACAAGTTCGGCGATGTTGTCGACACCCACCCAAGTGGTGATTACAAGTTGGTGCCCGCCGCTGACGAATCCCCACTTGAGTTAGCCAAGATGGATTCCAACTTAGCCTACTTCGCTGTTCTGGAGGCCCTGCCTCACATGGATTGGTCCGAGGCTCTAGCTACGCTCGAGGCCATCGAGGCCAATACGGCCAGTGCAGGGCGCGAATGGACCTGGGACTTGCTCACCCGCCTCCTCGATAGGAGGTACGACACCGGTGGACTGCGTCGCAGTCTGTGGCTTGACTTAGTAGAGACGGCCCTGACTCGAACCCTCGCTTCAGCGACCCACGAGCCCTGTGACGGCTTCGTTGGCCAGCGCACCCTCGGACATCGACCCGAACCGGCCTCAGATTCACAGAGAATCGTGATCGATGCGAGGCCATATCCGCCAGAGGGTACCGAATCGCTTGCTCTTGAGATGGTCTCCCTATACCATGGAGGATGGAAGAGATTCGTACTGCTGCATTGCCAAGGTCACCGATTCATCGGCAACGGTTTCGGCCCCGACACGTCCGAAGTAAGAATCGACGTCCTCGGGGCCATAGGTGACTACCTCGGAAGCGGCAGTGACGGGATGGAGATACACATGCACGGAAACGCTCAGGACCAGGTCGCCCAGATACACAAGTCAGGAGAATTGGTCGTCCATGGAGATGTGGGCCAGTGTTATGGTTACGGCGCCAAGGGGGGCCGCCTATTTGTACAGGGAAACGCCGCTGGCAGGCCGATGATCAACGCCGTCGGAAGTCCAAAACTAGTCATCAACGGGACCGCGCTCGATTACCTCGCTGAGTCGTTCATGGCTGGCGACCCATTGGATGGAGGGGGCTTCGTGATCATCAACGGGATGCGGTTCGACGAGCGAGGAGAGCCCGAGGCTCTCGAGACTCCCTATCCCGGAGGAAACCTATTCTCGCTGGCTAGCGGCGGCGCAATCTACGTGCGCGACCCGCACGAGCGACTCTCCGACTCGCAGCTCAACGGAGGAGCCTTCACAGACATGACCGAGGAGGACTGGGCAGTCGTAGAGCCAATGCTGCGGCGCAACGAGGAGCACTTCGGTATTCCCCTGCAGGGGCTACTGACCGTCGATGGCGAGGTCATGAGTCCGGCCGAGGTATATCGCAAAATAATCCCAGTCAAGTCGAAGACCCTGCATGCCGAGGCCGCATGGGCCGGCCATCAGGACTGAGCGACGAGGCCAGCCACTTCGTCGGCACAGCCCCAAGAGAGGGTCACCCCTGCTCCGCCGTGTCCGTAGTTGTGTATCACGAGTCTCCCCTCGACCTTCTCGGCCTCCAGCCGGACCTCCGTACGGGAAGGCCGCAGACCTACGTCGCCACCGACTATCTTCGAGCGGTCTAGGTCGGGCCACAGTGCCTCAGCGTTCCTCAGTATTGCCTCGTTATCCTCTTCCCTGATATCCAGGCCCCAATCGCCGATCTGAGCAGTCCCACCCAGAACGGTAACATCACTTCTAGGGATGGTGTAAGTCAGGGTCTCTGGTTGCTGGTCGAAATGCCCGATGCCCGGATCCTGATCCAGATAGAGAACCTGCCCTCGAACCGGTCTGATATCGTCGTCTCCGCACAACTCCCGCGCCCCCAATCCGACGCAGTTGACTACTACCTCACCCGGGACTTCGGATAGGTCGCTGACGAAGGACTGCCTGAATGAGCCACCCATCGACTCGACCTTAGAGCGGAGCCAGGGCATGTACCGGTGCATCTCGATAACGGGGGCTCTGAACTCCCAACCGAAGACATAACCCTGTGCGATTTCATTAGCTTCAAGAACTCTGAATGAGGCTATATCGTCCTTCCAAGACGGCAAAGCTACAATCTCTCTCAGGTATTCTCTGCCATCCCTCATCACTACGCCAGACTCTGGCTCATCACGAGCTAGTCCCTGTAGCACTGAGTATGTCGTTATGCCCCACGGATCAGATCGATTTACTGGAGCCGTCAGGAAGGGATACCAGATTGCTGCGGCGACATCAGACACCGTGTCGGGGCTGAATTTGTCCGAGATGACTTCCACCTCGTGACCCGCTTCCAGCAGTTTAACTGCACAGGTCAATCCCGACACGCCTGCACCAACCACTGTGCAACGCATGCCCCGCGATGCCCGCGCCCCTCAAGATAGCGTCGGCCGACGTGTTCGTTTTTTCGGGGTGAACCTCTTGAGTGACGGCCTTCTTCGGTCGCATGGTGAAGTCGTGCCGAAGGTGAAGCGACCGAAGAAGGGCTGGTTCAGGCCCGACAAGAAGAAGCCCAAGAGGGGACCGCGTGTCAAGCCGAGCGAGAAGGGTCTCCCCCCCTGTCCCGCTTGCGGCCAGTGGAGCATGCAGAAGGACAACACCAAGAGTGAGTTGTTCTGTGGGTCTTGCGGCGCGATAATGTGAGCGAGATTCCATACGCTCGACCCTTTTCCACACCCGCCGCAGTGATGAGGAACCGCACCGGGCGCCTCGGGCGCCGCGAGTGATGGGCGATCTGAGCGGCACCTATTATGCAAACATCAACACAAATATCGTGGTGTTCCAAAGGAAGTGGCAGGCAATCGACGGCCATAGGCTGCCTGTCTGTATTCTCAACCATGCATACAGGAAGCCGCCAATTGATGCTGAGCCTATTGTATAGAAATCCCCTATGAACAGGAAAAAGGGATTATGCATCAATCCGAATAATAGCCCACTCGAAATTATTGAGACAGCGTCAGAGTGTATCGTCCTCAGCGAGTCCAAAATATAGCCTCTGAAGAACATCTCTTCTACCAGTGGCGCACCTATGCTCATGGAGGTAAACAATAGAGCAAGAATCAGGGGGTTGTTAGCGGAATCCGGGTCGAAGAATAATTCTATTTCCCCCGGTGGGCCGAGGATAAAGTCGTAACCAATCGTGTAAACTACCACCAGCAGAAAATCAACTACCGAGACGATTATGATTAAGACAAACGCCTTCTTCTTTGGAGGCAATTCAAAAAGTTTCCATAATGACCCAAGTTTCCCCTCAATATACAAGAATGCAATCAGAATGAAGAACATGAGCACGTAGATCATAACTCCAGTTATCCCCCAAGACATGTCTTCACTAAGCCCAATCACTAGAAGAAGAAACATCGAAACTATTGCGAATAATATTGGGGCAATGACCATACAAAGCCACGATAGAATGACCAAGCCCCAAGCCTTCTTTTTGCTCCTTACTGATCCCTCCTCTGATCGTATTCCCGGGAATTCTTCAGAGTATTCCGACCAGATCAAAGAATCCGAGTCGGCAGCGCGAATCATGACTACGGATACACGGGCATACCTTCAGTGCTGCCCCACCCTGCTCCTGCTAACATTCCGTTCCATAAGGAACGGATTCCACAGAAGCGAATCCTTCATGACCGCCGCATCGGGCAGCACGGAGTGATACACAATGGTTGACGTCTCGGCTTTCCTCAATGAGGACCAGATGATTTCGTTGGCTCTGGTGGCAGCCCTGCTGATGATATCCAAATTGCGTGACATGCTGGACTATAGCGGTCTCATGGCTGCAATGGCAGTGGGTCTAGCGGTATCGCTGCTGGGCCACTGGACATGGCTGGTCATCCTCATCATCTTCCTCATAGTCGGCTCGCTAGCCACGAAATGGCGCTTTGAGGAGAAGCAGGCTCTCTCCATTCAGGAGGCCAATGAGGGAGTCAGAAGCTGGCGCAATGTGACGGCTAACGGCGCAACGGCATCAATAATCGCCTTCTGCAGCTGGTACTTCGGCGAAGCCGATTGGTACTACCTAGCCACAGCCTCCTGTGTGGCCGTAGCAGCATCCGACACGCTGGCCTCGGAGATAGGCAGCCTTGATCCAAGGACTCGCAGCATCATCAACCTCGAGGCCGTCCCTCCGGGGACGAACGGAGGAATGTCCCCCACTGGAACTGCTGCGGCCCTGTTCGGAGCCGTCCTTATCGCAGTGGTCGCCGTGCTCATGGCCCCTACGGCAGGTGATTCGACCGATTCCGCAACTCTGCTGGTAGTGGTCACGACGATTGGCTGGCTCGGCTGTCAAGTCGATTCGGTGCTAGGGGCCCTTTTGGAGAACGAGGGTTATATCGGCAAGCACACGGTGAATTTCCTAGCCACCCTGTCTGGGGCTGTCATGGCGGTCTATGTGGCATTCAAATTCCTTTAACCGGAGAGCGTGAGGTTTGTACTGTACGAAAAGAGGACTTGGACATGGCAGAGGGCGTCACAGCACATAGGACGAGCGTTCTGTTCCTGATGCTCATGCTTCTGATGGCCGTCTCGGCGAGCTCGATCGCGAATGCCCAGAACGCCGATGATTTAGAAGGCCCGGGAATCACATGGGAACTTCCCGGGAATCACATGCTCTACATGAAGGGCACAGAGCAGCAGCCCTTCCTCGACAGGAACTGGACCACTAACACAGGCGAGCCCTTGGGCAAGGCTGAATTCACCAAGTTAGGCTCTGCGAGCAATCCCAATCTGCTGGAAATCCAGTCAGCCCCGCTCGCCGAGTCATTCCGCTTTGAAGGCAACATCACTGTCAGGTTGTTCGCCTCGCTTGAATCGAGTAACGACGGCTGTAGGCTGACCAACGTGCTTCCCGGTGCAGCTGGCGCCGAGACTGCCTTTCAGGTCTCTCTTTCTCTCGGCAGCACCGTTGTACTGGATGGCGCCGAGACGAACTCTCTTCCTATGGAGGAGTCTTATCTTTCGGCTCATGAGTTCACCGTCCGGGCAACTGATGTGAACGTCTCCCTCGGTCCGGGAGACCTAGTCTCTATGGACATCGACGTCCAGCACGATTGCATCCAGACCGGTGTGCTGTGGTGGGGCACCTACGATGCTACCTCTGGGATCATTCTGGATGGCGATGTCATAGATCCGCAGTTGGAATACACCATCGACTCGAACAGGATGGTAAGGGTCGAGTTCACCCCAATCTCGCCATGGGGTCCCGATGACTTCCATGGACAGGTAGTAGAAATCGTCGGCCCCATGGACTGGGATGAGATGTTCCACGGATTCGGTAAGGAGGACCAGCGACTCGAGCACTTCGAGTCGCCGCATGGAACCCGGATTGGGGAGGCCAACAGGACCATCATCACATGGTCATCCGAGAAGCCACTGGAACCGGGCAGGTACATGGTCGATGCGTGCTTCACACTCACCGATCAGGACCCCGGGGAATTGTGTGATGCCATCGGAGTTCTGCGTTTCGAGGTTCCTGAGGACCCAAGGCCAATGGTGGCTGCCATGTGGGCCGCGGTCATTGTCCCACTGGGGATAATCTGTTGGATCGGCGCTTCTATGCGCGAGGCGATGCTGCCGATGCAGGCATACGCCGTCATTCTCCTGTTGGCGCTGGCAGCTCTAGGGCCGGCCCTTCATCTGCCTGATATCGATACCAATTCCCCTAGGAGCGAAGGCGCTGCACCATCTTTCGCCCTCCTTTCTCACGGCGGCGGCGATATGGTGAAGCTGTCTGATCTGCTATCTGATTCAGATGCCGTCGTAGTCGGACTCTTCCAAACCAGTTCGCCCAACGCCGAGCGTCAGCACAAGGACTTCGAGGGCGCCGCCATCATGATCGATGCCGACATAGCCTTCGTTCAGATAGCGACCGGAGAGAATGTCCAATCAGTCGATCTAGACACCTACTCTCTATCGTTAAACGAGTCATGGCCACTATTGATGGACGAGTCCGACGCTTCGGTTGGGAAATCATTTCCCAGTGGTGCGACGGACGCAGTGATAGTCATAGATTCCGCGGGTTTCATCACGAGTTGGCAACCGGGGACCATGTCTGCCTTGGAGATAGAGGAGGCCGCATCCTCAGCATCCAAGGGCTCCGGGAACAACCCTCTGTCCCTGTTCTCGATGATCATCAGCACTGCTGTCCTACCTCTGTTGGTTCTGGCCATGCCACGAAAAAGGGAGATTGAGTCGCCCGAAGGGCTGATTTTCCCCGGCGCAGGATTCTTGATGACAGCCGCGGCGGCGGCTCTCGGATTCGGTTTGTGGGCACTTCCGGTGGCCCTGATGGCCGCCTTGGGTTTGGGTTCGGCCTGGATATGGATTGAGTTGCTTCTGGCAGCCGTGCTGGTCTATCATGGCCTTTCGGTCCTGCTGCGTGGTAGGATAATCGAGGTCGAAGCAATAGCGGCTAAGGGATATTCGCGCCTGCCAACGGAGTACAAGGCTTGGCGTGATGCGGCCGGATTCAGCGAGGACGCCTATCTCGGCCTCTGGCTCGCATGGTTGCTCTGGTTGCGAAACCCCTCGATGATTCCACAAGGTGTGGGCGCCGTAGCGCGTTCGGATTTGATAGGAATCCCCCTCGCGATCCTCGCTATGCTGGGGTTCCTCATCGCAGCGGGAATCATCGTCAGCCTAGCCCGTTCCGCAGCCTTGGCCCCCGGGAAGATGGCGCGCGTTTTCGGATGGCTTAGTGTTGGTATACGCCCGCGCGCGTGGGGGCTGGCCTCAGCCACCCTAGGCGCATGGGTCCTCCTCAGCCTTCTCGTAGGCCCTATTCTCGGCTCCCTGTGATGGACGGATTAAGTCAACCGAGAGCATCATAAGAGTAAGGCCCTAGGGCAAAGCACTCCTACGGGGGTATAGTATAACCTGGTAGTACCGCGGGCTCCAGTTGCACGGGAATGACGACGAGAGGGTTTCTGATGGCTTTGATGACCAACTGGAGCACCGACCTGTCGCAACCCGAGAGCGTGCGCAATCCAGGTGCACGCTAAGTGGAAGACACCCGCTGATCTGGGTTCAAATCCCAGTGCCCCCACCTTTTCCCAACACAGCGTCCAGTATCTCGCGCTGCTCCCTTGAAGGTTGGATTGAAAGACTACGCGCAGTTCGCGTGTTCGATGGATACCAAGGTGCTCAATGCACTCCTGTGTGCCTTTCTGGTGATTCCCCTCGCTGGAAGCATAGCCCCTCCGACAGTCATGATACCGGATGAGCAGGGCTTGCTGTTGATTGAGGAGGGGCAAACTACACTCGTACCGGCACAAGCACCCGTGACTTGGGCCAACCCCGGGCCATGGTGGTCGTGGACATCACTTGACGCAGATCGCAATGGTGTCCACGACTCTCTCCAAGTCGCTTCCGGCCCAGTCAACATCGGTCTCTCGTACGAGCGTGCCGTCACTGATTCCAACAGGAACGCACTCACTCTGCTCGGGCATGAGATTCACCTCGAGCTCCCTGTCGTCAATGCTCTGCTGATTGGCGCTGTAGACGCTTCCGAAGTTCAAACGCTTGCCCAACTGGACGGCGTCGTGATGGTCGAGCGCTACGGCTCGCTAGTGTTCTATGGAGATATTCAGACACCAGCGGTCAAGGCTCGCAATTCGACCGAGTATCCAATCGGCGCATGGGACCTCGGAGTCAGCGGAGAGGGAGTTAACATAGCATTGACCGACACCGGGGTCGACAACGAGCACCCGGGGCTATCCAGCAAGTTCGTCGCCGGCTACGATGCCGTGTGCTACATGCACACAGACCCGCAGTGCCTCCTAGCGGGAGGTCGCGAGGAGGACGGCTCTTTCGACCCCGATGACGGCAACCAGCACGGTACCGCGTGCATGGGGATGGCCAGTGCCACGGGAATCGAGGCAGACGGCTCTCAGTCGGATTACTACGGCTCCGCCCCGAACGCCTCGCTGGTCGATGTAAGAATCGGTACTGACGTTGGCGCGGGACCGTTCGAGAACTACCTGCTGGAGCAGGAGTTCTACGAGTCCGCGATGAACGGGCTGCAGTGGATAATCGATCACAGGGACGATGCTTGGGCGGGGGTCGACGAGGCCAACCACGGCATAGACATCATCTCTCTGTCATGGGGGATCACCAGTCACGAGAACGGCGGCTCGGACGGTACGGACATGCACAGTAGGATACTGGATGACGCGATGCTTGCAGGGGTCACCGTTTCCAACGCTGCTGGGAACGACGGTCCGGACAACGACGGTCTGTCGGGAATGAGCGCGTCGTCGCTGTCGGTCACCGTTGCGGCAACTGACGACCTCAATACCGTCGACCGCTCGGACGACACCATAGCCAGCTACTCCTCGCGCGGACCCCGCAAGGACAACGGCGACGGCAACCCCCTCAACGAACTCGTACCAGAACTCAGTGCGCCTGGGACCAACATAGTCCAGGCCGAGGGCTGCGTCACCAGCGGGGGGTGCAACAATTTCTTCGGTGGCGATGCCTCCGACAACACCTACACCGGGCGCGGCAGCGGCACGTCCTACGCCACCCCCGCGGTCACCGGGGTCATCGCCCTTGTCATCGAGGCGAATGGCAACCTCACCCCCTTGCAGATCAAGGAAGTACTCAAGCAGACCGCGGAGCGCAGGGGTGAGCCCAGTGCCCTAGAAGTCGACCCCTACTGGAATCGCGACTTCGGATGGGGAATGGTCGACGCACATGCAGCTGTCTCCCTCGCCCTTCATCTCGCTGAGACCGAGCAGACAGAATTAATGAATCCCAGTCTCCAGAACCACCTGCTGAATCTTATCAACTCGAATGGAACAATCAACGTCACCGGGCACTCTTGGGGCCAGTTGGGCAGCATCGAGCGTGTCGAGTACCGCATCGACGGAGGCGACTGGGCTGAGGCGATATATTCGGCCGAACCGGGCGAGATAGGTGCACTGACCCCATTCATGTGGCACGTCATCATGAACCCCGAAAAACTCAGTGATGGCGCCCATGAGATAGAGGTCAGGGCGGTCTCAGGAGAGGGCAACTCCCTGCCCGTACTGGTGACAGTGCACGGTTCGGGCAGTGAAGGTAATGGATTTTCAGTGCCCCCTATGGTTATTCTAGGGATTGCCTCAGTGTTCGCTATCTGGGTAGCATCGCTGGCCCTGCTGAGGTTCCGCTCCGACGGTGAGATAGACAGCCTGTTGTCCAATCTGCGCAGGAAGGAGGAGAATTCCGCTATCGAAGAAGTCCTAGATGCAGAAATCGTTGACGAAGAGGCAATAGACTAGAGAATCCGCAGGATTCGAGGCACCTCATTCAAAGCCTAGAACACTCGTCCACGGGCCATGGTGAGGTTCTCCGAGCGTGCGAACAGCATCAATCCGACTGGCGTGCGCCGGATGTTTGACATGGCCGACGACGACGCGGTGCAGTTCGGGCTGGGAGAGCCAGACTTCCAACCTCCAGAAATTGCCATCGAAGCCTTTGCCAAAGCAATGAAAGATGGCAAGAACAAGTACACCACGACTGCTGGTCTGCCGGCTCTCAGACAGAAGATAGCAGAGATGTGGCATCATCGCATTCCTGAGTTGAATGCATCCAATGTCTGCATAACGATGAGCGGCACCAACGGATTGCTGGACATTTTTCTCGCTTTAGTCGGACCGGGTGACAACGTCCTAATTCCAGAGCCCTACTTCCCGCTCTACCCTTCTGATGCCCTAATCTGCGGCGGCGAACCAAATCTTTACCCTTGCACCTTCGAGAATGGCTTCGTCCCGACCATAGAAGACCTCGAATCGAGGGTCGATGAGAACACAGTGGCCGTACTGTATAACTTCCCCAGCAACCCGACTGGCGGCAACGTGACCGCCTCCCAGAGGGACGAGTTGATCACCTTCGCCAGTGAACATGATCTCTGGTTAATCACAGACGAGGTCTACGACCGTATCGTCTATGATGGACAGCACGTTTCCTTCCTCGGCGCTGGATATGACAAGGTGATAATGGTACAGTCGTTCTCCAAGACCTTCGCTATGACTGGCTGGAGGATTGGATATATCCTCTCCTCCGACCAAGAAGCTATGGCCCAACTGACCAAGATGCAGTACTACGTCACAGCGTGCAGCAACGATGCCATGCAGCACGCCGTCCTTGAGGCACTGGAAGAAGCGCCGGATTACCCCCAGAAGATGTGCACCGAATTCAAGACGCGACGAGATTTGATATGTGAACGACTCAATGCGATGCCAGGAGTCTCGTGCCATGTGCCCACGGGAGCGTTTTACGTGTTCCCTAAAGTGGATGTTCCAGGGATGAACAGCGAGGAGATTGCGATGGCCCTACTCGAAGGCGGCGTCCTGTGTTCCCCAGGAACGGCATTCGGCGCCGCAGGCGAAGGACACCTTCGCTTCGCTTACACCATCGGGCGTGAGGACATTGACAGGGGAATGGACCGAGTCGAAGCGGTGCTAGCGAGGCTGAGAGGGGACTGATACGCCCATGAGCCCATTCGCTTCGCTCGCCGTCTGCATGCTGTCGATGGCTGCTGGGTTGCAAGCCTCCAGCCTGAGGCCGAATCAGTATTCTGTGATCATACTATGCCTCTCACTCGCGTGGCTCTGGTTTGACGGCCCCAACGCACCAGGTTTCGGACTCAGCTTAGGCTCTGGATGGGTAGTACTGAATCAGGCCGTCAACCGGCTGGCCCCCTAGATTGAAATCTAGTCCTCAAACAGTTTGAAGGGCAGGTCGATCATTCTACTACTCTCCTCCTCTTCCGACTCCTCGTCATCGCGTTCATCTTGCTCGTCATCTTCCGGCTTTGAAAAATCAGGGAGGGTGAAGGGGGAAAATCCGTCCTCCTCCTCTTCGGCATCCTCATGCGGTGTGTCCAACAGTTCCATCTGCAGATTTTCCAAACCATGCTCCTGTCCCTTCATCCAGTCAGGCATGTCGTACGCACCACCTAATACAGATAAAGTGGTGAAGGTGGCCATCGGAAGCACCGAAATCGCCACTAGAAAGTCTATGACGGCAGTATCAGGGATTGCTGAGTCGGGCACGATTGCGTTCAGGATGGCTGTCTCAAGTTGCACCTCGTTCCACTGCGTCACATCAACTTCTAGCCAGTTCAGGGAGGCCGCTAGAAAAGTCCTCGCTATAAGCCAGAACAGCAGGATTGGGAGTACCCAAGAGAAGCGTGAGACTCGCCATAGGACCGTTCGGAACATCGCAGCGATGCCAACCAGTCTCCATGAGATGACAGGTTGCATCCTAACAGCAACCCACAGCGCGATCATGTAACCCACCATGCCAAGTTCGAAAGCACGTTCGGGTTGGATAATGCCCTCAGGCATCCCCTCCATTATCAGCAGCGGGACCGCGATTAGCAGAACCTGCATAGGGACTGCGAGTAGTTGTAGTCCTCCGTGCACTGAAATGAGATCATACTCGTCGTCCGTGGTCTTACTGTGGACCAGCCGAGCCATCCTTCCGTACGGGCTGCCGTGGAGTGAAAGCCTCGCTCGATCGATCAGCGCAGGGTCTCCTTTCCTTCTACTTAGTCCGAGAACTGGCGTCCAGCCTCCTCGATCAATTACCGCCGTCGGTCGATAACCTCCGAATAGGAGTGCGAGCACAAGTGATAGCACCCCATATAGAAGCCCGGCTACGACTATCCAGTTCACCAGTTCAGTACGGACCGCCACCGAGAAGTTATCCCTATCCATCTCTAGTAGATAGGTCAGCGAAAATCCGATGATAGGAATCAGGGTGACCTGGAGGAACACCACTGCGTACAGCATGGACCTCTGACGTATTTTGCGACTCGCCACGGAAGCCACGCCTCACCAAGCGACCATAAGCCCTTCATCGTGCCCCCATCCTCATTGTGCGGTTAGCCGACCAGAATCAAACTGCCAAATACATGGGCTTCCGCCCTTCGGGCGGCGAACGCGTCAACCGAACCTTCATACATGGTTTTGAGTCCCCCGAATTCATCCTCATGCGTAGCCTGTCACCATTCCTCTTGGTCTCTCTCATGCTAGCGATGAGCATGGCGCCCATGGCTGTCAACTCGATGATGGACGAGCCGGCACCCGACCTCTCAGCGACCCCGAAAGCCCTCATCGATTTCGAAGTGACCGCAATCGAGGTGGGCGCATCTTGGAACTTAGCCGAGCAATGGACACAACCGGACGGCTCAATAGAGGAATATGTAATACGGGACGAACTCACTCAGGTCAATGTCACGTTCACTCAAGTCGGCACCTCGAGCCAACCTGCTTATGCAGAGGGCTGGATGCAGGTATGGCATCCGATAGGCTTCCTAATAGAGGAGCATTACGTCAACATGACTCTGTCGGGCCTGCAGTCTACAACAGAATCCTTCTACTACACTCCCGGTGCCGCTCACAGCGCTGTCGATGATGACGGCTACCTGTACGGCGGGATTATCGTACGCGGCACTATCGACGGTGGCCTCGCCGACGATAACGAGGACAACAACGAACTCGACAGGGAAATCCCGGTCGCGGTCTGGAATGACCCGATGGAGAACGGCTTCTGTGGTGATGTCGACGGCGATCAGATCATCGACTGCCCCAATTTACTCAACGCCAACGAGCCCACTTGGGCCGGCATCGGATACGACGCCGACGGAACACTATCCTCTGACCCTGACTATTACGGTCACTGGCGGATGGACAACGCCTCTAGTAGTGTGGAAGACAGGCACTGGCGCGTATCGAGGCCCGGGGCCGACTATGCCAGTAACAGGCATGACAGGCTGTGGTGGGGCTGGTTCACTCCATTCGACACCTGTGAGGACCCGGGTCATGGGCTCAACTTTGGAACCCTCGACCCCTCTATCTCAGGGGTCTATGGGAACAACTTCTGCAAGATCAGGATCAGATCATTCGACTTTATCTCGATGCAACTGGTCACCCATGCGTGGGGTGAGATGGCTGCAGGCGACGACATGCGTATCGAGGCGGACGCGGGCGGAGGGTCGCTGGAGTACTACGACTATTCTGCCCAGAACATCTCAAAAAATCACGCTGATTGGACTCAGTTGGTCTGGAATATGACTGACATCCACCCCAACGCTGACTACACCATGGCATTCCTCTTCGACTCTAACAGCTCCTTCGCGAATCAGGGAATCCACCTTGATTCCTTCCTTCTATTCGGCTTTGAGAAGGTGGCCGAGTATGTGCTCGACGTCGACTGCGACGATCCTCTCCCAAACGCGTACATGGTAGTGCCAGACGACTCCCGGCCCCCCTCGCTCCACTGCCAAATCAAGAACAAGGGATACGTTGACATCACCCTGCGCCTCTACACTGAGATATCGAACATGACGTGGATGAACGGATTTCCACTAAGAATCGATTCCAACAACATGTTCGACCATGACAATTACGTCGTGACCGAGGTCATACATGCACTAGAAACGATGGATACATGGTTCAACCTCAGCATCCCATCAGGTGCCAGCGTCGAGGAACTGAACTGGTTTGTCGGGATCAACGACGGCACCACAAACCTCTCCAAAGTCGACATCGATTTACCTGTTTCCGTGATTGCTGCGTACTCGGCTAGTCTGATACAGATGACACTCGCCAATCCCGCAGCAGTACTGTACCCCGGAGCCAATGGCAGCGTGCCCATGACACTTAGGAACACGGGCAATCAGGTCGCTACTTGGAACCTCGGCGCGACCTTCGGTGACAACCGCTGGACCGCTGAGAATCTGGCATGGTACGACTCGAACGGCACGTTGGTCACAAGTCTGGAGATGGGCATCACAGACGAGTTCGAGCTGACCGCATTGGTGACCGCCCCAGATGAGATCACTCCTGGGACCTACTCGATAACTCTCCTTGCCAACGGAAGGGCACCGGCGAACTTCGTGGCGGATTGGACTATCTTCATCGAGGTACCGGTCCACCACGACCTCGTTTTGATCCCTGAAGTCACTGAGATCATGGCGCCAGCGGACGGCTTCCTTAGACTCGTTGAGATCATGATGGTCAACAACGGAAACTCGGAGGAGGCATTCGACCTCTCCGTACTGTCGGATTGGAAACTCGGACTTTCTCTAAACGCAGAGCAGAGCCTCGGCATCGACCCATTCGGAGGAGACAGTACGGTCATGCTACTGCTCCCGATGCCATACGGCACCGCCAATGAGACCTACGAGATTTTCGTGCTGGCGGGCAGCCAAGACGGATCTGGATACCAGTCCAGCGTACGACTCCTGCTCACCGTGCCGGTCACGAACCTTGTCGAGGTGGAGGATCTGGACATGCTTCAGGAGGTCTTCAGAGGTGGAGACGATGCTAGGACGGTAAACTGGGAGATCACGAACAACGGCAATGTGAACGATGCCTTCACCATAGGTTTCGAAACCAGTCACCCCGATGTCTGGGTGCAAGCTGACGGCCTCACGAACGGCCGGACCCCCTACATCGCGCCCGGATCGTCACTCAATCTGACAGTGCGCTACGCATTCGGTGACAATGCGTTCGGGGACCGCGACATCACCCTCATAGCGACCAGCGTGGAAGCAGCCGAGGATGACCTTGTTGTTACCGGTAGCGGCACTGCTGAGTTCCAGGTCGGTAATCAGGGCTGGATTGGACTGTTTCCAACCAATTCACCCATGACAATCACCGAGAGCGGCGACGACTACGCATTGGTCTTCACCGTAACCAACAACCATCCGACTGACGATCAGCTTCTCCGAGCTGACATCGATCGCAATTCTGACATTTTCTTCAACATATTCGACGCGCGCGTGCACCAAGACGACAGGGATTTCGTCCTGCCTTCGCAGGAGTCGAGGTCGATTACGGTGTTCCTTACTGTGAGTGAGGAAAATCTGAACAACCTTGCCGAGAATGAGATGTCGTTCGATATCACCCTCGAAGTGGACGGTGACGTGGACAAGGCCTCGAGCAACGCCTCGATAGTAATGATCAAGCCAGTTCCAGTAGACGACGGCCCCGACGTCGAAGAGTACGCATGGTTGACCGGAAACATTCTTTTCGTACTAATCGGCCTCGGTGTTATCGTTGCCGTCCTCGTCGTGTCGTTCAGAGTATACAAGACCGCGACAGCCCCCCTTGAGGAGATATCTACTCTCGACACTTACGAGATGACAGTCGATGGAAGCGGTTGGGAGGGGCCTGAGGACGGTATTCCCGATGCTCCGATGCTTCCAGCGGACGACGAAGTGGCTAACTCGATGTACGGCGGTGCTCAGGAGATATTCGAGCAGCCGCCGGAAATGCCGCCCCCACCTTCAGAGCCCGAGCCTGAACCGGAGCCCGAGCCTGAACCGGAAGGCCCAGAACTACCATCCGGTGTCCCGCCGATTCCTGATGACGGCCTCCCTGAAGGCTGGTCCGTCGAGCAGTGGATCCACTATGGCCAGAGATGGCTCGACCAGCAGAACCGCGAATGAGCGGGTGATGCAGGCCGCCAGCGCCCATGCGAGGGCTTATGACCCCCACATCGGTCGCCGAATTCCGGAGCGAGATTTCCTGTGTACGGCGGTCAACAACCGATTTTCATCCTTAAGGAAGGCACCGATAGGACGAGTGGCCGCTCGGCGCAGAGCAACAATATCGCAGCTGCCAAGGCCGTAGCCGACGCAGTCCGCTCGACTCTAGGGCCCAAGGGAATGGACAAGATGCTGGTCGACAGCATGGGAGATGTTGTAATCACCAACGACGGTGCTACCATCCTCAAGGAGATGGACATCGAGCACCCCGCTGCTAAGATGATCATCGAGATTGCCAAGACCCAGGAGCAACACTGCTACGACGGCACCACCAGCGCTGTCGTCATCGCTGGAGAACTCCTCAAGCGTAGCGAGGACCTCGTGGAGCAGAATGTTCATCCGACCGTCATCTGCGAGGGCTTCAGACTGGCTTCCGACAAGGCCTCCGAACTGATCGACACGCATTCCATAGCCGTTGACAAGTCTATGCTCGAAGAAGTCGCCAAGACAGCACTCACCGGCAAGAGCGCAGGAGCCGTGAAGGAGTTCCTCGCAGATATCAGCGTGCGCGCCGTTCTCTCAGTTGCTCACGAGGTCGATGGTAAAATCGTCGTAGACCTCGATGATATCAAGGTGCAGAAGAAACAGGGTGGCTCGATTCGAGACAGTAGCCTAGTCGACGGCATCATCCTCGACAAGGAACGCGTCCACAGCGGCATGCCTCGCAACGTCGCCGACGCCAAGGTAGCACTCATCAACTCGGCCATCGAGGTCAAGAAGACCGAGGTTGATGCTAAGATTCAGATTACAGACCCTGGTATGCTCTCACAATTCCTCGACGAGGAGGAGAAATTCCTCAAGTCACTGGTAGATAAGATACAGGATTCAGGGGCCAACGTGGTCATCTGCCAGAAGGGCATTGACGATTTGGCCCAGCATTACATGGCCAAGGAAGGAGTCTTTGCCATTCGGCGTGCCAAGAAGAGCGATATGGAAGCGCTGTCCAAGGCTACCGGAGGTCGAATAGTAACCAACATCGATGACCTCTCATCGGACGATCTAGGCGCTGCCTCCAAGGTAGAAGAGCGTAAGATAGGTGAGTCCGATATGGTCTTCGTCACAGGGTGCCCTCAGGCCAAGAGCGTCTCAGTGCTTCTAAGGGGAGGTACCGAGCACGTGGTTGACGAGATCCGAAGAGCGTTCGCCGACGCCATGGGCGTCGTGGCGGTCGCCCACGAGGATGGAGAGGTCTTGACGGGCGGGGGCTCTGTAGTGGCTGCAATCAGCCGTGATCTCCGCTTGTACGCAGAGGGTATTGGTGGCAGGGAGCAGATGGCAATCGAAGCCTTCTCCGGAGCCCTAGAGGTCATCCCCCGGACTCTCGCCGAGAACGCTGGACTCGACCCTGTCAACACCATTATTGACCTCAGGAAGGCCCACTCGGAAGGCAAATCGCACTACGGAGTAAACGTCTACGAGGGAGGGGTTGCTGACATGAATGAGGGGCGAGTGTTCGAGCCGAGCCGAGTGGTCGAGCAGGCCATCCAGAGCGCTTCCGAGACCGCAGTGATGATTCTCAGGATCGATGATGTCATCTCCAGCCAAAGCTCCATGCCTGCGCCAGACGGCGCCGACTTCGACGGCCTCGGAATGTGAGTCCGACAAATCCCAATAGGTGGAATACGGCCTACGGCCGTAGACTTGAGATGCACTAGATTCAATAATCGTGTTCGGGTGCCCAGAGCGCCGATAGGCGCGAGTGATTGACGTGGCCATCTTCAGCGTCTACATCGAAGACGGCTGCATCGTCTGTGATGCCTGTGAGGAAGCGGCCCCCAATGTCTTCGAAGTGACCGATGACACCTGCTTCATCAAACCAGATGTCAGAATCGACGGCGGCTACGACAGGAACGAGGACAAGTCTGGCTTGAAGGCCGAAGTCATCTCCGCTTTCTCAGATGATATTCTCGATGCCGCTGACGCCTGCCCGGTAGACGTCATCATCGTGGTCGAAGGCACCGGCGAGGAACCCCCTGAACCAGAGGAAACCGCGACCCCAGAACCAGAGGAGACGATGACTGAGGAGGTCATCGCAGAGCCGGTTGAGCTCAGCGGTGATAATCTGGAAGGACTGCTGGCCACCGGCGACCGCTCTATGAGTATCATGTTCGGCTCTCAGTCTGGGAACTCCGAGGATCTGGCCTCGAAGTTCGCCAAGCGGGCCTCTGACTACGGTCTCGACGCCACGGTGGTCGACATGGATGGCTTCGATCTGGCCACTCTTCCCAGCATGAAGAGGGTCCTCATCATCTGCTCTACTTGGGGAGAGGGCGACATGCCGGACAACGCCGAGGAGCTCTGGCAGCAAGCCAGTACGGATTCGGCCCCCAAACTCCCGGGCGTGCACTTCACCGTTTTAGCCCTCGGCGATACTAGTTACGAGTTCTTTTGTGAGTCCGGCAAGGACTGGGACCGACGCTTCGAGGAGTTGGGAGCGACCCGACTGGTCGAGCGCGTGGACTGCGACGTGGACTATGACTCCGCAGCCGCTAATTGGGCGTTGGACGCACTGGCTGCCATGGCTGCGGTCGACGGCAATGGGGTGTTCCACGAGGACCAGGTTGAGGCAATCAAGGATCACACCAGTGGCGCAGCAGCAGTAGTCGCGGCCGGCGAGGACGGATTCGTAGTCCCTAACATCACCACTGAGGCCATTAAGGTGGAAATCAACATCTTCCGATACGATCCGGTGACTTCTGCCTCTGGCAAGGATACCTGGATATGCGCACTCCCGGGGCACATGTCTGTCTTGGAGGCGCTGAGAGTGCTCAAGGCGACTCATGATGGTAGCCTGACCTTCAGGGACGGAACCTGCGATGACCCGACCACCGCGATCTCGGTTAACGGAAGGCTGGTCCTGCCGGGCAACATCAGGCTGGATTCGGTGGCTCCTACGCGAGACGGTGGACTGCGACTCCGCATCGAACCGCTTCCTGCGTTCGACGTTATCCGAGACCTCGTCGTCGACCACTGGACACTGGAGCGTAAGCGCGAGTCGGCCAAGCCGTGGATGGTGGCAGCGACCCGCGAAGGAGCCGATACCGCACAGGGAGTCATGGGGACGATGGACCCAGTGACTGCCACTTTGCTGCATTCAATGACCGACTTCTCGAGCGCCCCCCTCTTGCACTCTTGCTCTGATGCGACACCTCATTCCGAGGAATATCTCGGTCCGTCTGTTCTGATAGGAACTTGGGCTAGGATAAACGACCCGAGAACTGCCGATTCAAATCGCGAAGGGCTACAAACAGTAATCGACTCACGAAACGGCATCAAGGCCGAGACTGATCTAGCCTCAATCCGTCGTCAAAACAACTCTTCCAGAGTGGTTGCCGAGGCGTTGCTAGACGCACGTACTTCGACACTATCTGGGGATGCTTTCAACGGTAGACATGGCAAGCACGTCTGGTGGTACACATGGACGGTCAAGAGCAGTGGCAGGGTGAATGACACGGTGATCTACAGGCAGGTCTTGGGCCCCATGGGGCTGATGGGCAACTTGTTCTCCGGCGTCACCGCGCGCATGGTCTTCGGGTTCACTCGTACTGGCGGCAAGGTGTTCAACGACCTGCTAGGCATGTTCGCTCCGCCAGCCGGCATAGGCAAGATGCCGAAGCAGTTTAACTCACAAGTCGTCAACCACCATGAGGTCGTCGCGATATTCAACGAAGTGGATGGTAGGTTCTGATGGCTGTGAAGTACGCTTACCATCCAGGAAACGTGGCCCACAGCAGCGCCATAGAGGTGGCCGAGACGATGCCCCCTGTCGCGCGCTCCTTAGGTATAGAGCTAATTCCCCTCAAAGGCGCGACCAGTTGTGGCGCTGGCATCATCAGGCAGGCAAGCAGACGCCTGCAACTCACCCTCAATGCACGAACCTTCGCGATGGCTGAGGCGCTCGGACTCGAAATCATCACCCCGTGCGCTGCCACCGCTGGTAACCTGAACGAGGATCTGACGATGTTGAAGGATGACCCGAACCTGCTGGCGGAGATAAATGAGGTTCTCCAGAGGACCTGCAGCATGACCTTCTCCGGTGAGACTGGAGTCCATCACCTTCTGCATGTCATCGTCGACGAGATCGGCCTTGAGAAACTCGAGGCCGTGGCAAAGAACCCGATTGATTTCAACGTCGCCGGATTCTACGGCCCCAACATCCAGCAGGCCGGCGCCTGCGGAGACGACGACGTGTACGACCCCGATTACCTTGAGCAGGTCATCGCGGTCCTCGGCGGGTCTCCTGTTGACTGGGAGAGCCGGACCCAGAGCGTAGGAGTCCCAGGCCTGTTCTCAGAGGAGCCGACTGTACTGCGTCAGACCGCCGCCGTTTTGTCCGAGGCCAAGTCGGAGGGGGCTGATTTGATTGTAAGCGCCTGTAACCTCTCACACTCCGTCCTCGACATCTACCAAGGAAAGGCCTCTCGCACCACTGGGCTTGCGACTAACATCCCGGTCATTCACCTGACTGAGATGCTGTCTTATTCGATGGGCCATCACAACACCAGACTGGCCCAGTTGCGCACCCGAATCGCAATCATCGGTGACTGATTACGGATCAATCTGCTTGCTGCCACTGCTCGAGACCAGTCTGTCCACGCGCCCTGAAGGTCTGTGGCGGGAGGGCCTCAGAAAAACTCTCGGCACCCTTGGAATCGCTGGAGTCGACATCTGATATCTCAGTACGGTGGAACTCGCGCTGTTCGAGTACGAACTGCTCGGCCGAAACTGTCGAGTCGCCATCACGAACTTCAAACGCTCCGAGGTTAGATAAATCGACGTGCGGGCTTCGGGGGAGCTTCCTGCGAACACGGTGTACAGCCCGCTGCATGAACTCCTCCCTCCTCTCAGCCGCCGCCTTTGCTCCCTCGTCGCGCGTGTCCTCGGCGATTAGCACCACCACCTCGCCTTCCCGGTGCCTACCTGTCCTACCTCGCCTCTGTATAGTGCGAATCTCACTGGGCACTGGCTCGTAGAAGATGACTAAGTCCGCGCTTGGGATGTCGAGCCCCTCTTCGCCCACCGAGGTGGCGACTAGGACATTGGCTGCGCCGGATCGGAACTCATCCAGTCTCTCAACCTGCTGCTTCGCGCTCAACCCCTCTCTACCCTCTCGACTTGATTGACCGACGAACTGCACAGGACGCGTCCCCTCAAGTCCCTTCAGCGACTTCTCGACTGCCGCGACGGTGTCGCGGTAGGTAGCGAAGATGATGACCCGGGAATTGACATCCCGGCGCAACCTCTCTAGAACCAACCTTCTGACTGCACCGACCTTGGTGTGAACCTCGCCCATCACGGAAAGGCTCCTGCGCAGACTGGAAACCCGCGGGTCCCTCAGGAAGTTTCGAGTCGATTTGGTTCCCGACTGCTCACCGCGGGACATACGCTCTAGGTACTCGCTGGAAGCGGCGACGCCTTGGCACAGTAGGTGGTTTATCAGATGGTGAAGCCTCATCGCCGTAGCAATCTGGGAGACCGACTGGTAAGCACTGGACTGACCTCTGGATATCGCTGTCTGAGCGCGTTCCATCGCGTTGGAGAGCCCGGCATGGCTGATGTTCCCGGGCATGACGTACCTACCCAGTCTCTTCTCCCGGTCTACTATGCCGCTCTGCCACATTACCAGTGGCTCTGTGAGTTTTCTAATTTGGTCTGGAACCCTGACCTTCACTTCGTGTATCTCGAGACCAGCCAGATGCTTCGCCAGCATGGCCTCACCACCAGTCCTCAGGTGAATTCTCCCGATGCCAAGCCTAGAGCAGACCTCTTCGACCTGCTCAGTCTTTGAACCCGGACTTGCGGTGGTGGCGAGGACGAGTGGCTGCGAGGCCTGCGAGAGGTACAGGTCGCCGACCTGAGCCATCGCGTGGTCGCCCGTAGCATGATGCCCCTCGTCGACCACCAGCAGGGAGCAATCGGTGAGGTCGAGCACTCCTCTCAGAACATCGTTCCTGACGACCTGTGGAGTGGCTATGACTAATCTGGAAGAGCCCCACATTCCGACACGCTTCTTGACCACGTTCTGTCCGGTTATCGAAATCGGATTCACGGCCTCGCTATCAGTGAGTACAGGCTCGATGCCGCGCAGATGCTGTTCTACGAGAGCGACGGTAGGGGCGACCATCAGGATCCAGCCGTCTGTGCTGGCGAGTCTATCTGCGATTACCATCCACGCGACCACTGTCTTACCGGCTGCTGTGGGCAGTACCAGCATCATCGATCCAGACAGTGCTTCGTCCGTAGCCTCAAGTTGGTATGCACGAGCCTCAATGACCTCTGACGAGAGGCTCGGATGGCATACTCTACGTTCCATGGACGGGTACCTTGAGAGTCAGGGTTCTAAATCGTTGCACAGGCCCACCAGTTCATTTACACCCCGTAGGGGTGGCGTGCTTCTACCCCGATTCGTTCAAATAGGGTATGTTAGTCGCAAGCCCGCTCACTACGTGAGGAACCAGACACCATAAGGCACTGCACAGCATCCTGTACACTGGGTTCGCGTTCGCGGACCGGGTTCGGTGTCACGGTTCCTCCTTAACGCAGTGGCCCGGCAGAATGCCGCTTTTGCGGCGTGATGGCGGTAAACGCATGGAGGACCCAAAATGGCCGACCGCAGCAAGCCCCGCCGAGGTAGCATGGGCTATAGCCCTCGTAAGAGGGCGATACGCCAATACGGTCGAATCAGTTCATGGCCCGACTCCGACTCCTCTGAGGTAAGGGTGCAGGGCTTCGCTGGCTGGAAGGCTGGGATGACCCACGTCCTAGTCCGTGACAACAACCCACATTCTCCCTCTGCCCGTCAGGAGGTCCGCAAGGCCGTCACTGTCGTCGAGGCACCTCCGATGTGCGTTCTCGCCGTCCGTGGTTACAGGATGACTCCCTATGGCATGCAGACCGCCGGCGAGGCTTGGTCCGATGCTGACGGCGGTCCCGACGGCCTGATGCCTCGCTTCGCCAACCAGAGCCGAGGTGAGAACGACAGAGATGAGGGCCGCAAACCCTCTAAGCGCGGCGGGCGCATCCCTTCTCGAAACGATAATTCCCCAGAAGCCGCAATGGAGTCACTGCAGAATGCCGACCTCTGCGAGATTAGACTCATCGTCTCCACTCAGCCTGCCCTCGTCAAGAGCGTGACCAGCAAGACCCCCGAGATCATGGAAGTCGCTCTGGTAGGTGGCGATATTCCCTCCAAGTTGGAATGGGCCAGAGAAAGACTCGGCGGAACGATAACTCTCGAAGACGTCTACCAGACAGGCCAGGAGATCGATGTCGTTGGCGTAACCAAGGGCAAGGGATGGCAAGGATCCATCAAGCGATGGGGCATCAAACTCCTGTCTCACAAGAACAGCAAGCGCCGACGTCAGGGCGGCAACATGGGTGACTTCGGGACCCGCTACGTTCGCAAGACCATCCGCCAAGCAGGGCAGGTCGGTTACCACCAGCGCACTGAGCTGAACAAGCGCATCCTGAGAATCTCCAATCCTGAAGAGTCCGATATCACTCCTGCAGGCGGCTTCCTGAACTACGGAGAAGTCACCAATCCATACATGATCATCCAGGGTAGTCTGCCCGGTCCGTCCAAGCGCATGCTTCGATTCCGCGAGGCTATTCGTTCGAGGCCGACCAAGCCGGAGGTTGACATCACCTACGTGAGTACCTCAAGTAAGCAGGGAGCGTGATTGAATGAAGACGAAGGCATACAATCTCGTTAATTCGGTCGAGCAGGAGGAACTCGACGCGGGTCTTCTGGCTGAGTATTACTTCGTCGAGGTCAACGACGGCAAGAACATCACTCTGCCAGAAGTCTTCTCCTCTGAGGTCCGTGAGGACATCATCCGCTCGGCAGTCCTAGCCTCGCGCGCCAACCGCCGCCAACCGTACGGCCACCGCGAGCACGACGGCAAGCGAGCCCCCCAGCCCGGAATGAAACACTCTGTGGAGTGGTGGGGCAAGGGCCGGGGCGTCTCGAGAATCATGCGTAAGACCGGTCAGCGAACCGGCGCCCAGAACCCGCACACACGCGGCGGCCGTCGTGCTCATGGTCCGAAGGTCGACAAGGACTGGTCACAAAAACTCAACTCGAAGCAGCGCCGTTTGGCGCGCGACTCCGCTATCGCCGCAACCATAGATACTCAGATGGTCGCTGCTCGTGGACACAGTTTCGACGACGATATCCGCTTCCCAATAGTCATCGACGGTTACGTCGAGTCACGCAACGGCTCAGACGAGAAGTACGATGTTGAGTCCCTGCCACTGCAGTACTCGACCCGTAAGTTCGTCGCGATGATGGAGGGGCTCGGACTCAGTTCGGACCTCGAACGAGCCAAGGGAGGCCGGAACATCCGCGCCGGCAAGGGCAAGATGCGAGGACGCCGATACAGGACCCCAAAGAGCATCCTCGTCGTAGTCTCCAACCGAGACGGCCTACACAAGGCCGCTCGTAACGTTCCCGGCGTCGATGTCGTCGCCGCCAAAGACCTGAGCGCCGAGGACCTAGCCCCTGGCGGTGATGCAGGACGACTCACAGTCTGGACGAAGGCAGCAATAGAGGCACTGGAGTGATTTTGATGGTAGACCCGTACGACATCATACTGATGCCTTGGATTACGGAGAAGACCCTAGAGGCACGCCGAGTCTCTGATGAGGAAAGTGGCTACAGAGAGAACAACAACAGGATCGAATTCATCGTCCGCCGAGAGGCGACGAAGAAGGAGATTCGCGAAGCCGTCGAACAGATGTTCGATGTCAAGGTCGCCAAAGTCAACACGAGAATCACAATCACCGGCAAGCACGCCAGTGTTCGTCTTGCCGACGGTTACGACGCAGAGGAGGCCGCGCTCAAGTTAGGCGCGTTCTGATGAGGTGAGAAGATGGGTAAGCGTACACGTTCACAGCGTCGCGGGTCGAGCCCCAAGAACAAGGTCTCGAGCCACCGATTCCCAGCCTCGAACAGACTTCCACGCGTCAATGGCGAGATTGGACGAGTCGTCGACCTAGTCCACAGCCCCGCTCATACCGCCACATTGGCCAAGGTCAAGTTCGACGACGGCACGGTGGGCCACATCGCAGCTCCCGAAGGCATCTCAATCGGTCAGAGCGTTTCCTTCGGTGACAACGTCTCTCTCAGGCCAGGAAACGTCACCTCTCTCGAGCAGATTCCCGAGGGAACTCCAATCTGCAACGTTGAGTGCCGTCCCGGCGATGGTGGTAAACTCGCCCGCTCCGGCGGTAACTCCGCCACGCTCGAGGCTCGCATGGATGACAAGGTAAGGGTACGTCTGCCCAGCGGCAAGCACAAGGATCTGCCATCTAAGTGCCGCGCAACCATCGGCGTCCTGTCCGGCCACGGCCGCAGTGAGAAACCTCTGATGAAGGCCGGTACTGCTCACTACCGCGCCAAGGCACGAGGCAAACCCTATCCGACCGTCAGTGGCGTGGCGATGAACCCAGTAGATCATCCGCACGGTGGCGGCAACCACCAGGCAGTCCACGGTCCGAGTTCAGTCAGCCGCAACGCTCCACCCGGCCAGAAGGTCGGAAACATCGCCCCTAAGCGAACCGGTCGGGGAAGATCAAGGGAACAGGAGGAGACCTGAAATGGCTCGCCGAAGGTCGAAGAAGATGTTCCGCTCGCCCAAACTGGCGAGGCGTCAGGCCCGCAAGCGACGCTCATTGATTAGCGAACGCCGCAAGAAGGAGTTCCTGTGGCGCGGCTACACGCTGGAGCAACTCCACGAACTCCCTCTTTACCCTCCAGAGGATGACCCGGATTCGGCGTGTATCGCCACTCTGATGCCGGCTCGTGCCAAGCGTTCACTATCGCGCGGCCTCAGTCCCGAATGCCAGAAGTTCCTCGAGCGAGTGCGCTTGAGCAACGGCGGAGTCATCAGGACACACTGTAGAGGTATGTACGTCCTGCCGGAGATGATAGGCACCACAGTAGGAATCCACAACGGTAAGGAGTTCGCCAATGTCGAGATAGTCCCCGAGATGATCGGCCACGCACTGGGAGAGTTCGCTAGTACCCGCAAGTCCGTGACCCACACCGGGCCCGGTGTCGGCGCTACCCGATCGTCCCAGCACGTGGCACTGAAGTGAGGTAAGAAGAATGAGCAGGAGAGCAGGAAAACCACAGTCTGGATACACCCAGTTGCTGGAAGGCTCGAATCTGGTCACCGCCCGCGCAGTCAACATCGACTGTCATCACAAGCACTGCTACCACATAGCCAAGGCGATTCGCGGCATGAACGCGGCCACCGCAGTTGGGTACCTCGAGGACGTCATCGCCAAGAAGAGGGCGATACCCTACACCCGCCGCTCCCGCAGGGGCCGTGGTGGCAACACAATGGCAGGTCACCGCAAGGGCAAGATGGGACCCGGGAAGTACCCGAACAAAGCCTCGAAGGAGTTCATCAAACTCATCAACAGCGCGATGGACAACGCCCGCCAGCGCTTCGACACCCTCGATGCAGAGGATATGACGATCACTCACATGGCTGCCCATCGCGGACAGGTCTCGGAAAACTGGCGTCCGCGCGCACAGGGTCGTGCCACGCCGAGCAACCACTACCAAGTCAATCTCGAGGTTTTCCTCGAGCACTCCGGCGAGGGAGAGAGTGAGGACGAATTCTGAGGTGAGTACATGAAACAGCAGAATACGATACGGGCTTTCATTCACCGCAATGTCGAGCGGCAGCTCGTCCGCGAGTACCTGCTCAGGGAGACCGAGCGTGCTGGCTTCGGTGGCCTGAGTTTCAACCGGACTCCAGAGGGTACCAAGGTGTCTCTACAGGCCGAGCAGGTCGGTCGCGTGATCGGCCGCCGCGGCAAGGTCATCCACGAGTTACAGCGGCGCCTCCAGAACGACTTCACCCTCGAGAACCCTCATCTGGATGTCGAGGAAGTCGCCGAGTCTCGTCTCAATGCGCAGATCATGGCTAGCCGCCTTGCGAGTTCTCTAGAGCGCGGCTGGTTCTTCCGTCGCGCCGGCCACAGCACCGCTCAGAACATCATGGACGCCGGCGCTCGTGGCTGCCTCGTCATCCTGAGCGGCAAGATAACCGGTGCCCGCCACCGTGTTGAGAAGTTCCAGCAGGGACACATCAAGTTCTGCGGTGAGACCGCTCTAGAGTTCATGGACACCGGCTTCTCGACCGCCGTCAAGAAACTCGGTACAATCGGTTGCACCGTCAAGATCATGCGACCGGGGGTCAAACTGCCTCACGAGATCACCATCATCGAACGCACTGACTCGGGCCTACCGCCTCTGGAGGAGGTCGTAATGTTCGAGGTCTCGGATGGTGAGACCGTCGAGGAGGCAGATGCCACCTCGGAGGGGCCAGCAGTAGACGCTGGTGATGTGATTGACTCTGTCGTTGAGAAGTTGGCAGGAATCGAGAACCAGACACAGGAGGAGGAGTGAATGACGCACGTGAGGTCTAGGGACATCGAGACGATGAGCCCGGAGCAGCGTCAGGACATGCTGGAAGAGTTGGAGGAAGAACTCCTCCAATTACGGGCACAGCAGGCTCTTGGTGGCTCGGCATCGAATTCAGGAGCATACAAGCAGACGCGCAGGAGCATAGCCCGCTTGCTCACCCGGTTGAATCAGGGGACGAAGGAGTAGGAGTAGATGGCGGGGATTTGCAATCTGTGTGGACTGCCCGATGAACTGTGCATATGCCAAGAGATAGCGAAGGAACAGCAGAAAGCAACAATTTCAGTAGTCAGGAGGAGGTATGGAAAGATGGTTACGATAGTAGAGGGAATCGACGACCCGGCCATCGACCTAGGCCAACTCGCTAAGATTTTGAAGGGGGCTTGCGCGAGCGGTGGCACCGTAAAGGGACGTACCATCGAGTTGCAAGGCGACCACAAGAAGAGGGCTGCCAAGGTGCTTGAGCAGAACGGCTACCAAGTGGAGGTGCGATAGATGAGCGACGAGATCCACATGCCTTGGCTGGCCCGCAACATCACTGTTTTGGAGTCTTCGGATCCGACTTTGGTCGGGCTGAGCGGCACCATCCTCAACGAGACCCGACGCACCATCTACGTCCAGACCGGAGAGGGTGAAGTTCGACTCGCGAAGAACGTAATCACATTCACCATCGACTCGGGTGACGCGATTGACGGGTCAACCGTTACTCAACGGCCTGAGGACCGCATCAACCGTAGATACAGGAGGGACTGAGATGAGAGACATAGGCGTCGATGTCAAGACCCCAGAAGGAGAGTGGGACGGCAGCGACAGCTGCCCGTTCCACGGCAGTCTGAGACTGCGCGGGCAGATTATCGAGGGCACCGTATTCTCTTCTGGAATGACCGACTCCATTGTGGTCGAGCGCGAGACCACTCGCTACATGAAGAAGTACGAGCGCTATGAGAAGCGCACCCGGCGCTACTCCGCCCACCTGCCTTCCTGTATCGGTGGCGTCGCCGCGGGTGACAAAGTCCGCATTATGGAATGCCGACCTCTCTCGAAGACCATCAAATTCTGTGTGATTGAGAAGGAGGTAGTCGAATGAAGGGAGTAGCAGGCCGTGTGACGGCAGGTCTCCCGGTACAGGCTCGCCTAGACTGCGTTGACAACACCGGCGCCAAGGTCGTACAGGTGATAACCGTCCTGAAGAAGGGCGGGGTCGCTCGCCGCTACCCCGCAGCCGGAGTCGGCGACATGATTCGCGTGACTGTTCGCCGCGGTACTCCCGAGACCCGACGTCAGATATTCGATGCCGTAATCGTACGGCAAGCGCGTCCCTTCAGGCGCGTTGACGGGACTTGGGTGCAGTTCGAGGACAACGCTTGCATCATCACGAATAGACGCGGTGAGGTCCAGGGCTCGGACATAAAGGGCCCAGTCAGCCGCGAGGCGGCAGAGCGCTGGCCACGAATCGCTGCCACGGCGAAGCAGATAGTGTGAGGTGAAATGATGGCGAGCAAGAATCCCGGAAAGCAGCGTCGAACCAGCAGCAAGGCCGCCTTGCATGTCCAGCGCAAGCGACTGCGTGCGCGCCTCGTCTCCGATGACCCCGAGCTGCAGATGATCCGCACCGTCACGGTACGCGCCGGCGACGAGGTCGAAGTCCTTCGCGGAGACTTCGGTAACCCAAACAGCGTCAAGAATGACTCCAGAGGAAAGCGTCTGGGCCAGTCCAGAGGCCGTGCTGGAATCAAGGCGAACGTGGCGCGAGTGGACACCAACAAGGGCATGATATACGTCGACGGACTCACCATCTCAACCTCTGATGGAAAGGAGGAAGGAGTTCCAATCAGACCCTCCAACCTCGTAGTGACCAACCTGTATGAGGGCGACCCACTGCGAATCAAGAGACTCATGGAAAGGTTCGGAAGAGGTGATACCGATGAGTAGGAGCCACATCAAGCGCTTGGTAATGCCGCGAAGCTGGGCCCTTCCCAGAAAGACCACGATATGGGTACAGAAACCCAATCCTGGTGGCCACAGCATCGAGAACTGCATGCCTCTTGCGCTGATTCTGCGCGACATCCTCGGTGTCGCTCACACTCGACGCGAGGCCAATCATATACTGCACTCGCGCCAAGTCATGGTGGATGGCAGAATCGAGACCGATGGAGGCCGCGGGGTCGGTCTGATGGATGTCCTCACTGTTGGGGGGAACAACTACCGATGCGTACTAGACACCAACGGCAAGTTGCGATACCGCCCCATCCCCGCGCGTGACGCAGACAGCAAGGTCTGCCGCGTCATGGGCAAGACCACATTGCGTGGCTCAAAGAGCCAACTCCACCTCCACGACGGCAGGAACCTGATAATGGACGATTCCTCGGCATACAGGAGTGGCGACACCGTCGTCATCTCTCTACCTGATCAGAGTATCTCCGCTCACCACCCGTTCAGCGATGGAGCCACTGTCTATCTGACCGGGGGCAGTCACATAGGCGAGATTGCTACAGTACGAGGGCACGATGTCAAACGCTCCTCCAAGCCGAACGAGGTCCAGTTCGACGACTTCTACACAATCGCCGACTACGTGTTCGTCATTGGCAGCGAGTCAGATATTCCGGAGGCTGAGTCATGAGCGAGGGGACGAACACGATGCTCGCGCCCGAGATCTCCAAGGTCACTGTGAACATCGGAGTGGGCGAGGGCGGCCAGCGACTGCAACTCGCAGAGAGAGTGCTTGAGATTCTGACCGGCATGAAGCCTGTACGGACTCTTGCCACGCAGACCAACCGAGACCTAGGAACCCGCAGAGGATCCCCGATTGGCTGCAAGGTCACGATTCGTGAGCAGGACTCTATCCGCTCCTTCCTCAAGGACGCCTTCTGGGTCCGCCAGAATACCCTTCCTGCGTACAACTTCGACTCACAGGGCAACCTTTCCTTCGGAATCTCGGACTACACCGACTTCCCGAAGCAGAAGTACGACCCTGACATCGGAATCTTCGGGATGGACGTCAATGTGGTACTCGAGAGGCCCGGACACCGCGTATCACGCCGTCGCCAGCGCAGCGCCAAGGTGGCACGAAGTCACCGTGTCGGCCGCGATGAGTGCAAACAGTGGATTGTAGAGAATTACGAGCTCGAGATCGTAGAGGAGTGAGAAGAATGGCGCACGACCACGGGAAGGAAATTGGCCGCTCCGACGGCTGCCGACGTTGCGGTCGTAAGAGGGGCCTGATTCGACGCCACGACCTGAGACTCTGCCGACAGTGCTTCCGCGATGTAGCACCCGATATAGGATTCAAGAAGTACTCATGAGGTGAAAGATATGCAGTTTGACCCCCTAAGTGATGCATTTACTCAGATATTCAATGCTGAGCAAGCAGGCCACTACGAAGTGACTGTCAACCCCGCCAGCAAGATGCTGGGCAGCATGCTGTCCATCATGCAGAGCTCCGGCTACGTCGGCGAGTATCAGAAGATCGATGACGGACGCGGGGGGGCCTACCGCGTCGAACTCATCGGCGCCATCAACCGCTGTGGTGTCATCAAGCCGAGGCATTCCGTCAAGCGCGCCGAGTTCGATAAGTGGGAGTCTAGGTACCTGCCTGCCCGCGACTTCGGACTCCTCATCCTCACCACGAATCAAGGCATCATGAACCACTACGACGCCAAGAAGGAGAGAGTCGGCGGACGATTACTCGCATACATTTTCTGAAGGAGGGAGAAAGTTGCCTAAACTAGACCACATCGCACACTCGATCACTCTTCCCGAGGGAGTGAGCGCGAGCATCGAGGGCGAGGTAGTCACCATCTCCAAGGAAGGCGAGTCGCTTTCCCGTGAGTTCCGTCACCACAAGGTGGAGATCAGATCCGTAGAAGGCAATCTCGAAGTCTTCGTCAACCTGCCACGCCGCTCCGATAAGGCACTAGCAGGGACCTGGGCAGCGCATCTGCGTAACATGGCCCGCGGCGTCAACGAGGGCTTCGAGTATCGCCTCAAAGCAGTCTTCAGCCACTTCCCTATGAGCCTCAAGGTGGAGGGCAAGCAGTTCACCATTGCCAATCTGTTTGGGGAGAAGGTACCGCGCGTAGCCAAATTACCTTGGACCCCGGCGGAAGTCGAGGTACGCGTCGAGAGCAAGACCGACGTTGTAGTGAAGGGGGCGGACCGCGAGAAGGTCGGTCAGACGGCCGCCAACATCGAGCGTGCGTGCAGAATCAAGAAGCGAGACAGACGAGTATTCCAGGACGGCGTCTACATTATCTCGAAGGGAGTTTGAGGAGGAAGTGATATGGTGGAATATGAGGAGATGACCGTCGCCCAACTGAAGGACGTGCTACGCGAGCGCGAACTACCGGTCTCCGGCAAGAAGGCCGAACTCATCGCCCGGCTTCAAGAGGCGGACGATGCTGCCGAGGAGGAATTCACCGACGAGGTCGACGAGGAATTCACCGACGAGGTCGACGAGGACTTCGACGAGGACGATGAGTTCTTCGACGACGAGTGGGATGACTTCCACGTCGCCCGCCAGAAGCCGGTCCTTGACGAATCAACAATCTCTGACATCGAGGTCCTCAACGCTCAGAAGAAGAAGCAACCAGCCTTCCGCAGACAGGAGTGGTTCCGATACAGAAGACTCTCAAAGACTGGCTGGAGGAAGCCCAAGGGTATGCAATCCAAGCAGCGAATGAACCTCAAGTACCGCTCGCCTATGGCACGTATCGGTTACAGGAAAATAGCCTCGGTCAGGGGCTTGCACCCATCCGGATTCGAAGAGGTCCACGTCCACAAGCCCAGCGATCTCGAAGGTATCGACCCTGAGCGCCAGGCGGTCCGTATCGGCTCTAGGGTCGGTAACAGGAAGAGGGCGCAGATCCACGACCGTGCTGACGACCTAGGCCTCAGGATACTCAACCGGAGGCGCATCGAGCGCAGGGGGGACCTGCTATGATGATCACGAATCAGAAGCGTATGGCCGCCCAGATACTTTCTCAGAGGGAGGGTCGCCAAGTTGGAATCCACCGTATCTGGATTCACCCGGACTATCTCGAGGAGGTATCGAATGCAGTTCAGAAGGACGACATCCGAGAACTGATTGAAGAGGGTCTAATCAAGGTCAGGCCAATCAAGGGTACGAGCCGGGCCCGCGCTCGCAAGGCCACAGTACAGAGGGCCAAGGGACGACGCAAGGGACATGGCTCGCGCAAGGGCAGCTCCAACTCCCGCAATCCGAGGAAGGCGCGCTGGATGAGCCTCATTCGAGCACAGCGCAGGGAACTCAAGGGTCTGCGCGCCGACGAGTCGCTAACTCCCTCGCAGTACAGGTACTACTACCGCAAGTCGAAGGGCGGCTCTTACCGCTCAATCGTGCATATGCGCTCCAATATCGAACTCGACGGCATTAAGTTAGGAGGTGGCAAGTGATGGCACACGGCAAGAGTCAGAGGCTCCGATTCAAGCGCCGGCGCAACGGCAAGACAGACTACCGCCGAAGGTTGAGGATGCTGAGGGGAGGAATCCCGAGAGCAGTTGTCCGGGTTTCGAACACTCAGGTCACCTGCCAACTCGTCGAGTTCGGGATGGACGGCGACAAGGTCCTCGCATCAATCACCGGCAAGGGCATCGCCGACAAGTATGGCTGGCCTTCTGACGCCTCGAGGAAGTCCGTACCTGCCTGCTACGTTGCTGGCTACGCCCTCGCCAAGTCGGCCATGGCCGACGGCCACGACGAGGCAATCCTCGACATAGGACTCGCCGCATCGTCATCAGGGAACCGAGCCTTCGCAGCCCTCAGGGGCATGGTCGACGCAGGGCTTGAAGTCCCTCACGGCGAGGGTGTGCTGCCAGATGATGACAGAATCAACGGCACGCACATCGACGAATCGGTAGCCGCTGCGGTCGAGGCAGCCAAGAAAGCGATAGAGGGGGCTTATTGATGAGTGAAGAAGAGAACACCGAAGCAGCCACTGAGCAGATCAGCGAGGAGCCGGGACCGGAGAATCTGGCGCCCGGGCTCGCCATGGCCCTTGCTCCCCCAGAGGAGCAAGAGGGCGACGCTCGACGCCGCCGCGGCCCAGACCCGCTGGCCGCCTTGAGGGCATGGCAGCCACGCACCCGTCTGGGCAGGATGGTGATGAACGGACAGGTCTACACCTACGAGCAGGCCATCGAAACCGGCCTGCCGATGCGCGAGATCGAGATCGTCGATGCACTCCTGCCCGACCTCACCGACGACGTGCTCTCGGTCAACATGATCCAGAGGATGACCGACTCGGGCCGCAGAGTCCGATTCAACGTCCTCTGCGCTGTCGGCAACGGCGACGGCTACGTCGGTATCTCGGTGTGCAAGGGGAAGGAGGTCGCGAGCACCATCCGCAAGGCCATCGATAGGGCAAAACTCAATCTCATTCCAGTAATGCGAGGAAACGGCTCATGGGAGTCCTCGGAAGGCCCCGGTACCAGCGTCCCGTTCAAGGTGACTGGACGCTCGGGCTCCACACGAGTCACCCTGATGCCCGCTCCCGCTGGGAAGGGCCTAGTCATCGGCGACTACGGCCGTCGCGTCCTGAACCTCGCTGGGATCACCGATGTCTGGTCGCGCTCGGCCGGCCAGACTCGAACCACCATCAACTTCGCTCGCGCGACCTACAACGCGCTCGTGGAGTTGAATCTCACTCGAATCACCGACGAGGAACGACGTCGGCTGAACATCACCCAGGGGAGGACGATGAAATGACCTTCCTAGTGATACGCGTCCGAAGCGACCGGGGCGTCAAGCCGAAGATCCGCGATACCATGTCGATGCTGAACCTGTCTCGCGTCAACCACGCGGTGCTGATTCCCGAAACCCCCGCCTACGCCGGGATGCTCCAGAAAGTCAAGGACTACGTCACTTGGGGCGAGATCGAGGCCGACACCATCGCCAGTCTGCTCAAAGAGCGTGGACGGATGACCGGCGACAAACCCGTCACCGACGCGGGAATCAAGGCAGGCAGCGAATACTCCACCATCAAGGCACTTGCCAAGGCAATCGCTGCCGGAGATGCTAGGACGAACGACGTCGAGGAACTCAAACCGGTCTTCCGCCTGCACCCTCCGAGGGGCACCAAGGGCTGGGGCGGCATCAAGCGCGGATTCTCCATCGGCGGCGCCCTAGGCTTCCGGGGCGAGGCCATCACAGAACTGGTCGGAAGGATGATCTGAGGTTTTCACATGGTATCGCGCACTAACAAGTTCCGAGGTCGCAGCCGCTATCACGGCCGCGGCAAGAAGGCTGGCCGAGGCGCTGGCAAGCGCGGCGGTCGAGGTAACGCAGGAATCAACAAGCACAGGCTGATGACCAGGCTGAAGTACATGCCAGGGCACTGGGGGATGCACGGCTTCAACCGTCATCCGAGCCTGCGCAGCGTCAACGTCTCAATCAATGTACAAGGGGTGCAGGATTTAGCTGAGGGCGACTCAATCGACCTCGGCGAGTTGGGCTATGACAAACTCCTCGGCAAGGGCCGAATCGACCGCGCCATACACATCACCGTCGCCGAGGCCAGTTCTCGCGCAATAGAGAAGGTCGAGGCTGCGGGCGGATCCGTCACCGTCGAAGACCCTGACGACGATAACTGGGGCGAGTGGGAAGAGGAGTGAGCCAAATGGTCGAGCGCCGTCCCAATGCGATTGGCCTGACGATAATGGCCACCATCTACTGGGGGGCTCTGTTCTACTGGCTCAGGGGAGACCTGCTTGACGGCGCGGCCGACGAGCAGACCCGAGCTCTGAAGATGCTCTTCGTTTCCTTCCCGTACGTCGGCTTCGTCATGTGGTCGGCGATGACCGACCTTCCCGAGAACATCAGAGAGATACCCTACCTGGGCAGGAGTCTGAAAGGGGTAATTTGGCTCGCCTTCGTACTCTCTCTGGCATACTGGGGGTGGGTAGACAAGGCCGCAATCGGCTACCTGTTGGTCGGAGTCGCCCTATTGGGGCTGGGTGCTTCAATGGCCATGGTCTGTCTACTATACTCTGGAACTGAATCCAGTAGGCTGTACGGCCTGTCGCGATTGGTCGACGTCTACCCTAGTATCACCAAGCCCGAGGGCCACGTCCGATTCAACCAGAAACTGTGGACCACCGTCCTCGTCCTGATCATCTACTTCATGATGACCAACGTGATGATTTACGGGCTGTCCTCTTCGACCCTCGACATCTTCTCGTCGTTCAGAGCCATCATGGCGGGAGCCTCAGGTTCGATCATGCACCTCGGAATCGGACCGATAGTCACCGGCTCGATCATCATGCAGTTGTTCGCCGGTGCTAAGATCATCCAACTCGACCTGCAGGACTCAGGCGACAAGCAGCTGTACCAAGGGGTCCAGAAACTGCTCGTTCTGTTCATGATCCCTATCGAGTCAATCCCGCAGGTCTACGGTTTCCTCGACCCAAGCGTGGCAGTAATCGATGATTACGGAATAGGTTGGGCAAACGCCATTATCGTTTCCCAGTTGTTCATCGGCTCGTACCTCGTGTTCCTGCTGGACGAGTTGGTCAGCAAGTGGGGCATCGGCAGCGGCATCTCGCTGTTCATCGCCGCTGGTGTTGCCCAGTCCACCTTCGTTGGGACCCTATCCCCGCTGCCTACCGTGCAGGGCACACCCCTGTCGTTCGATAATCCACCTTCAGGCACCCTGCCTATGATATTCTACACTCTGAGGACGGCCACCAACTCACAACTGGTATCGGAGAATGGCTTTGAGCTGATACTGCTGAATCACGCCAACCCAGTCGCTGCTCTGGCCTCGTCAATCATCGTGTTCCTAGTCGTGGCATACGCCGAGTCGAGCAAACTAGAGCTACCGCTGACTCACGGCAAGGTCCGTGGGCACAGGGGGCAGTATCCTATCCGCCTCGTTTATGCGAGCAACATACCAGTCATCCTGATGGCCGCCCTTCTGGCCAACGTCAACATGTTCACGCTTCTGTTCTGGAGCCACCCTGTCCTGTCCACCGTTCCGATATTGGGTCGGAACGGTGCGTGGAGCAAGGCGCATTGGTTCGGTGCCTATGAGGTCGGAGCGACCACCCCCTCGGACGGCTTCGCCTGGTACTCCTCCATGGTCAACGGCGTTGGTGACTGGCTCATCCCACTGCTCAACCAGACAGGCGACGCCTACGGTCACAGCTTAGGCCAAGTCATGGTCCACGTATTCGTCTATGTGTTCTTCATGACCGCCGGCTCGACCGTCTTCGCGAAGTTCTGGATCGAGACCACCAACATGGGTACCAAAGACGTCGCCAAGCAGATCGAGCGCACCGGAATGCAGATCCCTGGGTTCCGCAAGAACCCCGTCGTTCTTGAGCGCATCCTCGAGCGCTACATCCCGCCCGTGACCCTGTTCTCCGGTGCCTTCGTCGGACTGTTGGCTTCCGGTGCCGACTTACTGGGAACGGTCGGTAACGCAACCGGCACTGGACTGCTCCTAGCCGTAGGCATCATCCTGCGAACATACGAGCAGATACAGAAGGAGCAAGCCATGGAGATGCACCCAATGTTACGCGAGTTCTTCGGAGCGGAGTGAACCGATAAACGATACACTGCTCGGCACCATTGATACTGCCCCCCTCGTCACGTTGAAATACCGTAGGAAGGTCGGCGGAACGCTGCGTCAAACCGGCGTTGGAGATTGAGCACCTAGGTGCGATGATATCCTCCTTCAGGTAGGACGCAGCCGAGGAAGTGCGGCCACGAACCTTTCGTGGTTGAGGAGGTTAACCACAATTATGACTTGACCCCCGTTTCAAGGGGGTGCAAGAAGCAGATTTTTACATTCAATCATTTTAGATTTGAAGGTGCATCTGCGCCAATAACCAATTAGTGACAACTTGTGATAAACAGACTCTGAAAGGATCGGTGATTCCGCTCACGCGAAATCCGGTTGATCCTGCCGGAGGCTACCGCTATTGGAGTTCGATTAAGCCATGCGAGTCGCGAGTCTTAGGGACTCGGCGTACCGCTCAGTAACACGTGGGTAACCTGCCCTATGCTGGGGGATAACCTCGGGAAACTGAGAATAATACCCCATAGTTCACCACGCCTGGAACGGTGGGTGGATCAAAGCTCCGGCGGCATAGGATGGGCCTGCGGCGTATCAGGTTGTAGGGGGTGTAATGTACCCTCTAGCCCTCTACGCGTACGGGTGTTGAGAGACATCGCCCGGAGATGGATTCTGAGACACGAATCCAGACCCTACGGGGTGCAGCAGGCGCGAAAACTTGGCAATGCGAGAAATCGTGACCAGGGAACTCCAAGTGCATCGGGTAAGACCGATGCTTTTCTTGACTCTTCAAAGGTCTTGGAATAAGGGGTGGGTAAGGACGGTGCCAGCCGCCGCGGTAATACCGGCGCCCCAAGTGGTAGTCGCTTTTATTGGGCCTAAAACGTCCGTAGCCTGTCTGGTACATTCGTGGGTAAATCAACCAGCTCAACTGGTTGAATTCTGCGAGCACGGCCAGACTTGGGACCGGGAGAGGTGTGGGGTACTCTCAGGGTAGGGGTAAAATCCTGTCATCCTGAGAGGACCACCTGTTGCGAAGGCGCCACACTAGAACGGATCCGACGGTCAGGGACGAAGCCTAGGGGCACGAACCGGATTAGATACCCGGGTAGTCCTAGGTGTAAACGCTGTGGACTTGATGTTGGGAGCGCTCCGAGCGCCCTCAGTGTCGAAGCGAAGGTGATAAGTCCACTGCCTGGGGAGTACGGTCGCAAGGCTGAAACTTAAAGGAATTGGCGGGGGAGCACCGCAACCTGAGGATTGTGCGGTTTAATTGGATTCAACGCCGGAAAACTCACCATAGCCGACGGACATATGAAGGCCAGCGTAACGAGCTTGCCGGATTGTTCG
>JAKUUP010000015.1 GCA_022447095.1 Candidatus Thalassarchaeum betae
TGACAGCGGCGGACTGGATTGGTACGAGTTCGAGATTTTCTGGGCTTTCTGCTGTGCCGATGATGACGATGGTGACGATGATGACGATGGTGAAGGAGGCAACGACGAACCCTCCAGGGTCACCATGATGGTCATGGGCCCGACCCTGAACGCCCCTATCTCGGACTTCGAGGTCAGATTCCTTTTCGATTGCGGTGAGCCTGACGAGGAGGGCAACGAGCCCCCGTTGTCGGACTGCACAATCGCCGCCTCAAACGGACTTACCGAGGGCTCAGCTGCTGTCGATCCCGCGATTGCCGAGTACGAGTTCACCTACGAGTACCTAGACTACGACGGTGATGGCTTGATTTCAGACATGGACACTTTGGTCATTGACAATCTCATGCCAGACGTCCAGGTTGAGTTGTACGACACTTGGGCCGACCAGTACACTTCCGAATCGTTCGCAACTGCTGAGATGCTACCGGGCTTCGGCGCGCTGATGGCCGTCGTCGTTCTCCTGGGAGCCGCTATCTCAACCCGACGCGACTGAATGGGCTGTGAATTGTATAGTCCCTGTCCCCTCTTGGGGACAGGGCTATGAGACCCTCCTAGTCTGCCGCCACCGTGACGGCAGCGGCGGAAGTTCCGCAGGACCCAACGGCCCCCTCTCCCATCGACAGGGAGCTAGATCGGATACGGCAGCGCAGGGAGGGTCGCAGGCGGTTCTTCAGAGGGACTTTCGACGACTGGACCCTACTCTTCGGCCTCATCGCCGGGGTGACGTTCTTTGGGGGCATCGCCCTGATGTCTGCCGGCACCTTCGCTGCCGATTCAGTCGTGGTGGATGAGACCCTCTCAAGGACTCCTCTAGACACAGGTGAGCAGTGCATTGACCGAACGGGAGAGGCCTACTTCGACATCTGGGCCTCCCACGACGAGGTCTTCGCACAGACCCACAACGCACCGGAGAGCGGCACTGTACTCGTCATCGAACTGCTCACCAGCGACGGAGACTCTGTGAGTCCCATATTCAAGGGAGGACTGGGCGACATCGGGGCGCATCTGCAGTTGAACGACGGAGTGTCCGATGGCGAGTATCAGTTAGTCGCTACGTTGTGGGCCTCTGATTCCGCTGACGACCTGTCTTCCGTGGCTAATCAGGACGATTACGACAGCGTTTCATCATCACTGTCCGAGATCAAGGCCAAGGAGGTCTCAGTTTCAGTCGAGGGTGGATCAGCCGAGATCATCGACACCGAACCACGCTCATGCTGGACAATCGAGGGATTGGGCGAGTGGGGTTGGAATCTGATGGCCGCTGAGTGGTTCGGTGGAAGGGAGACCGCCATGCTATGGGGCGGCGACGCTGGTATCCCTGCTTGGTGGCTGGCATTCGTCTCTCTTGGCATGTCGATCTTCTTCCTTTGCGTGCAGTACCCGCTGATGCACAGACTCTACCACCGAGATACTGCCGATCTACTATCCACGGCCCAGATGAGGAGACTCATTGAGAGGACCATAAGGGGGGTCGCCGAGGACCTGCGCTTCAAGGTCGACTTCGATGGGATGAAACTGCAGGACAGACCGATTTCCATCGACGTCTACCTTCCTTACAGCACGACTGGCAAGACCATAGCCACCCCTGTCGACGTCCGCGCTGAGATAACCAAGAACCTGCTTGAGGAGTATGCAATATTCGGCGAGATGCGCCCTCTTCAGTTGAAGGTCGTCTGCATTGATTCTGTGCCAGGCGACGACCTCAACTCCTTGGACTCTAACTTCATTGCCGGGGGGAGCGGCAGGATACCTCTCGCAGAGGACTACAGCGATTTTTTCACAGGGATGAGCGCCTTTGGGAAGTTGGAATCAGCAGGTCAGGAAAGTCTGGCGCGCTGGTTCAGGAAGCACGACCTTGTCGACTTCGGCACCGCGATAATGGCCGACGAGGAAGCCGTCTTCGTGCGCGTGATCTACCGGCCTGTACAGCGCTTCGCCTACTTCCTGTTCAAGCCGTCCTACAAGGACCTCCAAGATGACCTCGAGGAACAACTCTCCTCCGATCTCACACCTCACTTAAGCGGGAGATCACTGGTGGTCAGTGCTCGCAATGAGAAATCGACTCTAGCTGACCGAGCTATTGCAGGAAGGGTCGAGCAGGGCGTCAAGGAGTTCACTGGCGAGGCAATGGTAGCTAAGCGAGGAGGGATTGCCGGAGCCTTGCTGCAGAACCCGTTCATGGGGGATATCCTTTCGTCAGTGGAGTACGTGGCTCACAAGAATCAGGGCAGGATCGACCGCTACGGATATTGGGGACTCATCGTATTCGTCTGGATACCCTTCATGGCTAGCGGGGTACTTGTCGGTGCGATGCTCGGACTGGTGGCCAGAATGCCATTCGAGCGTGTCCTAGCAGCCTGTATGATAGGGGGGACTGCTGCTTCGCTGACTTGGGCCTACACCGCCAGGGGGATAATCGAGTTCATGGAGAGGTACCACGCGGAGGTCTTCGTCCCGATATTACTGGTCATCGCAGTCGCACTCACTTGGCTTAAGATAAGGGACAATAGGATTCGTCGCAGAGAAGAGTTGTTCCGTGACTCAATGGCCTTCTTCGCCGGGGCTTCAAAGTCCTAACTTTGCTCGCGTGGGGTTGATTATGTCCGCGGCCCTCGGTGAACTACGGAGTAGTTCAGATGCCGGAGGCGATGGTCAGTATCAGGGGCATGGAGAGACACTATGTGATGTCCTCTGAGACAATCAAGGCACTGGATGGGATAGATCTCGACGTCCATGAGGGGGAGCGCATCATCCTGCTCGGCCCGTCCGGCTCGGGCAAGACGACTCTGCTGAATTGCATCTCGGCCTTGGACAGTCCTACTGATGGCTCCTACAACTTCGGTGGCACCCCGGTCCCACAACACGACTCGGAGGCTATGACCACCTTTCGCAGAGAAAACATAGGATACGTCTTCCAATTCTTTAACCTCCTACATGACCTCACCGTGCTCGAGAACATCCTGCTCATACAGGAGTTGGCGGGAAGCCGCGATGAGGCACGCGCGCGCCAACTGCTCAATCTCGTAGGTCTAGAGGCCGAGGTCGATCGCTTCCCTGCCGAGATTAGCGGCGGTCAACAGCAACGGGTGGCGATAGCAAGAAGCCTCGCTAAGAGCCCGAGGCTACTGCTTGGTGACGAGTTGACAGGCAACCTAGATTCCAAGACTTCGGCGATGGTGATGGAGGTACTCGTCAAGGCCTGCGAGGCCGAAGGAATCACCTGTGTCTTCGTTACTCACGATGAATCTCTGATTGACTACGCGACTAGGATCGTGAGGTTGGACAGCGGCCGGATAATGTCCGACTCGGCTACGGTGGTATAGTGAGGTGCTTGGGTGTCCACGCTCTTGACTAAGAGGCTCGCTAGAAGCCTGTGGCGCACCAAGCTCAGGCTCTGCTCCGTCATCCTGATGATCGCCGTCGGCGTCTTCGCAGGAATCTCCTTCGGCACATATGCCAATTCTACTCAGACCCTATATGACAACATATACGCTGACGATGAGAACGGAGTCAACCTCCCAGACATCTGGGTCGAGAACTCAGCAGCGACTTGGGACGGAACTACCGCCACCTCGCTCTGCCAGACCATCTCCGAGCAATGGCCCGATACCTCGATGCCTCTGGAGACCTGTGAGCCCAGAATGGTCATTGACGGTCTGATGTTCCATAACGATGAGGGCGAAGAGAAACTGATTCCGGCGGTGTGGCATGGCATCGACGAGGGCCTAGTCGATCGAGTCTGGATGCCTGAGGACGACTGCTGTTCAGGAAGACTCGCCTCTGCAGATGACGAGATAGTACTCGACGAGCACGCAGCCTCTGGGATGGAGATTGGCATCGGGGACACCGTATCGATAGGTGCTGGACATGGCAGAATGAACTTCACAGTGGTCGGGATTGGATACCACTCTCAGCACCTCTACTTCACCCAAACGGGCTCAATCCTCCCTGCCGATCCGGGCACCTTTGCTACTGGATATCTCTCTGACAATGGAATTGAGCGTCTGGCCAACCTCAGCGCTGGCTCGGCCAACCTCCTCCTCCTAGACGTGGCAGGTTCGCCCGAGTATGACCTACAGTCGACCGAAGAGGACGAGGGCGAGCGTTTGAGCGAAATCATCTCTTCAGTCAAGGAGGCCATGATGGCCGCCGACGATTCCTCCTTCATCGCCTACGACAGATCAGGAGTCGATTCCGTCGAATTCCTGCGCGCAGACGCCGAGGGCGCGAGTAAAAGCTACCCAATCATTACGGGAATGATTGCGATGGTTGCCGGTATCACCATCTTCCTGAGCCTGCAGAGGTTGATTCAGTCGCAGGCTCGGGAGATTGCCATCTTGCGAACTTTGGGAATACCAAAGTCGGCGATTATGCCGGGATTCATACTTGCACCTATCGCCATAGGGCTGATTGGCTCCTCTATTGGCATAATCCTGGGTGCTGCATTCGGTGGGCCAGCAATGGTCTCGATTTACGAGGATATCATAGGCATCCCGGCCATAGGCTTCCAAACTGACGCCTCCCTCATTATGCAGAACTTCGTAATCGCGATGGGAGTAGTCCTAATCGCCGGGATTAAACCGGCACTCGATGCTTCGAGAATGCAACCACTCGAGATACTGAGGGGTCAGCACGAAGTCAGACTCTCCTCACGGGGAATCCAGAGGCTGACCTCGCGTTTGCCGACCACAGTTGGTCTGACCATCAGATCGAGCATGAGGAAGCCAATGAGGCTGATATTCACTTTCTTCGCCGTCGGGCTGTCCATGCTAATCTTCGGCACTATGTCCCTGATTATGGATTCCATGGGCGAGGTCTTCGGAGTAGATGGCCAGAACTGGGACGCTCAGGTCAACGTGCCGTTCGGAGGAGAGGACGCGGTAATCGGATGGGCCGAGGAGAACGGGGCGAGCCACGAGTCAATGCTGGTTTTCCCAGGGAATGCAGAAGGGGACACGAGACAGTTCCTAGCCTACGGACTCGATGTCATCTCGACCGGCGATGATGCTATGTTGCCACTCAATCTTCTAGAGGGCTCACTTCCTGTCGCCGGAGCCACCACCATTCAGGTGTTGATCGACGAGGGGACCCTGATGTTCCTCGAGTGGGAGGTCGGTCAGACCCAGACCGTCATGTTCGGGCCATTCTCTCTCGATGTCGAGATTGCCGGAGTAACTAGAGGCGAACTCTCTCGAACTGTCTACTTCCACCGCTCAGACCTCTCTGATGCAATAGGACTCGAAGCAACGACAGTGCTCCTGAGTCTGCCAGATGGTGTCGAGTTGGACGAGCAGATAGGTGAGATGTCAATCGGCATCACTCAGAAGCAGGATATGTTGGACTCCTACGACTCGCTGCTTGGGAAGCAACAGGGAATCTACAACGCCATTCTCGGATTGGGAATCATCATAGCCATCGCAGTACTCTTCAACACCCTGTTGATGAACCTCTCTGAGCGCGACTCGGAGTTGGCCACCCTCAGAGTACTCGGCGCCCCCATTTCAAGGATTAGGTCGATGATGCTAGGAGAGCACCTAGCAATCGGGCTGATTGGAGGGGTACTGGCTGCGGTGTTCACGATTGTCATGGCCCAGTACATGATCTCCTCATTCGTTCAGTGGGCTTTCTTCTTCACACTGCAACCCGATATCATGGCCGCACTAGAGCTCATTTTGGTCGTAGTTGTGATTTCAGTGATGTGTACTCCCTACGGAACCTGGCGCGTGAGCAGGATGGACCTCGTCGAGAAGGTCAAAGACCTCTCTCAGTAGCGATAGTCTGTGCGAGTCGTCACTTGGAACCTCAATGGCATCAGGGCAGCCCATCGCAAGGGCCTAGACCGGTTCATCGACCTGATAGATGCCGACATCTGGCTGTTCCAGGAGACACGGGCCCTGCCCGAGCAGATGCCGGATGACTGGGCACCTCCGAAGGGCCATGAGGTTCTCTGGCATCCGGCTCAGAAGAAGGGATACTCGGGCGTTATGACTTGCTCACGAACGGGTATTTCCGAGGTAGGGCGCGGAATTGACACCGAACTCGACGAGATCCGTGACCCCGATGGCAGGGTATTGCACACCAAGCACGGAGATTTGCACTGTGTCAACATGTACCTGCCTAACGGCTCGTCCGGGCCCGAGCGCCAGGCGTACAAGGAAAGATGGATTGAGGACATGCTGGTCTGGTCCAAGCGCTTCACCGACTCAGACGAGCCTGCACTGCTCTGCGGCGACCTCAACATCGCCCATGAAGAGGACGACATCTGGAACCCATCGGGCAACCGTAAGACCTCCGGGTTCCTCGACTGCGAACGCGAGTGGTTCACCCGATTGCTCGACAACGGTTGGCACGACCTCTTGCGCATCCACATCGGACCGGGCAAGGGGCCGTACACATGGTGGTCGAACCGCGGTCGTGCAAGGGAGGAGGACCGCGGCTGGAGGATCGACTACGTGCTAGCCAATGCCGCCGCAAGACCCCTGTTCAAATCGGCTGAGGTGCTTCGTGAAGGGGGCCTGACCGTCTCTGACCACGCGCCTCTGATAGTCGACCTAGACATGTGATCCGCTCCCTATGGGAGCGGGTTTTACCGCAAAAGATGGCATGCGCCACCTTTCAAGTGATGAAGCACTGGCGAGGACGCATGACGGATACCTTCGAAGACAGGCTGGCCCGAATCCTACCGGGCGGCAAGGGAGTCTGGATCCCTATGGACCATGGGGTCGGGGAGTATCCCGAGGCAGGTCTCGAGAGAATGGATTCGACGGTCGATTCGGTAATAGAAGGGGGTGCTGATGCTATCGTCCTGCACAAAGGAGTGCTGAGCCAACAAGTCGACAGAACTGGTTGGGACAGCTTCGTCTGCCATGTCTCCGCCTCGACTGTCCATGGGGGGCCACGATCGCAGGCTAAGGTCAGTGTCGCCAACGCTGAGGAGTGCTGGCAGCGTGGCGCTATGGGAGTATCGGGACAGGTCAACCTCGGTGACGAGGCCGAGCCCGAGATGATATCGCAACTGGGCACGCTGACCACCGAGGCGTTCCCGCTAGGAATGCCCGTACTGGGCATGATATACCCACGCGGTCCGAACCTCAAGATTGCGGATTACGACGACACAGGCGGTGTAGCTCACGCTGCCCGGATTGCCTGGGAACTCGGTTGCAATGTCGTCAAGGTGCCGTGGACCGGCTCAGCCGACTCATTCCACCAAGTCACCAAAGCAGTCCCGATTCCAGTTCTCATCGCGGGAGGGCCTCGAGGCATCCCGTTCCGCGAACTCCTCGACATTGTGGAGGCTGCCATGGGTGTCGGAGGTAGCGGAGTCTGCATGGGCAGACAGGTGTTCGGAACTGACAATACTACAGCCCACATTGCCGCTCTGCGAGCGATAATTCACGATGGGGCGAGCGCAGCTGAGGCTGCGGAACTCCTTAGGTAGTGATATGATGGAACTCTGGCTCGATGCTACCAACACCGACTCAAAACCCATCCCGGAGGGGGCCAGTCGTGTCTGGGATGGCAGAGCACCGGATGTCGCCGAGGTCGTACTGGGTGACTACCACGGACAGGACGAGGCTCGTTCTCTCGTCGGGATGGTGCCATGGATCCTCGTCAGATGCTCCGACTGGACGATGATTCCACTGGAGAACATCGTCGCCGCTGCCTCCGGCAGCGGGACACGGGTGGCCGCGGCTATCTCGGATGAGGTTGACCTACCGGGTGCGGCCTTCGCGCTCGAGCACGGCGTCGATGCCGTCTTACTACCGCCGGAGACAGACTCAGGAACCCTCTGGGCTGCTGCTAGGGAGTTGGCATCAACGAGCACCGAGGAAGACGAGACCGAGCCAACTTCCAGCGAGCTATCGACTGCCACCGTGCTCTCGGTAGAGTCAGGTGGCGTCGGTGAGAGGCTCTGCGTCGACCTGATCGAGAGGCTCGCTCCGGGTGAGGGAATGGCAATCGGCTCCGCCTCAGGGGCTCTATGTCTAATCCACGGCGAGACCCTGCCCTCGGAGTATGTACCGTCGCGACCCTTCCGCATTAATGCCGGGGCGGTGCATGCATACGCCCTCATGGCAGACGGCTCGACCAGGTATCTCAGCGAGCTTCGTGCCGGTGACGTGGTGGCTGTGTTATCTGCAGACGGCAGTCGGCGCTCGGCCAGCATCGGACGACTCAAGATTGAGCGCCGCCCATTCCTCCTAGTCCGATTCGAGTGTGGCTCCGTAGAGAGCCAACTCATGGCTCAGCAGGCGGAGACCGCCCGCTTGGTCTCCCCTGCCGGCGAGGCGCTGTCAGTGACCGGGCTGGAGTCCGGCGACGAGATGCTGGTCCGTCTCGACAGTAGCATGAGGCACATCGGGCAAGCACTGCCTGGGGAGGTGAGTGAGAGATGACGGTCTTCGGAACCGGTCGAGCCAACGGTGGGATATCGATACTCCACGCCGCAGGGCTGGGCAAGGGCTGCTCCGTCGGCCTCCAACTAGAAACCCAGGTCAGTCTGGTCGAAGGGCCGGCTTTCGCACCACAGGACGAGCACAGGGTGCTCGACTCAGTGCTTGCTGTATGGGGCGAGTTCGGCTACCCGACGCCTGACGGCACCGGGTGGAGGGTCGAAACCGAGGTTCCTGTGGGGCAGGGTCTGAAATCGAGCGCTGCCCTAGCCTGCGCAGCCGCCCGGGCTCTTAACGAGGCATCGTGGACGGGGCTTTCCGACCCCCAGATAGTCGACATTGCAGTCGCTGCACAGAGAAGGTCGGGCTGCACCCTCACGGGCAGCATGGACGACGCATGGGCCGCAATCTCACCCGGGTGGAAGTTAGTAGACCCTGAGCAGGCTTCGCATGACTCAATTCTGCTTGAAGGCGACATCGAGACCGGCTTGTCCGTGCTCGTAGCCCTAAGGGGCCCTAGGAACGGGCGCGTCGAGCCTGAAGCCTTCGCAAATCAGTCGAAATTGTTTGAGCGGGCCCTGGCTTCGCTTTCCAGCGGCTCCATCTTCACAGCAATGTCCGCCAATGGGATGGCGGTGGCCGCGGCGACCGGGGATGACGAGGCCCTTCGAATTTGCAACTCGGCTATCGCCAGAGGCGCGATTTCTGCTGGGGTTACTGGCTCTGGACCAGCGATCGCAATCATCTGCTACGAACAGCACGCGGATTCGCTCGCCGAGTTCGTGCGCGAATCCGAAATGGAGGTCATAGCGGCGGCATTCACCCAATCCCGGATGCAGAGCGAGGAGGCGTCCCGATGGGAATGAGGTTCGGAGACAGCCTCCAAGTCACCCTCTTCGGTGAGAGTCACGGCTCTTGTGTCGGCGCCCTCATCGAAGGGATGCCAGCAGGCACCCCGATCGACCCAGCCGCCCTAGTCGAGGACATAGCTAGGCGGCGTCCAGGGCGCAAGGGCCTCTCCACTCGCTCTGAGCGCGACGAGTGTGAGATTCTCTCCGGTGTCTACGAAGGCAGGGCCACTGGCTGGCCGATACTCCTGCTCACCCGTAACTCAGATGTGCGCTCGTCCGACTACTCCTTCCTCCCCGACCATCCCCGTCCAGGTCACGCAGACATGGCCGAGGGCATCCGCTTGGGTGGCGCCAACGACCCTCGCGGCGGCGGCTCACAGTCCGCTCGCCTAACTTTCGGACTGGTCTCCGCCGGCAGTCAGGTCAGGGCTCTGCTGGATGACGTAGGCTGGTCCTGTGCCGCTCATCTCCACAGCATTGGTGAAGTCAGTGCTAAGCCTCTTTTCGAGTTGGAGAGGACCGCGGCTTTGGACCCAGCCAGTGACATGGGTCGTCTGAACTGCAGAGACTCGGAGGCGGCGACTAGGATGTCGGAGCACCTTGAGTCAGTAAGAAAAGAACTCGACACCATTGGCTCGACAGTCGAACTTCTGATTGAAGGACTCCCTCTTGGCGTGGGCGAGCCGTGGTTCGACGGTATCGAACCAGCTCTCGCACGCGGGCTGATGGCGATACCCGGAGCCCGGGCCGTCGAGTTCGCCCATGGCATCGACTCGTCATCGATGCGCGGCTCACAGCACAACGATGCTTGGCTTCCAGGTGATGCCGAACCGACTCCTGAGGGCGCCCAGACCGGTCAGGCCGACGGCGTCCTCGGAGGCCGTTCCACCAGCGCTCCCATCAGAGCCAAAGTTCACTTCAAGCCGCCCAGCAGTTTGCCTCGAGAGCAGTTCACGCTACATCTACCCAGCAATCAGGTACGCCCGCTCAAGGTCGGAGGCAGGCATGACCCTGTCATCGGCCCAAGGGCTGCTCCCATCGTAGAAGCAGTCGCGATGCTGGTCATCGCGGACCTCGGGATGCTCGGCGGTTTCATTGGCGAGGCTGAGTGATCAGACGTCCTTCTCGCGCATCTGCTGGATTCGAAGAGGCAGGTTGACCGCGAACATAGCCGCTATTACCGTGAACACCATGATGGTGCCGAGGGCGACTCCGTAGACACTCGTCAACTCAACGCTTTCCCCTAACCTCTCTGCTGACACCTCGTCGAAGATCCCAACAAAAGCAGGGATAATCAGGTTGATCATCAGCGTCACCAGTGCGACCGCGGCAGCGATGACGGGCGTGATGGCCAGCGCTTTGTGGTAGCGCGAGGTGATCTTGGTGACTTGCATTACGTACACCTCACCGGTCCGAATCGATGTATCCAGCATAGAGAATCGGATGATGCCGCTGGTTAGTTCCATGTACATTACCAGAAACACCGCGTAGAAGATTAGCAGGAGTTTCTGCGATATCTCCCCTTCGGGGAGAAGGTCGAGCCCAAACTCGACCTTGCTGCCGGCGAATCGCAGAGTCACTAGGATGAGCAGGACATAGGAGACCAGTATCGCCCTCTGGTCTCTCTGGAAGATTCCGTACATCCCGCCTACCAGGCCGGACAGTATGATGATCATGTGAAGAATACCGCCGAAGGTAGGGAATCCCAGCATGTTAGTGATTGTGAACCAGATAGTTCCCGATACGGGAGTCACCATGAAGGTCAGGAAACAGAGCACGAACAGCACTCCGGCTGAACCCATCTGTAGCGAGGAGACCATTCTGTCCGGCGGCAGAAATTTCATCGTGCTGACGATTGGCCCCCCGAAGAACGACTCGATGACGCTTGGAACGTGGACTTCTGGAATCGCATCCGCCGGAATCTCAGAACTATGCTTCAGGTTACCTGCTGCCTTCCTGCGGCTCGGGGGTGCAGACTTCACAGTCTTTCCCTCGTACAGGTGAGCCGTGTCGCTAGCATCTTCCACTGCAATATCCTCGTCGGCCATAACGTCTCACCCCCTAGAATCCTCTCGCCCCTGCTAGAGCGGTGTTGAGCAGCATGTCCGGCTCCCAATCCATCACGTTTGCACCTAGGCCGCGCAATTCGCTGAGCAGAATGTCCCGCTCGGTCTTGAGGACCTCATAACCGGTCCTGTCGAGTCGCCTTGCGTCGAACTCGAACTCAAGGCTGCTCGGCGATAGGATAGTCACGTCGAAATTCCTCGATCTGAGGTCACGTACAGCGTCGATAACCGTTGGATCGTCCTCGAGCGGACTCATGATGATGACCGGACTGCCTCGGTTGATGTGTGGCATGATTCTGTTGGTCACCACCCTCAGTGGTGTGTTGCCCTTGGCCATCGCACCTGCCAGTTTTGTTAGGAGGACATACAGTTGCTTCTTACCGGTGTCTCGGTCGACTGAGACAATCTCATCGCCATAGGTGACGAGACCGACCGAATCACGGCGGGACAAGAAGTACTGTGACAGGCTCGCAGCAGCTCTGGTGCTGTACACCAATGAATTCCGGCTCACAGGGCCAGTCTCTGCGACCGACCTGCTGTCGACAATCAGGATGATGTCGCTGACGGCGTCTCGTTCGTACTCGTTCACCATCATCTTGCCACCACTGCGAGCGGTGGCGTTCCAGTTGACCTTCCTCATCGGGTCTCCAGGGATGTATTCTCGCAGGTTGTAGAAGTTCGAGCCCTCACCGGGGTTGCGGATGTTTACGGCTCCGGTGAAGATTTTCGGAACCCTGCTCTTGATCATGGCGTCCTTGATGTCCTCCATCTTTGGGAAGACTAGGAAGTCGTCGTAGAGGTGTATCTCACGCTCGTTGTGGAACAGCCCGAAGGCGTCCTGTACTCGTATGCATACTGGGCCGAGTGTGTAGAATCCCCTCAGGGGCGTCTCGATGGTGTACGAGATTTCTGTCTCTCGCTGGGGGCCGAGTTCCATCAGCACGTAGTTAGCGCCCTTCTTGATGCGCATTACCTCCGGTACTCTGTCACGGACCTCCAGAACCTTGGAGAGATTTGAACGGTTCTGGATCCTCAAAGTGACATCGATCTCGCCATCCTCGAATATCCTAACAGAGGAAACTCGACGAAGTGCCGAAACTGAGTGCAATTGGATTCCCTCGTCGGTTTCGGCATCGTCCATCCTCCTCCCGGATGCCGCGACATCCGCGTGTGAGGTTCGGAACGCCGCCCAGGTTAGGAAAGACAGCAGCACCACAGCGACTGTCACCAACTGGGGGTTGCGTAGGACGAGGCCGAGCAGATAGAGAGCGATAGCCAGCGCTGCGAACATCGCTGACTTTCGGCTCCATGCCACGCCCCCTACCTCCTAATTCGGACTCCTTTGCATCTTCCTCAAACGGTAGGGACCGGCACTTGGCGAAGGACGTCTTGGATGACTTCCCCGCTCTGGAGTCCCTTGATCTGATGTTCTGGCTTCAAGATAAGTCGGTGTGCCACTGCCAATTCTGCGATTGACTTCACATCGTCAGGCGTTACGAAGTCGCGGCCGCGCATCGCCGCAGCGGCGCGAGCAGTCTTGAGCAGAGCCTGCGAACCTCTCGGCGAGGAGCCGACGAGAACTCGTGCGTCCTCGCGGGTTCTGGCGACTATCTCGACCATATACAGTCTGACAGCGGGATCGACGTAGACATCCTCGATAGCCTGCTGCATGGCGACGACTCGGGCTGGGTCGGTGATGGTCTCTACTTCGACAGCGTCCTTCTTCCTAGCGATACGGCGGTTGAGGATTTCGACCTCGTCAGCGCGGTCTGGGTATCCGACACTCATCTTCATCATGAAACGGTCGAGCTGAGCCTCAGGCAGCGGGTAGGTACCTTCCTGTTCGACCGGGTTTTGGGTTGCCATGGTCAGGAACGGCGCCGGTAGTTTGTGAGTAACTACGCCGACCGTGACTTGCAACTCCTGCATGGCCTCTAGAAGGGCCGCTTGCGTCTTTGGTGGCGCCCTGTTGATCTCGTCAGAAAGCAGTAGATTGCAGAAGATGGGCCCTGGCTTGAAGGTAAACTCGCCCTTCTTCGCGTCGTAGATATTCGTGCCTGTGATGTCTGCTGGGAGCAGGTCAGGTGTGAACTGTACACGCTTGAAGTCGCATCCCAACGCATCTGCGAAGGTGTTGGTCATCAGGGTCTTAGCTAGTCCGGGGTAGTCCTCAAACAGCAGGTTGCCGTTCGATAAGATGTCCACAAGGACGTTATCGATTACGTGTGCCTTTCCGATGATGACCTTCTGCACTTCGGTGCTAATGGCCCCTCCGATCGCGCCGACCGCAGTCAACTTCTGACTCATCTTCTTCTTTCCACGTGCGGCGTCGGCCTTCTTCGCGTAACCCTTCTCGACATTATCTGGCGGGGCTTTTTCAGTTTTCTTTGCTGGTGGTGGTGCATTCATTTTCATCTCTCCTTTTTTTCAACTATTTTTGCCCCATCGTCTGATTGCCTGCATTAGCTGGCGCAGTTCTTTGGGGGAGTAGGTTCGGCTCTGACTGTATGCCAGTTCTACGAGCCGGGGGTCGCCAATCATTGATTGGATCTCAGATGGCGGTTTTGCGGCCATTTGGTCACGAGTCAAGTCGTGGTGGACCCTGATTTTAGTGAATAGAGACTGTTGGACGCGAAGGCGGTATGTGCTCGGGTCGAGCTTATTGGGCCGTTGGTTGAATTTAGTAAGGTCGAACACGTGACGCCAGTTCTCCTTCTCGGGGACAACCATCATGGCCACCAGTAGGAGCAGGCCGACATTCAGCACGACCAGCCACTTGAGGAAGGTGTTCGAAGTCAGCAGTACTACGGTGCCCATGGTCTCGACGAACGGCGCGGAGACCACTCCGGTGATGTGGCGACTCTCGTCGAAGACGACTTGGAACTCCCCCTCATCGTTTCTGATTTCGCCGGACAACTCTAGGTTGTCGAACTCCATCATTGAATGAATCAGGAGATCATAGTAGACCTCGTTGCCTTGCCACTCGTTGTTGTCGTGAATCTCTTGCATCCAGCAACTTCCGATGACACCCTCGCAGGAAGGGCTCAAACCGGTCGCGACTGCCTGGGGCAGGGTCCACAGCCGGTTGGAGAAGGCCTCCTCATCGGAGACGAAGACGATGCTGCCGGTTACGTGCAACTCGCCGATGTCTCCGCCTACTAGGCCACCCTGTCCGGTGCGAACCCGGTCATAAGCGGCGATGTTTGGGTAATCGAAGCGAATCATCAGTGTCAGATCACCGGGGGCTGGGTTCAGCGCGTTGCTAGCATCGCCATCACCCATGAGGTCGATGAAAGCCGACGACGAGGCCCTAGCGAGTACCTTGACGTCCCTGTGTTCAGGTTCTTCAGTATCTTTGAGTGATGGCTCAAACTTCATACCCGTGGGAGAGCGGAACATAACTGGAATCCTGCAAGAGACAGGGTTTTCGTTGACAATCTGGAACTCAGAGCACCCCTTCCTAGAAGCCCCCGCCCCCATCCCGTCGACGTCCTCCTGCACTGCGGCGACGCTCCAGACATTCTGCCATGAGGGATAGAGCGGCCCATTATCGTCGTATTCGAGCCAGTGCTGATTTTCGTCGTTCAGCGGGTGTCCGAAGTAAGTGACCCCGAACTTGGTGGCCAGCCGGTTTGCGTTCGTTCCATCGGCTGCGACAATCACCTTGCCACCCTTCTCAGTAACGAAGTCGTATATCGCATCAGCTTCAGTCTCGTCAATAGGCTTCTCTGGAGCGATAATCAGGAGCATGGTGCGATGAGGATCCTTCCAGTCATTGACCAGCATTGGCGTGGACATCGTGTTGGCGATGAAATAACCGTCATCCGAATCCTCGCCATCATCATCAGGATCAGCGAGCGAGTCCCGCATGTCGGAGAGTTGGTACAACTCCTCATTTTCGTATGCAGAATAGGCGGTCGACTTGCCCATCACGAACAGCATCGGAAGTAGTAGTAGGAGCACTATGGTAATCGCCAAGGATCCAACCACGTAGGTGGTGAATTGGATTTCTTCCTTTGCCTCATCAGCCATACAGATTCCTACCTTTTACCAAATTGTATGCTATGGCAGCACCTACGGTGCTTAGGCGAGCGTCATTTTACAGTTATATGTTGCTGATATTAGTTTGTTCTAACGAGTTGATTTCATCATCTTCAGTGTTCTTTATGCACCTTCTCAGTACTGTGGTATCAGCGCCTCAGTCCCCTGCTAATGAACATCTACGATTGCTGACGAACAATGCTACTGCCAGAGCGCATAATAGTGACGCTATACTAGGCGCCGGCAGGCTTGAACTAACCACCTCTACAGGATCACTCGGATCGTCAGGTTCAGTGGTGTCTTCAGGATTTTCTAAGGGGGGCTCGACCACAACCGTTGTCTCGTCGCTGGCGAGTGCCGAGCCACCAGAATTCATCGCCCCGTTAGAGGAGACGGTGACCTCGATTTTGCAGTTCCTGCGGGGATGACTCTCGGATGCAGTGGCTACGAGGTCTGCCTCAGTCATCTGGCCCGCGCCGATGTCTCTAGTCATTAGCACGTCCAGTCCGTTGTTGGTAGTCAGCAGCGGGCAGTTGTCTGTGACCTCGACTTCACCGATCTTGTCCTGCACGTTTCCCCTGTTGGACACAGTGACTCGTAGGATGACGTCCGAGCCTGCGTTAATCGGGCCGACAGGGTCAGCGAGGTCGATTTCCATCGAATAGATCGTCGGAATCTTCAGCTCGCCGGTGGCTTCACGGCTCTCTCCCGGCAGACCGATGGGCAGACCCGCCCTAGAAATCAGGTTGGCTGTGATAGTGAACCCCTCCTTGGAGTCCGCTGCGAAACTCCAGACATCTATACCGGTCACTGAGAGTGTGAATGACTTGTTCGTACCGCCGCTAATGGTCTCTGACTCAGGACCATCGGCCTCGCCGCCGAAGGGAATTTCGTACTCGAACTCGACCTCGATATCCAATACCTCCTCATTATCAACGAAGAACTGAATCGTTGACCTCCCTTCCTTATCGACGTTGAAGGGAATATCTTCATTGTCGTCATGGTATTCGATTCCGAGGTCCCATGCGCCCAACTGGCCCTGCACAGGCATCGCTGAGGCTAGAAGCAGGAATGAGATGCCGATACTCAATCCAGATTTCATATTAGACTTCCAATAGACCGCTGCCTGCTCGCTTCGTTAAGACCTTGACCATCTTGCGTCTGTACGACGGAGGATACCAGGTGTTCAGTACTGGCCTGACCGCTTTCCTAATCGCCTCGGCCAACTCGTTGACGCTGTCCTCGCCGCTCCAATCCCCGAGTGCAGCCTCAGCCTCCTCTGGGTGGTATCCTGGAATCGCCTCAAGCCCGGTAGTAGCGACTCTGAGTCCGGAAGGGACTCCATTGGAGCCAGATTTCCACAGTACTGCGACCCCCGCCTCGGGAAAATCCCATGATTCTCTCTGTCGCAGCTTCTGGTAGTCTCCCTGCCACTTCGAGTTGTCCTCAGGTAAGGTGAGATGAGTAACCAGTTCACCGGGCTCCAAAACGTTGCGAGTGATCCCATCTAGTTCAAAGAACTCGGTCAGAGGCATCGATCGTGTGCCAGTTGGGGTGGCTAGGTGGATGGTCGCGCCTAGGCACATCAGCACCGGGGCAAGGTCGGCTTGGTAGGTTGCGACGCAGAGCGTGTTCTGGTTTGGGATGACTCTGCAGTCGGCCCCAGTCCCGCAATCGCACTTGTAGCACCATTCAATGGACTCACGCCACTCCTCAGACTGGTTGAACCAGAAGCATCGAGTGTCGAGGCAGATATTCCCACCTACCGTCCCCGATCGCCGCAGCATCACGCTTGCAACCGTGCCCGACACCTTGGCAATCAGCGGGTGCACGGTATCGGACTCGACGAGGTCTTGCAACCGTACCATGGCTCCTATGTGGGTGTGTGTGAGTTCGGAGAGTTCCGGTACTCCCGCCAGTGAGATTACGTGCGGCTTTGAGTTCAGGTGCCACTTGTAGTTAGGCAGTAGATCGGTACCGCCAGCTACCCAGTCAAACTCATGACCGGCTTGGGCGAGTCCGCCTGCGATTGACAGCGCCTCTTCTAGGGAGCCGGGAGTGTGCAGTGAGAAGGGTGGCATGCGCATCATTCATCACCTCGATGCCTGCGTTCAATGTGTTTCCAAGCGCTGCCAGCCAAGCGGGGGTTGTCGATGTACTCGCCACTGGGAGTCACACTGACGATCCAGCGTTCATCCTGTTCGTCGGCCGGAATCTCTGGATCAAACCCGAACAGCGCCCCGTTGTTGTAATCTGGCGGATCCGGGTCGGTGTTGCGAGCATCGTCACGCTCATCGTGCATGGCTGCACGGGCCTCCAGAACACCTTGGAGATCTGAATACTCCAACTTGGGTGAAGTCAACTCGAGGGGATCGGAAACTCCCTCTTCCTTGCAACGCCCCTCGATCATCTTGTGCATCCTGTCGGGGGTTATTGGCAACTCGCTGGTACGGACACCGACCGCATCGTGGACCGCGTTGCAGACCGCGGGTAGAATCGGTAGCAGTGGGCCCTCCCCGGCTTCCTTGGCCCCAAAGGGGCCTTCGGAGTCGTTCGACTCGACGATTATAGGCACAATCTCCGGCATCTCGTGTACCGTGGGAATCTTGTAATCGAGTAAGTCCGGGTTCAGCAGGTGCCCGTTTCTACCGTAACGCATCTCCTCGCTGAGTACCTGCCCCAGTCCCATGTGACACGAACCGATCATCTGCCCCTTCACCGCTAAGGGGTTGAGTGCCTTACCGCAGTCGTGCGCAGCCCACACCTTCAGTACTCGGGTCTGACCAGTCTCGACGTCGACCTTGACCTCAGCGACATAGGCCGAGAAGGAGTATGCTGGAGCGATTCCCGCACCTGCTCCCTTGTGCACCCGACCCATCGGCGGAGTCCTATAGGCACCGGATGAGACCAGAGCACCGGTTTCCTCTTGCGCCTTGTGAAGCGCCTCTAGATACGAGATTCCAACCGCGGGGTCGTCCTTGCGGTAGATGCGCCGGTCACCCATCACCAGCTTCTCGACCGGAGCATCGGTGACGTCAGCAGCAGCACCAAACAATTTCTGGCGGATTTCCATAGCCGCGGATATCGCAGCGTTGGCATTCATGAAGGTGACACGCGATGAGTAGGATCCGAGATCGACCGGGGCGGTATCTGTCTCCCTGCTCCTGATTCTAATCATCTCCAACGGCAGTCCGAGGACCTCGGCCACTGACTGGGCGACTACGGTGTCGGAGCCCTGACCTATTTCGGCAGCACCGGTGTGGACGGTCACGCCGCCGTCCATGTCAACCTTGAGGTGAACCGTGGCGTGTGGGAACTTGTTTGGCTCCCAGTGTATCGGAAGGCCACTTCCGGAGATGAAGAAGCCGCAGCCGATGCCTATTCCGTGACCATCGGGTAACTTGCGGAACTTCTCTTTCCAACCCGAAGCCTCCCTGACCCTCTCTAGGCACTCTCGCATGCCAATGCTGGTGACTCTGAATCCGGTAATCGTGGCTGAGTTGGGAGGAAGCAGGTTAGCGAGTCTGAATGTGATAGGGTCGACTTCCAGCTGTTCGGCCAGATCGTCCATTCCGACCTCGACCGCGCAACGCGAGTTCACCGCTCCGTGGCCACGCATGGCGCCACTCGCGGGTTTGTTTGTCCACACCCTCGCGCCGGTGTAGTGGAAGGCTCCGATTTCGTAGGGAGCGGTGTGCAGGACACCGTTGTAGTAGGTGGTGACGTGACCGAACGAAGCGAAGGCACCGCCATCGATCAGAGCATCGGTCTCGATTCCGCACAGCCTGCCTTCGGAGTCAGCGTGCAGATTCATCTCGATTCTTGAGGGATGCCTACCGCGATTGACCAAGAAGACCTCCTCGCGGTCGAAGTTAATTCTCACCGGCCGACCGGTCTTACGTGCTAGGATGGCAGCGCACATCTCATGCGGAAACGGGTCGGACTTGCCACCGAATCCCCCGCCTACGAAAGTTCGGTAGACGTTGATCTGGTGCATAGGGATATCCAGCACGTCGGCTAGTGCTCGGTGAACGTAGTGGGGAACCTGTTGGGGAGTGTACAGAGTCAGACGGCCAGACGGCTCCCAATGGGCGACGACTGCGTGCGGCTCGGTGAATCCATGGTTGGCTCCGGCAAACAGCCAGTCCGACTTGTGGCTGGCGACGGCGTTCTCAGTCATGCCGGCGATGTCGCCGAACTCCTGGAACACTCTTTTCTGGATGTTCGAGGAGCCGATGTGGTACTTGCCTCTGTCATGAATAGGCTCGTCAGCATCATCTAGTCCCTTGCGCATGTCGTGAGTAGCATCCATCTCCTCATATTCGACCTCTATCAGACGAGCTGCTTCCCTAGCGGACAACTCGTCTACGGCAGCGACGCAGGCGACCAAGTCTCCGACGTGGCGGACCTTGTCCCGTGCCATCGCGTGCTCATCTTTGGTCACAGGAAGCACACCGAAGGTACCGCTGGCATCTTGTCCCGTTGCGATGGCAGCCACACCAGGTAGTTCTAGCGCCCTCGTCGCGTCGATGGAGAGAACTCTGGCGTAATGGTGCTTCGAGCGAACTATCTTACCGATTAGTTCCCCTGGCAGGCGAACATCATCCCCATATTGGGCCTGCCCGGTGACCTTCCAGCGGCCGTCGATGAGGGGAGTGGCCTTACCAACCGCAGAACCGGTCACCAGATCGTCGTGCTTGTGGCTCCCGGAACCTCTGGTCTTGGCGATACGGTCTTCGTCACGCGGCTCGCTGAACTTACGACTGCCTCCTGAGCCAGGTCGTGGAAATGGCAACTTGCCACCTTGCTGCCGGTAGCCAACAACCTTGTCTTTCTCATCGGCCATCTGAATCACCTAGGTGTCTCCACTGTATCCAGGATGAGGGTCACTCATCGCATCTGTCGCATCTGGCGTGCCTACGCCAGAGACGAGTATCTCCGAGGCAGCGCGCACGGAGTCCACAATCTGTTGGTAGCCGGTGCACCTGCACAGATTCCCCTCAATAGCGGACTTGATTTCATCGTCTGAAGGGCTCGGATTCTCGTCTAGTAAAGCAGAGATGACGACTAGGAAGCCCGGCGTGCAGAAGCCGCACTGGCTCCCGCCGTACTCAGTGAAAGTCTGCTGGATGGGGTGCAAGTGATGTCCGTCAGCGAGTCCCTCGATGGTGGTAATATCAGAGCCGTTGGCCTCTTGTGCAAGCATCAGACAAGACAGTTTGGGCGTCCCATCGACCAGCACACTGCAGCACCCGCAAGTCCCCATGTCACAGCCTCGCTTGGTACCAAGGCTACCTGCTTGGTCACGCAAGACATCGAGCAGAATCGCATTGCTTTCGATATGCAAAGCAACCTCGGCTCCGTTCACACTGGCGGACCACGGAACCTCGTCCGGCGCCGGCAGCATTGGGAGTCGGAACTGAACCATGCAGTGGCCACACCAGACGTGTCATCCTTTGAGCATTCGGTTTGACCCCTGCGGGGTCAATTCAAGTCCTCTGCGACCTTTCTCATGATTTCCGACTCGGCTCTCTGTAGGTGTTCCCCAAGGGTGCTGCGGGCCATTCCCAGTTCACCAGCCAACTCTCTCAGAGAGATATTGGACTCGGGGTTGTAGTACCCCCTTCTGATCGCATGGGTGACGACTTCTTTCTGTCTCTTGGTCAATGCCTCCGACCACCCATTGCTCTCTTCGCCCCTAATTGATTGAACTTTGATATTGTCCGGAGGCAGTACCATCCTCAGCAGGGCTAGGAATCTGCGAATCGACTTTGATAGGCCTGAGATTCTGAGTTCCATCCCCCTCTCGGCGTCGATGCCGTAGGGGGGTTGGATGTGTATGTTGGACATCTCGATAGCCGATATGGCGAGAGGATGCTTACATAGCAGGCTCACCAGAATGCCATCCTCGTCCTCTTCGTGCTCCTCGAGGACCTCGAAACTGTCTAGATTAGATATCTCATCCACCGAATGCCCCTCGCGCATCTTGATCTCCGCTAGTTGGGTGACGCCCTGATCACTCACGGCGAGATGCCCTAGTACTTCCACCCTCTCCGATATCTCAAGAATTCTAGAGAGTTCTCTGGCCCCTCTCAGAGAGGAGATCTTCCATCTCAGGACGACCCTCCTCATACCCGTTGCAAGCCAGTTCAGGTATTGAAATCAGCGGGCCATTGCTAATTCCAATAGGCCTCGCGAATCGCTTGGTTTGTCTCCATGCACATGACCACGTCACCGGGCCTGTTGGCAATCGTAGAGGTGCCGTTAAGGTGCTCGATAATGGGCATGACGTTGCTTTCGTTCACGACCCCCCAGCCCACCTGCGTACAAGGTGCAATTGGCGAAATCGGAGTGGTACCCGAGAGTGGGTCCCAGGTGTTGAACGAGGGATACCATCCTGAGAGATTCAGGGTGTTGCGAAGATCGTCGTTGGTCAGGGTGAAGTTCGTCCCGTTGACCATCAGCCCACTGCGTGTATCGGGGTCGGCGCCAGACGACATGTCCCCGAATTCGGATCTGAGGTGCATCAGGACCTTAGAAAGCAGCCCGGCTGTCCTCGGAGTGGCGAACGAGGTTCCCGATGTTTCGTGGTAGCCGTCAATGTCGTCATGGTTGGGCAGTACCTGCGTCCAGTCCGCGGCGACATCAGGGTAGGAACCGCTCATGGTCTCTTTCTGGTCGTCACCTTCCTCGGCGTAACCCGAGATGCCGATGCTCCAAGGTGGGCCGGCAGTGGAGTCCTGAATCGCGGGTGAGGGAGAGTTGTCGGCAGCGCCGGTATGCAACTTCTTCTTCTGCACCACAGCGACCTTCGTAGCATCCTCGATACCCGGCACTGGAACGGAGAGTATCGGACCGAAACTCGTGGTGATCAGATCAACCAGAGGCTGGTTAGCAGCTGCTAGGACGGCAGCGTCGCTGAAACCTTCGACGAAGAAGATGACGGCATCCGGATTGGCATTGAGGACAGCACCGGTCACAGCCGTGCCATGCCCGTCCTGCGGGTCGTCGAGAATCGGTATGTCGGTGTTATCGTCAGGAGTGGTACCGATGATGCGTGTGCCGCGGAACCAGACGATGTCCTCCGAGGTAATGTTGTCCCAGCACGTACTCTTGTCGGCCTCGTACCTCTCTAACCAAGTCCCGTTCAGAGTCACATCGCAGATCTTGGTCACTCCGAAACCTTCGAGGAGCCACTGAGGGTAGGACTCGTTCATCCGGAAATGATTGTGGTAGACGTTGATCCCAGTATCAATGGGCGCTACCACGCTGAAGGCACCGAAACCCGATTCCTCTTCGGGCAGCACCTCGATTTCGTCATTGTCCCCCCACAACAGGCAGCCACTCAGTGGGGCGGCCACAACAAGTAGTGAGAGCATCAATGAGAGTTTGCGCACGCTCTTGCGCCGTGAAGGAGAGATTTCAGCCTTCGGAGTCTTTGTTGCGTAATTGCAGGCACATTCATGAACACGGGAAGGGTGACGATGTCGTAGGTGGTCGATTGGGATTCATAGGCAGGAAATTATTCTCAAACATTTTCAGGTTCGTTAGCAGGAATATTTCGAACATCATCAATTTCGTATTCAGCGCTTTCGGGAAGATGCCCGTACGAGTGGGCCTAGCAATTGTAGGATCAGTATGGCTAACAATAGCATTCGCAGTAGGTTTCATTTGGTCTTGGATAGCAATGTTTGAGCAAGAAGAGTTGACTAATGCAGTTCAGAATTCGTTGACTGTAATCCTAGTCATAGTGTTGATTTGGATTTCTATTGCAACTTTCATCCCAAGTCTGGAGAGACAGCCTGAAGTCGTACACGTTACAGAAAGTCACGATTCCAATTTTGTCGAAATATCACCCAGAGAAACTGTTAGTGATGACGATGAGGCCGAATTAGTCGAGTGAATTGCTCCGCTTCTCAAGGGCCATAATCTCGGCACAGACGGCTACGGCGATCTCTTCTGGTGAGTCCGCTCCGATATCGAGCCCTATCGGGCATCTCACTGAATCGACCGCTTTCTCGGAGATGCCTGATTCGATTGCCGCCTCGCGGAATGCATTCCACTTCACCGTCGATCCGATGGCACCGATTCTCGGTCTCGAGTCTCCCTCGAGTTTGCTCAGCATCCCCAGAAGCATCTCCTGATCCACGCCCCAGTCATGGCCGAGCAGCAGCACATCTGAGAATCTGCTGAGCGTATCACCGTCTTCGGAGTCGAGGAACTCCGAGACAGTATTGGCATGCAACTCGCTGGCGAACGGGTAACGATCCACATCGGCGTATTCCGCGCGCACATCGAAGACGCTGTGCGACCAGCCGAGGGTATCGCAGACGATGGCAATTGCTCGCCCCACATGACCGCCACCCGCGATGAGTACGTGCGGCATAGGATCCATTACCTCCATCGCCACTGTAACACGACCTCCGCACAGGCTGTCAAGAGGCGTCGCCTCTTCTCCCTTCGCATCCTTGTAGAGCACAAAAGTCTCGACCCTGCCGCCCTTCTCGCGAACCTGCTGGCGCCCTCCGTTGAGCATACCTTTCAGGACGTCCTCCACTTTCATCTCCAAACCAGCACCGCCGATTGTGCCGAATCTGGCCCCATTCGGAGTCAGCGCCAGTCTAGCACCGGGTTTTCCCGGAACGCTGCCGCTGGCTTCGATTACCGATGCCATAGCCACGCTCTCGCCACGCTCCAGCCTCTCGAGAACCCATGTTAGCACGGCGCGGGTCATGCCCCTGAGAGCGGGTCGTCCGCCTTTGTGATTGCGCTAGGCTAGCCAAAGGCGACATCGAGAACCATCATCACGGCGAAACCAAGCATTACTCCCATCGTGGCGATGTCCCCATTCCCTCCACGGTGGGCCTCGGGAACCAACTCCTCTACCACGACGAATATCATCGCACCGGCGGCGAACGCCAGCGCGTAGGGGAGGATCGGCGTCGCTACGATAACCAATGCGGCACCCAACACGGCTGCTACTGGTTCCACTGTAGCCGAAAGCTGACCCCACAGGAAACTGTCTCTTCGGGACAGGCCCTCACGTCGGAGGGGCAGCGAGACGGCTGCGCCTTCCGGGAAGTTCTGGATCCCTATTCCGACAGCCAGTGCGATGGCAGCACCCACTGTAGCACCTTCGAACCCGGATGCAGCCGCACCGAAGGCGACGCCTACAGCCAGTCCCTCAGGGATATTGTGCAGAGTAATGGCCGAGACCAGCAGCATACTCCTGCGCCAATTGTTGTCCACTCCTTCGGCCTCTTCCGGAGGGGCGCCGGGGTGCAGGTGTGGCAGGAACATGTCGATTAGTCTCATACACACGCCACCCAGAAGGAATCCTACTAGGGCTGGGAACCAAACTGGCAAATCTTTCCCTTCTGACATTTCTAAGGAAGGTGAGAGCAGGGACCAGAAACTGGCAGCTATCATCACCCCGGCGGCGAATCCGAGCATTGCATCGAGGACCTTCCTGTCCAACTCCTTGAAGAAAATCACCAGAGCCGCTCCGGCGGCGGTCATGAACCATGTGAAAAGACCTGCTATCAGTGCCTGTTGGACCGGGCCATATCCCTCAATGAACCCTACGATGTCCATCAGTCGTTCGAGTCTGCTGGCGTTGATAAGATGTTTCTCACAGGTCCGCGAAAGCATCAGCAAGCCAGTCGAGGTCTTCGGGTCGATCCACATTCAGGTGTAAGTAAGGGTCCGCGACATCGATACGAATCGGGTTGATTAGATTGCGCAGAGGGTCAGAAGGCGAACCTTTCACTACCTTAGCCGCATCCTCTGCAGACAGTAGTATTGGGTGTCCCCCTCTGCCTCCTTGAGTTGGGCAACTGGTGGAAGTCGAGTCCAGTAGAGTTTCTAGAGTGGAGTCCGAAAATCCCGGACGGTCTACCGGTACGACCAGAATTCTCTGCCCCGCACCCGTGCCTATGTGGCCGATTCCGACCTGCAGTGTACCAGTCCTTCCGGCTTCTGGGTCCGGGTTTACAACGACCCCGCAGTCGACAGAGGTAGCAACCTCGTCGACGATTTCTTCGTTCGTGACCACCAGCGGATCGAGACCGTGGGCCTGCAATCTGCTGACGACCCATTCAACTAAACACCGCTCTCCTATTCTGACTAAGGCCTTCGGTTGACCGAGCCGCTCGCTAGAGCCAGCTGCAAGAACCACGCAGCCGATGTCACTGTTCATGCGACACCTCACGGGCCGTCCAACAACTCCCGGCTGATGATGAGGCGCTGTATCTGGCTGGAACCCTCGAATATCTGAACGACCTTCGCACCGCGCATCCTCCGTGCTACAGGGTACTCCTCCGAGTATCCATATCCGCCGAAGACCTGCACTGCGTCGGTGGTGACCTCCATCGCCATGTCGGCGGAGAAGCGCTTGGCGTGAGACGCCTCGATGGTGTTTCGCTCGCCCGAGTCGGCCTTCTTCGCGGCCCGCCACGTCAGAAGCCTAGCAGCCTCTACCTTGGTCGCCATGTCGGCTATCATGAATGAGATTGCTTGGTGTCGGTAGATTGGCTTTCCGAAAGTGCTCCTCTCGTTGGCGTACTGCAGAGCCTCCTCCATGGCGCCTCTGGCGTTGCCGACGGCGTTCGCGGATATCGCAGGTCTGGAGAGATCGAAGGCGTTCATAGCGTTCATCCAGCCACTGTTTTCCTCACCGCCGATAAGGTTCTCCGCAGGTACGCGAACATCGTTGAAGTCGACCGCGCGCGTGTCGGAGCAGCGCTGACCCATGTTTTCCTCCTTCTTACCGAGAACTATGCCGGGGCTGTCTGCGTCGATGATGAAACTACTCATTCCCCTGTATCCTGCTTCTTTGTCGGTGTATGCTAGAACGAAGAACCAATCAGCGTGTCCGGCTCCTGTGATCCACATTTTGCTGCCGTTGACGACGTAGTCGTCACCGTCTCTGACGGCTTGCGTCCGAATCGACTGCACGTCGCTCCCCGCCCCGGGTTCAGTCACGCAGTAGGACGCGATGCAGCCGTCGGCCACCTTGGACAGGTAGCGCTGCTTCTGATCCTCGGTGCCTCCTGTGATGATCGGATAGGAAGCCAGCATGGTGCTGCCCGATGCAGTGGCGAAACCCGGATCCCCCCATCCAAATTCCTCGCAGATTAGGACCTCTTCGAATGAACCCATCCCATAGCCGCCGTACTCTTCGGGAATCATCACTGTGAGGAGGCCGAGTTCGTGGGCCTTGCGAATCGCTTCCAGCGGGAATGAACTCTCACGGTCCCATTTCTCAGCGTGTGGTTGGACTTCGGCAGCGGCGAACTCGTGAGCCGCCTCCTGAAGCATACGCTGTTCTTCTGACAGTGCGAAGTCTACCATGGCCCTAGGAGCGGGTCCTCGGCCTTAGCGGTTCGCACCTCTAAGGGACTATTGAGGCAGGAGGAACAGAAATGCCATGTACGCTAGGTAACCGGCGATCATCGTCGTCCCCACACGTCTGCCGATGCGTCGCTCGTCAAGCAGCATGGCTACGATGAAGCCCGATGTGAGGACGACGACCCAGATGTCTCTCCCAGCGAACTCCGGCGCTATGATTATCCCACCTGCGTAGGCTGAAGTCAGACCTAGGATGCCTAGGATGTTTATGACATTGGATCCTAGTATGTTGCCTATGGCAACGCCCCCCTGCCCCCTTAGTCCTGCGACCAGAGTCACCGCCAACTCAGGGAGGGAGGTTCCCAGTGCCACAACTGAGAGGCCGATGACGGACTCGGAGATACCGTAGTCTATCGCGAGGCCGGTGGCCCCCTCGACCAGCATCTCAGCTCCTGTCCAGATCATGTATCCTCCCACGGCGGTGGTCGGAATCGCTAGCAACACGTTTTCAGGCAGCCACGACTTACTGCCCCCGACGTCGACCCCCTCTGCCTTGGAGGTGCGGTATGAGTAAGTGTAGTAGGCGGCAAGACCCAGTAACATGATGACGCCGAACTGCCCTGTGATTTTCCCGATGAGCACGGTGGCCAGCAGGATCACGGTGGCGACGGCGACTGCTATGGCGTCGCGACGAACGCCCGGCCCAGGGTCAGATGCCGCACCGAGCACGGCAGCGGTCCCTAGTACCAGCATCACATTGGCCACGTTGGAGCCCAGAACTCCTCCAACGGCGATATCCGGAGTATCATTTCCAACTGCCTCCAAGGCCACTGCAAGTTCCGGTAGCGAAGTTCCTATGGCAACGACGGTGAACCCCACGAGGAGGGGGGAAACTCTCATTCTGTTGGCGATAGTGACCGCTCCCTGAACGACGAACTCACCTCCGAGCATCAGCAGGACGAAACCGGCTATGACAAGCATCATCTCTGTCTCTGCCAAGGGCATGTGATTCGCTCTCGGGGGACGGCTCTACGCTCATGACGGTTTGGTAGGGCGAATGGGGACTCAGGTACACAACCTCTCGATGTGACTAGACACCAACTCGAATGTAGGAATGGTGTGGTCCTCCAGAGTAGGTGAGAACGGGACCGGCGTGTCTAGTGCCCCGATGACCACAGGAGGCGCCTCCAAGCACCAAAACGCCTCCTCAAGGATACGACTGCTCACGGTGTTTCCCAAGCCCCCGGTCCACTGCGATTCCTGAAGAACAACGAGACGTCCGGTCCGCCGCACCGACTCGATGCAGGTCCGTGCGTCGAAGGGGAGTATAGTACGAAGGTCTACGACTTCGACTTCGATTCCCTTCTTGGCGACCTCGGAAGCCGCCTTCATGGCCACGTGGACCATCGCACCCCAAGTGACGATAGTCAGATCTTTGCCACCCCTAACGACGCGAGCCTTGCCCAAAGAGGTCTCTCCAGCAGCGATTCGCTGGTGGACAGACTCCGTGTCAACAAGTTGGTTGATCGACTCACCCCAACCGGTCAAACCCCCTCTCAGTGCGTACAATCCAAGGTGTTCGAGGAAGACGACGGGGTCAGGGAGCTCATGTGACTCGATGAGCATGTCGTAGGCGTCTTGCGGAGTACTCGGGAAGACGATAACCAGTCCCGGGTCGTTGATGAACCAAGACTCGATCATGTTTGCGTGAAACGGTCCACTGCGGGTCTTGGCGCCGAGAGGTATCCTCACGGTTATGGGCACGTTGGCGCCCCAGCGCCAGCGTAGTTGGGCCGCGTTGTTTACCAGAGCATTCATCGCGAGAGCGGCGAAGCCACCGAACTGAATCTCGGCGATCGGGCGCATCCCACCCAAGGCTGCACCTGTAGCTGAGTGGACTATGACGGATTCGGACAGAGGCATGTCGAGTAACTTGTCCGAATGCCCCTTGGCGTTCAGGGCAAGCATCATTCCGAAAGCACCAGCGATTTCCATGTCCTCCCCCATGAACACTACCCTGTCACCATACTTCTCGGCAATTGAGACCATCCCATTCTGGATGGCTCGGCTGTAGGTCCAAGTGTTGGAGGCCTCGGAGAACTCCAGCGAACTCTCACCGGGAGCAAGAGGGGAGTCGATCATAGCTAACTCGCTCTGGAATCTGTCGTACTGTTCGGCATGGCTTGCAGCGTCATGCAGACTCGTCACACCTTTGGTGACAGTGTTACCCTCAGGCCATGGCATCTCCATCATCTCGTCTCGGGCTGCGTCTACCAAGGCCTGCTCCCTCTCCTCTATCGATTTCAGTTCCTTATCGTCCGCACCGAACTGGATCAGTAATTCCCTGTGATTTGGGAGAGGGTCCTTCTCGGCCCAGTAAGTTAGCAGCTCTCGGTCAACGTAGCCGGGCGGGTTCCCCGAGACCGCACCGAGATACAGATCGTCATGGTGGTGTGCGTGCCCGCAGCCCCGCATCGTCTCGACGTGTATCAGGGTCGGTCCACCACCAGCGGTCGCGAACTCCCTCGCGACGGCAGTGGAAGCGTAGAACAGTCCGGGGTCCGAACCATCAATCGTCCATGCTGGCATACCCATAGCGTGACCCTTGTCGCCATAGGTCTCGACTCCGGATTGCGCGGTCACAAAGGTGTCGAGGGCGATCTGGTTGTTCTGTATCATGAAGGAGATTGGCAGTCCACGGGCGCCTGCAAGGTTCATCGCCTCCCAGAACTCGCCGCTGCTGCTGCATCCCTCTCCAACGGGGGCGAGGTGAAAACGGTCTACTGAGAGCCTAGAAGCAGCGAGGGCGATGCCAGTGGTAGTGGCACTTGCTATTGGCAGGGGGGCAGTAGGTGGAAGCACACCCTTCTCCCAGTTGCCGATATGCAGGTCCCTTCCACCAGAATCCTCTTGCCCACCGTCCATGTACGATCCCGATTTCCCCATCTGAGCGGCGAAGACCTCGGTTGGGGTCTGACCCATGGCCAGTGCCAGTCCGACATCCCTGATCATCGGAGCAACGATGTCGGCACGAGGGCGCTCACTCTCTGGAAGGTCGATGGCCCTGCGCATAGCGCTAGCGCACGCGACCACCCCCTCCTGCCAGGTCGAACGGAATCCCTTACCTCCGAAGGTGCCGCCGTCAGGAGTAGGGATTCCGTTCGTTGAGAGGTCCTTGAGATGCTCGTCAACAAGCCTCGTCTGCATCATCATCCTCTGCCACTCAATGCGTTGCTCTAGGGTGATTGAAGCATAATGAGAAATCCTTCTCAAGCATAGGACGATGTCGAGCAAAAGCCTTGCAGTACGTCGTTCCAGATGCAGTAAACCCGACCTTCTTGGTATAACTTCGGCATCCACCAGAGAGGATAGAGCGGGAGTCAGCAGGCGCTCTTGCAAGGACTCTTCAAAGGAACTGACATAACTCTTGGAGAATTTGTGGAAGGAAACTCCTCCGAATGATTCCGGGGCCCCCATCTCGTCCCAACAGGAGGCCACCGTGTCGAGGTGCCCGTCATGTCTCTCGGCAACGAATCTCAGTAACTCGTCTCGGGCCCATGAGGAATTCAGAGGAGTTGGAAATTTGAGTGCGGAGCTCGGCTCCCAGCCGGCGCCCCATATGGTCGGCAGGTCACTCTGGGAAACGGTCCCGACAGCTTCGGATAGAATCGAGCCAGCCAACTCGCCCCTTCGCTGCGATTCTTTATCCCGACGGACAGCCTCATCCTCGAGATCACTCAGGCCCAGAGTGGAACTGCGCTCCCAGATATGCAAGGCCCGATGCCTCCCCTGTCCGCTCGAAGAACGGTCGAGGGCAGCTCGTATCCGTTTACCGCAGTGCTCGCACCTCCTGTCGAGACTCTCGGTCGCCCCCCTAGTTCTCCATGCTTGATGACGCTCGCAGGAGGGGCATTTCCAAACCCCCTGACGGATAATCGCCATAGTAGCCCGAAAGACTACTTATACAACTATTCTTCGATGTATTGCGACAGTTTTTACCATAATTACATCAGACATCCTCATGAACGAGAACATTGTTGAATTTCCAGAGATATATGACTAATATCGATAGTAAATACCACAAATAATAGTTAGTTTTAACGAATATTCACCATAATTAGTATTTGGGGATAGAAGAATCAATTGTGTCTGACCACTCATGAATGCCTCCACGGAGGTTGTAGACGTGGTCTTCGGACCAGCCAGCCACCGCGAGAAATCGTGCCACAGCAGCTGACCTCCCTCCAGTTCTACAGTAGACGACAACGTCTCGGTCTCTCGGGATCTCGTCGGTGCGAGTTGGAATCAACAGGTGCTGTATACGAAGATCCGTCCCGTCGAGAGATACGATCATCTCTTCTTCCCTCCTTCTGACATCGAGCAGGAAAGGGGTCCATCCCCTCTGCATGCGTTCTATGTATTCGGCAGGGTTGATTTCTCGCACATCGCCCGCCTCCTCCTTTCTTGGTTGGGCTGAGCAGTCTATGGTCTCCTCGGAGAGTTCAGTCACAGTCTGACGAGTAGGATCGTGGGAGAACGATAGGGAGCGCATTCCCATGCTGAGCGTGTCGATGACCAGCAGCCTGCCGCTGAGTGGCTCGCCGACCCCTAGAATCACTTTGATGGCCTCAGTGGCCTGGATAGAACCAACTATCCCGGGCAGTACTCCTAGGACTCCTGCCTCAGCGCAGTTGGGCGCGAGCTCTGCCGGCGGGGCCTCGGGAAACAGGTCACGGTAGTTTGGCCCACCGTCGAGGTTGAATGTGGTGATTTGACCTTCAAACCTATGTATGCTGCCGAAAACCCATGGCTTGCCTAGGATTTCGCATGCATCGCTGATGAGGTACCTCGTGGAGAAGTTGTCTGAGCCGTCGATTACCAAGTCGTAACCGCCAATGATACTCAGGGCATTGTCCACATCGAGCCTCAGTTCGTAAGATTCGACCTCGATCTCCGGATTGAGGTCGGTGAGTCTGCGCTCAGCGGATTCGACCTTCGGATCTCCTAGGGACGCAGTGCCGTGAAGCACCTGCCTCTGGAGATTCGTGATATCAACAGAATCGTCGTCTATCACTCCTATCCTGCCTACGCCAGCCGCAGCGAGGTACAGCAGTGCAGGTGAGCCGAGCCCCCCTGCTCCAACAACCAGGACAGAGGCCTCATTGAGCAACTTCTGACCCTCTGGACCGACTTCTGGAAGGGTCAGATGCCTCGCGTATCGCGCACTCTGCTCGTCGGGCATATCACGCCGAGAGGGCCAATACAACATGGGCACTTCGGTCGGAAGCCCACTTTGGCGCCACTCAATCGTGGTTTTCCAGCCACTTTTCGGCATCCATGGCCGCCCGGCACCCCATTCCAGCGGCGGTGACTGCCTGCCGGTATCGCTTGTCGACGACGTCTCCGGCGGCGAACACCCCGGCAACACTCGTCATGGTGTGCTCGGTGTGCAGGATGTACCCGGAGTCATCCATATCGACTTCACCCTCGAGGAAACCTGTCATCGGCTTGTGACCGATTGCGATGAAGGCTCCAGTACACGAGACCTTCTCTTCGGAACCGTCTCGGGGGTCCTCTAGTATGGCTCCAGTCAGACCGTTCTCGTCAGAGAGCCAACTCTTGACTTGCCTGAATGTCTTGATATCGATCTTGGGGTGATTGGCGGCGCGTTCGTACATCACCTTAGACGCTCGAAAACCCTCGCGCCGGTGGACGATGGTGACCTTGCTCGCAAATCTGGTGAGAAAGGTGGCCTCCTCCATCGCAGAGTCGCCGCCACCGACCACGATAACCTCCTCCTCGCGGAAGAAAGCGCCATCACAGGTCGCGCAGGTGGAGATTCCTCTACCCTTGTACTCGTCCTCACCCTCGACGCCGAGCCAGATGGCCTCCGCACCGGTGCAGATGATGACAGCCTCGGCTCGAAACTCCTCACCTTCGACCCAGACCCCGAAAGGCCGCTCGGAGAAGTCGACTCTCTCAACGTTCTTGTCGTGAACCTCTAGGCCGAAGCGCTCGGCCTGCTCGCGCATGTGAATCATCATCTCCGGGCCTCCTATGCCGGAGGGATATCCTGGGAAGTTCTCTACATCGGAGGTCAGCATGAGTTGGCCGCCGGACATGTAACCGGCGAACATTAGAGGATCTAGCAGCGCACGGGCGGCATATAGACCGGCGGTGTAGCCTGCAGGCCCGGAGCCGATGATTATCACATTGCGCACTTCATCGCCCACGGGCATCGCCAATCGAGGGACGTCCTTCAACCCTGCTCCGCAGTTATCGTTCGAATCTGGGCCCCAACTCCATACTCAACCATTAATTGGCGTCAATTGTCACTGCCGTTTGGTCTTAGTGGGCCAATGGGGAACTGGGAATTCATGGGGTCGACTTCACACATACTATGGTTCGATGAGGTGAACCGCGAGGACGCGTCTGTAGTAGGTGGTAAGGGAGCTTCCCTCGGCGAGATGTACTGCAACCTCAGAGCCACAGGAGTCGACATACCGAACGGCTACGCCACGACCTCGCACAGTTACCACGAGTTCATCGAGACAGAAGTCCCCCCAGGTATCTGGGACCAAGTCGTGGAGACCGAAGGGATAGAGCACATCAGGAGCCTCGCCATCATTCAACCAACTCTGTCCGATGCACTGAAAGTCTGCATCGAAGGCTCAGACCGCCACGCCTCGCTGGATATGCACGGAAGAGCGGAACTCGCGAGGGCACTGGTCCTCGAAACCCCCGTCCCCGAGTCGATATCTGATGCAGTTGAGGATGCATACAGGATGCTCTGCGAGCAGTATGGTAAGGGCACAGACGTGGCTGTTCGCTCTTCTGCCACCACCGAGGATTCTGAGGACGCTTCCTTCGCTGGGCAGTACGAATCCTTCCTCAATATCCATGGTGAGAAGAACGTAGTACTGCACTGGCGCAAGTGCGTCGCTAGTCAGTTCACCGAACGAGCCATCTGCTACCAGCTTGACAGGGGGATGGACCCACTGGCTAGCCCACTGTGCGTCGTAATCATGAAAATGGTCCGCTCGGATCTAGCCTCCTCGGGTGTGATGTTCACCATCGACCCCGACTCCGGCCACGATGGAGTTGTCCACATCGCAGCCTCTTACGGCCTCGGCGAACTAATCGTACAGGGTACGGTCTCACCCGATACCTACACAGTCTGGAAGGAGGGCCTGCTGAAGGATAAGTTTGCAGTCGTCCACCGGCACCTCGGGAGCAAGGACCAGAGGATGGTCTATGCCAGTGACGGCGTCCGTGCCACCACAATCGAGGAAGTGCCGTTCTCGGAGCGCAGGGATTGGGTTCTGAATCATGGCGAGTGCAAGCGGCTAGCCGACATGGCGCTCCGAATAGAGCAGCACTATGGCATGCCGATGGATATCGAATGGGCCAAGGACGGTGGCGATGGCAGCCTGTACATTGTCCAAGCCAGACCGGAAACGGTCCACGCCAAAGCTTCCTCGCACGCGCTCATCCGATACGAGATGGATCCCGCTCTGGTCGAGCGACTGAAACAGGGTTCCGTGCTGGCGACTGGTCAAGCCGTGGGCAAGCGAATCGGCTCCGGACCCGTCCGGATATACAACTCCTATCGAGAGGTCATCGAGCGCCGCCGTGCCCTGCAGAAGAGACTGGCCGACGGCGAAGGGATCGAGGACATACCTTGGGACGAACTCGTCTTTGAGAATGGGGACGTCCTCGTGACCGAGATGACAACCCCTGACTGGGAGCCGATGATGAAGGAAGCCTCTCTAATAGTCACTCGGAAGGGAGGTAGGACCAGCCACGCGGCTATTATCGCACGAGAGTTTGGAATTCCCGCCATCGTCGGATGCGCCAACGCCCTCAAACTCGAGAACACGAGAAAGATCACCGGTTCCTGCTCAGAGGGCGATACAGGGTATATTTTCGATGGCGTACATCCCTTTGAAATCGTCGAGCACAAGGTTGACACCTCGACCCCGCTCAAGACCAAGATCAAGCTCAACGTAGGATTCCCTACCAAGTCATTGGTCGACTCACAACTCCCGGTGGAAGGAGTTGGTCTAGCTCGAATCGAGTTCGTACTCTCGGGTGAGATAGGTATTCACCCTCTCGCCTTCGTTCACCACGCTTCTCTCAAGAGATACCTTGAGACCGGTGAGACCGACTCAAATCTGGAGCCGTTCGCCCGCAATCTTGTCAAAGAGCCAGAGGAAAACCTCAGAGAAGTCGTCGACGCCATCGAGAGGCGGTGCTGGAACTACGATCACCCACGAGGCTTATTCATCGACAAACTGCGAGAAGGGGTCGGACTCATATGCGCTGCATTCCACCCGCGACCGGTCCTAGTTCGGCTTTCCGACTTCAAGTCGAATGAGTACCGCGACCTGCTTGGAGGCAGCGTATTCGAACCAGTTGAGGAGAACCCGATGATTGCTTGGCGAGGGGCCTCGCGATACCTCGACCCGATTTTCAAGCCGGCCTTCGAGATGGAATGCGAGGCCATGGCCTCGGTGTTACACGACTTCGGCCTAGGAAACCTGCAACTGATGGTGCCGTTCTGCCGCTCCCCGGAGGAGGGTGAGGCGGTCAAGGATATGCTCGAGGAGCATGCGATAGGACCCAGCAATGGGGTGCCACTGTTCGTCATGGTCGAACTACCCTCTAACGTCATCGACGCAGAGAGTTTCATCGAAAAGATGCAATTGTCAGGCGGCTCTATCGGGACCAACGACCTCGTACAGACCGTCTACGCTGTCTCGAGGGACGATCTCGAGGGCTATCAGCACCAAGTCGACGCCCGTGCACCGGCAGTCAAGTCGATGATCCGTACCGCCATCGACGCATTCACCTCAAGAGGGCTGGAAATCGGTATCTGCGGTCAGGCCCCCAGCGACCACCCTAGTGAGTTCCCACCGTTCCTCGTCGACTGTGGGATATCCTCAATCTCAGTCACTCCAGACACGGTCATGGCGGTGCGCCAGACCGTGCTCGAGGCCGAGATGATGATTGCACAGGGAATCGAAATCGAGGAATGACGGCCTCTCCGCTGTCTTTCACTCTGAAGGCGACTCGGCAGTGATTACTCTACCATCGCCGCGACCGCGCCGACAGCGGCGCGAGCGTGTGATTCTAGACGCGGTTCGATGTGCTCGGGCTCAGCGCCCGGGCCGATTATCCCGAGCCCGATTGGCTTGTTGTGAGAGATTTGTAACTCTATGATCGCCTTGGTCACGGACTGCCCCATGACGAGCCCGTGATCGGTCTGCCCCCGCTCGATGATGCCGAGCACTACAGCGCCATCGACATCCTCTCTCTGAAGCATTCTGTCGAGAGCCAGAGGAGCCTCCATGGAGCCGGGCACCCAAGCCACATCAGCGACCCCCCAGTTCTTGGCTTCGGTTTCATCACGGGCGAACTCAAGCATCTTCTCGACGTGCTCGCGGTGGAAAGCACCGCAGACGATTCCGAGATTCATCTTCCTGACTCCAGCATTCGGGCGACGGTTTCGACCACCGCTTGAGTCATTGGATCGACCTCGATGTTAACCAAGGCACCTTCGGCCTTGCTGCCAATTGTGGTCCTCTCTAGAGTCTCCGGAATCAAATGTACATCGAATGACTCATCTCTGACACTACCGACGGTGAGGCTGATTCCGTCGACGGCGATGAAGCCTTTCTCCATCACAAATGGTCTGATTCCAGAAGAGATAGCAATCCCCATGTCGACACCCTCGCCGACCTCGCTGTGACTCAGCACCTCCGCTGTGGCCATGACGTGCCCAGACAGGACGTGCCCTCCTAACTCGTCGCCCATACGCAGTGCCCGCTCGAGGTTCACTGAATCACCCACATCTAGGCCTCCTAGTGTCGAGCGCTCCAGCGTCTCGGGTACCGCATCGAAGTCTACGGTGCTACCGTCCATCCCAGTAGCAGTCAGGCAGACGCCGTCGACGGATACGCTAGCACCCATCTCGAGCTCATCGCTCAGACTACTCATCTTGATGGAGAAGCGACGTACTGAGTCGCCATCCGCTATCGAGATCACCTTTCCGGTGCCCTGAACGATGCCGGTGAACATCTCAATCCTCCTCGTAGGGGCCACCTTCGTTACTAGGCCAGATATCGAGGATCCTAGAGATGATCTTACGAGTTCCATCCAAGTCATCGGAGAGCCCTTCTACCCTGACGACCTCGATGTTGCCGTGGCCCCGGCTCTCCAAACCTGTTCGAATGGCATCAATTGAGTGCTTTTGGTCATAGCCTAGAGCAATCACATCGGGCTTGACGACATCGAGGATATCGAAGATAGGGAGAGTAGGAGGATTGCCCACGACGGCCTCGTCCACCGGCTTCAGCCCAGAGACCATCCTACAACGAAGATCGTGGCCCGTGATCGGCTCGTGCTTCTGCTTGCGCACCGTGTCATCGTGAGCCACCACTACGACCAACTCATCACCCAGCGACTTAGCCTGCTCGACGTAGTGCAGGTGCCCTGCATGAAGGAGGTCGAAGACGCCGACTGCCATCACGCGGACCATACTCTCACACCCTCAGTCATACAGACCAGTCTCAATCCTTCGCTTATTCGTTTATCCCAAACGCTTCGAGTATGTCGGCCCCGGTGATCATCGGTATGCCGTTCTTCCGAGCGTATTCTCTGGCATCTTCTACAGGTAGAGCGCCGTCGCCGTCAGGCTGCAGCATCTCTGCTCCGATGGTGCATGGAGAGTGCCCCGAGAGACGCGCGATAGCAACTGCTAACTCTGTGTGGCCCTGACGTGTCCTGAGGCCTTGTGGTGACTCTCTGCACACCGGGATGTGTCCAGGGGTGCGAAACTCTGCTCCGAGAGCAGAGCGGGCCTGCTCACCGCTCGCCCCACTCGCGAGCAACTCACCGGCCAACTCACCGAACCTCCGGGTGGTCAGAGCGCGGTCGCGGTCTGTGATTCCAGTGTAAGTATCCCGGTGGTTAATCGATACGGTGAACGCCGAGCGGGTGTCGTACTGCAGGTCGTCGGTCACCAGTTCGGCGAGAACTGGGTTCTCCTCGACCAGAGCCGGGTGCGAGTGAATGTCTTGCAGCCACGGTAGCCCGAAGAGCTCGCCGACCTCATTGCCAACAGCGAGGAAGAGCAGACCTCCGCAGTCCCTCCGCAGAGTGCGCATCACCTCGGGTGTGGCCGCGTCAGCAGGCCACAGCAGGTCAGTTTCGCGCTCCCTGAAGGCGGAGTCGAACACCATCACCGGATCCCCTGCGGTGAATGCGGCGACGGCTTGCTCCACGCCGGAGACCATGTATGCCGGAGGGGCCTTACCTACCCGTTATTTTCGGTCGCAGACCGAATCCTTCTCATGGGTCGGAGATTTGCCTCGTTCGATGGCGGAACGCGTGGAAGTAGTGGTTCCGGTCCGAGTCGACCTCGCAGGAGGGTGGACAGATGTCCAGCCGTACACGGGTGATTTCGGGGGAGAGGTCGTCAACTTCGCAATCAATCGATACATCCGTAGCGTCATGGAGAAGGACGCGGAGGGGCGGATACGGGTCGAGTACAGTAGCGACATCCCCACAGGTTCGGGTCTCGGGACGAGTGGAGCGATGAACGTCGGGCTGATTGCGACCATCGCTGGAGGTGGCAAGAGCCCTGAGGATATCGCCGAGATCGCCTTCCAGTTCGAGGCACTTCTCGAGAACCGCGGCGGCAGGCAGGACCAGTGGGCCGCTGCGCGTGGTGGATTCAACCACATGCTCTTCCTCGGTGACGAGGTTGAAGAGATACCATTCGAGCCGATGCGCTCGGCGAGAAACTGGTTGCGCAAGCACTTCATCATCGCCTACACTGGGATCGAGCATACCTCGGGCGACATGCACTCCGAGGTATGGGATCGCTATGGTCAGGGTGATGAGTCTGTAATCGGGGGACTGCACCTCATCAGAGGGGCCGCGCGAACTATGGCTGAAGGCCTTCAGCGTGACCGACGCGAACTCGTGGTCAAGGCACTGAAAGATATCTGCAAAGGAGTCGACATGCTCGATCCAGCGATCCACGACCCGTTCCGAGGCGTGATCTACCCTCTTCTCGAGTCAGGCTCTGTGGTCGCTTGGAAGGCACTGGGTGCGGGCGGCGGCGGCTCCGTGGGCCTGCTTTGCTCCCCAATGGGCATCAGTACGGCTGTTTCCGCCATCGAGCAGGCAGGTTGGGAAATCATCGAATGGGACTACGACGAAGAGGGCATGCAGGTCAATTGACGACTGTTGACTACCTAAGTCTCAAACACCACCCCACTTTCGTCCTGCCCATGGCAGGACGCCGTGAAGCACTGGCCTCGGCAATAGTCCTACTCTTCCTGATTCCCCTTGCATCGTCGACGATTATGGCACAGCAAGAGGCCGGTGGATTCGATGCCGAGGGCAACTGGAGCGCATCTGTCGAGCACGACGTCCACCCCTATTGGTGGCTATACTGGAGCCGCGACAAGGACTCCAACGAACTGGATGACAGACTTGAGTGGCTGCTTGAGCAGCCCGCCGAATTGCAGCAGGATTGGTGGAGGAGGGCCCCTCCAGGAAGTGCTAGGGTTTTCGTCGACTACGACCACCATCCGACCGACGCAGACGTCTCGGCTCTAGAGGCCCTCGGAGTCGAGGTGACGTTCCGCTTCACCTACCTCGACACTGTCTCTGCCACCGCCCCGTTCGATACCCTCCTGAGTCCTGAGGGCATCCGGGCACTTCCCGGAGTAGTGATGGTCGAGGACCTTGGTCTGGCAGAGCCGAATATGCACGAAGCAGTCCCAACAATGGGAGTAGATCAGGTTTGGACCGACCTAGGGCTTGACGGAACCGGCTCTGTAATTGCGATACTCGACACCGGCGTCAGAGGCGACCACGAGGGTCTCAACGACATGGACGACGACCCGTTCACCTGCCTCGATGAACCTCCCGACCCCCTAGACCCGAATCCGGAACCCATCCCTGCTGATTGCGACCCGAAGATTATCGCTTTCTTCGATGCAGTCTTCACTGACGAGGAGCACGATCCCGCCGAGTCATACGACTCTGGTACCCACGGAAGCCACGTGGCGGGAATCGCCGCTGGGAGTGGCGGCGGGCAGACCGACCCTGCCACCGGTCTGAGATATGTCGGAGCGGCCCCCGGCGCTTGGCTAATCAACATCCTAGCGTGTTGCGATGGCGACATCGAGGACGTCATGCAGGGCGCTCAGTGGGCGATTGACAACAAGGATAAGCACGGAATCGACATCGTGACCTCCTCACTAGGCGAGCAACAGTTCGAGATTCATGTCGACAACGACGGTAACTCCGCTTGGAGCCGTCAGATGGATATGGTGGTCGAGGCAGGAATCATCACCACGCTCTCTGCAGGCAATGAGTTCGGAGGGGCTACCTTCGCTGGATGCAACACCATAGACAGTCCGGGTGACGCCCAACTTCCTGTGACCGTGGCAAGTCTCGACAAGGACCTAGGGCTAGCCATTTACAGTAGCCGGGGATACACATCCGATATGCGAGTAAAGCCCGATGTTGCTGCCATCGGATCTAGCATAATGGCACCGGACGCCGCCACTCAGGATGGATACACCAGCAAGTCAGGTACTAGCATGGCCACTCCATTGATGGCCGGTATTGCCGCGCTGATGATTCAGGCCAACCCTGACATGACTCCCAC